>JBQCFF010000127.1:0-42963 GCA_051959485.1 Devosia sp. | reverse complement strand
AGCCCAGCCCCAGCCGCTTGAAGATCGGCACTGCGATCACACCGGCGGCGAGCAGCGCCACGATCTGCACCAGATCGATGCCGCCATGTGCCGCTGCCTCGACTGCGTGGGTGATCTCGCCGGCCATTCCGGTTTCCTCGGTAAGGACGCTAGCTGTGCGGCGGCGCTGCGTCCTCCGTCAAGGCAGACGCATGGGCAGGTGCCCTGCGCCTAGGGCGCAGCGACTTCCGCTCCGCGCTTGCGCGACGGTGGCCTGGCAGTGACCGCTGCGGCCGGTTCGGGCGCCGCCGCCTCGCTCTCGGCGGTATCCTGGGTCGCCTTGCGGCTTACCAGTCGCCGGCTTCGGCGCGGGGCGACGGCACTGGAGGGCAGGATGTGGGTGGCCATCGAATAGAGGATCAACAGCGATGGCACCGCGATGAGGCCCCCGATCGGCCCCCACGCCCAGAGCCAGAAGGTCAGCGACAGGAAGATCATGAACGGGTTGATGGTCATCGTCCGGCCCAGCAAATTGGGCGTGACGAAGTTGCCCTCGACGAAGTTCACGGCCCAGTAGAGCACCACCGGCAGCATCGCGCCGCCGAGATCGCCCGTGGTCGACAGCCCAACGACGAACAGCACGAGGGCCATGAAGGCCTGCCCGACATAGGGAATGTAGTTGATCACGGCCGCGAGCGCGCCCCAGAGGATCGGCGAGGGCATGCCGATGGCCCACATGAGCCCGGTCACCACCACGCCCACGCCGATGTTCACCATGGTGATGGTCAGGAGGTACTTCGAGACCTTCTGCTCGACGTCGCGAAACACGTGGGCGGTGCGCCAGCGCATGCGCCGGCTGACGCAGAGCGACAGGGTGGCGATGCGGATCCGCTCACGCGTGGCGAGGAAGAAGTAGAGCGAGACGAGGAAGATCAGCACCTGCGCGATGATCATCGGCGCCAGCATGGCGATGCCGGTGACGGTCGAACTGTCCTCGACCTTCACTTCCATGGCCTGGTCGGAGCCGAGCACGCTCTTCAGCTGGTCCTGCAGCGCGCCGAGCGATTCCATCGGCTCCTTGAGGTTCGCCAGCTCGTCCTGCAACCGGGCCCAGATGCCGGGAATGCGGCCCGCCCATTCGGACAACGGCACGTAGAACAGGAAGCCGCCGGCGATCAGGATCAGGACGAGGATCAGCACGGCGATGCCGGCCGAGATGGCCTCTGGAACGCCGCGTTCCTCCATCATGTCGGCCAGGGGGCCGAACATCAGGCCGACCACGATGGCGAGCAGCACCGGCGCCAGAATCACCTGCGCCGCGTGAAAGGCCACCAGCGTCACCACGGCGCCGATCAGCACGATCGCCATCTGCGAGGCAGTGCCGAGAACGCGCTCGAAATTGGTGCGGGCCACCTCACGCATGACGGCGCGGCTCGGTCCACTTCTCCTGCTGGGCAAAGGACGCGCTCCCCTCTTTGGCGGGACGAAACGCGGGTGGGCGGCGCCCGTTCCGCTCGCATCGACGGCGGCAGGAGGCCCCCGTATAGTGCGCGCCGACTCAAACACTGCCGCCCGGGGGCCTAGTCCATGCAACGCAAGATCATCATCGACACCGATCCCGGCCAGGACGATGCGGTGGCGCTGCTGATGGCGCTGGCCTCGCCGGAGGATTTCGACATCCTCGGCATCGTGGCGGTGGCCGGCAACGTGTCGCTGGCGCAGAACGCCCGCAACGCGCTGAAGGTGGTGGAACTCTCGGGACGCACGGACATCAAGGTGTATGCCGGCTGCGAGCGGCCGCTGCGACGCCACCTCGTCACCGCCGAGCACGTGCATGGCGATACCGGCCTCGACGGACCGGACCTGCCGCCTCCCACCCAGCAGCTCGAGCCGCAGTTCGGCGTCGACTTCATCATCGACACGCTGATGGCGCACGAGCCCGGGACGATCACGCTCTGCACGCTGGGGCCGCTCACCAACATCGCGATGGCGCTGGTAAAGAAGCCGGCGATCGCCGAGCGGGTGAATGAGATCGTGATGATGGGCGGCGGCTATTTCGAGGGTGGCAACATCACCCCGGCGGCCGAGTTCAACATCTATGTCGACCCGGAGGCCGCCGACGTGGTGCTGCGCTCGGGCATCCCCATCGTGATGGCGCCGCTGGACCTGACGCACCAGATGCAATCCACGCCCGAGCGGCTCGAGGGCATCCGCTCGATCGGCAACAAGGCCGGCAACGCCGTGCACCAGATGCTGAGCTTCTCGGAGCGGTTCGACCTCAACAAGTACGGCAGCCAGGGGGCGCCGCTGCATGACCCCTGCGTCATCGCCTACCTGCTGCAGCCGGAGCTGTTCCAGGGGCGGCACATCAACGTGGTGATCGAGACCGCGAGCGAGCTGACCGTGGGCATGACGGTCGCCGACTACTGGGGCGTCACCGGCCGGGCCCGCAACGTGCACGTCCTCCGCTCGGGCGATGCGGACGGCTTCTACGAACTGATCCGGGAGCGCTTGAGCCGCCTGCCCTAACCGGGTAGATAGCGCCGCCCTTGCCCGGGAGCCGCTGCATGGACCTGTTCACCCTCTCCGCCTTCACCGTCGCCTATGCCATCGCCGTCCTCGTGCCGGGGCCGGGCGTCGCCGCCGTCGTCGGGCGGGCGCTGGGCGGCGGCTTTGGCGCGGCGTTTCCGATGGTGCTCGGCATCCTCGCGGGCGACCTCGCCTACCTGGTTTTCGCGCTGTTCGGGCTCGCCGCGATCGCGACCTGGTTCGGCCCGGTCTTCGTGGTCATCAAGTGGGCGAGCGCGCTCTACCTGCTCTACATCGCCTGGCAGTTCTGGAGCGCCAAGCCCGGCTCCGAGCAGATCGGCGCGCGGAAGGACGGCAGCGCCTGGAAGACCTTCCTTTCGGGGTTCATGCTGACCATGGGCAACCCCAAGACCATCGTCTTCTACCTCGCCCTGCTGCCCACCGTGGTGCCGCTCGACCGGCCGATCACGGTGCTGGGCTTCTCGGAACTGGTGGCGATCGTCGTGGCGGTGCTGCTGATCATCGGCTGCGCCTATGCGGGGCTCGCCGCCGCCGCCCGCGACTTCTTCTCCTCCGCCCGCGCGCTGCGCAACCTCAACCGCATCGCGGCAACGATCATGGCCAGCGCCGCGGCCTTCGTGGTGGCGCGGGAGTAGTTTCAGGCTTTCGGCTTCTGGGACTTTGCATCAGCTGATTTGCCGGTCGCAGACCTGAGCCGCCTGACGCGCAGATGGCCGCCTTCGCCCTTCTGCAGCTCGAAGCGGGGGAGGCTCCTGACCAGGTCGCTCAGCTTCTTGTGGCCGTAGGTGCGCGGGTCGAAGTCGGGGTAGCGGTTCAGCAGCTGTGTGCCCAGCAGGCCGAGGCTCACCCATTCGTCTTCGCTCTCCATCTCGATGATGACCCGGCGAATGAGGTCGGCGGCATTCTGCGGCGGTGCAAGCGGCGCCTGCGCCTCGACCTCTCCTGCCTTCCGCGGTTGCTGTGGCAGCAGGTTTTCGGTGTAGATGAAGCGGCGGCAGGCCTGACGGAAGCTCTCGGGAGTCTTCTGTTCGCCGAAGCCGTAGACGTCGACGCCTTCCTCGCGGATGCGCGCGGCGAGGCGGGTGAAGTCGCTGTCGGACGAGACAAGGCAGAAGCCGTCGAAGCGGCCTGAATGCAGCAGGTCCATCGCGTCGATCACCAAGGTGATGTCGGAGGCATTCTTGCCGGTCGTGTAGGCGAACTGCTGTTGCGGGATGATCGCGTAGCTGGCGAGCACGTCCGCCCAAGCCTTGGAGCGCGTGCCGGAAAAGTCGCCGTAGATGCGCCGTACGCTGGCTTCGCCGATCGTGGCGATTTCCTCGAACAGCCCGTCGACGATCTTCGCCGAAGCATTGTCGGCGTCGATCAGCACCGCCAGCCGCTGCGTCCTGTCACCGTTGGGCATCCTGTCCTCCCTGATCCCGCACCACCGCCGCCGCGGCGTCCAGTCCCCATTGCAGCAGCTCGTCCGCCCGTTCGGGCGTGATGCCCTCGACGTAGCAGCGGAGTTCGGGGGCGTTGCCGGAGGCACGGTAGTGCACGGTGTCGCCGGAGACGAGGCCGAAGCGCAGGCCGTCGATGCTGGACACCGTCTGCACCTCGCCGACCGGGGCGAAGAATTGCGCGGCGTAGCCCGGCTCTTCGGCGAGGCGGCGGAGCAGCTCGACGCTCCGCTCGCCGGGCACCTCGGCCAGCCGGTCACTGCGCGCCGCGCGCACCGGCAGCGACTGCACGAGGCCGGCGAGCGACACCCCCCGGCGCTGCGCCGTCGCCAGCACCGCCAGGATGGGCAGCACGGCGTCGCGGGTGGGCAGGGCCGTGAGCGGATGGCCGTCGACCACCACATCGCTCCCGAGCAGGGTGCCGCCATTGGCCTCGAAGCCAGCCACGGCGCCCGCCGCGCCCAGCTTCGCCATGCCGGCGATGACGTAGGGCGAGCCGACGCGGGTGCGCTCGACCTCGGTGAACCAGCCGACGCCCTCGATGGCCGAGTTGGAGGTGACCGGCGTCACCACCTTCGAAACGCCGACGAAGTGCGCCGCGACCATGCCCAGCACGTCGCCGCGCACGAACTCGCCGGCGGCATCGATCACCAGCGGGCGGTCGCCGTCGCCGTCGGTAGAGACGATGGCGTCGAGCCGGTGCCGGGCGATCCACTCCATGCGGGGGGCGAACACCGCATCAGAAAACGCCTCGGTGTCGACCGGCACGAACGCCTCCGAGCGACCGAGCCGGATCACCTCGGCGCCGGCGCGGGTGAGGAGCGACACCAGCAGGTCGCGGGCCACCGAGGAATGTTCGAACACGCCGATGCGCCAGCCCTGCAGCGCCTCGGTCCCCAGCAGGCCCCGGTAGCGCTGGCGGTAGCGGTCGCCGGCCTGCGGGTACGCGTCGGTGGCGCTCGCCGGCCCGTCGGGAACGTCCTCTGTCAGGGCCGAGGCGATCCCCGCCTCGTCCGCCTTCGAGATCTCGCCGGTGGGGACGTAGAATTTCAGGCCGTTGCGATCGGCCGGAATGTGGCTGCCCGTCACCATGATGGCCGCGCCGCCCAGCGCCATGGCATGCAGCGCCAGCGCCGGGGTCGGCAGCACGCCGCAATCCACCGGTTCCAGCCCCGCTGCCCGCACGGCCACCGCGCAGTCGCGCAGGATCGCCGGGCTCGATGGGCGGAGATCGCGCGCCAGGTAAACCCTGCCGGAGCCCCCCTGCCCCGTTGCCTGCAGGTGCCGGACAAAGGCGGCGGCATAGCGCCGGGCGGCATTGCCGACGAGGTCGGTGGCGAGGCCACGCAGGCCGCTGGTGCCGAATTTCAGCGAGTCCGCCATGGTGCTCTCCTTGTTGCGGCACAGTGTTCACGCCGGCCAGCTACAGGCAAGCGTCCGCCAGTGTTAACAATTCGTTCACGCCCGCCCGGCACGCTGTGCGCATGAAGATTCAGAAGCGCACCATGAACTGGCTGCCGCGGCCATCGCTGTTCAACGAGGCCGAAGCAGCGCGCGTGAAGCGCAAGGCGTACGCCCGGGCCGATATCGAGAAGAGCGCCAGCCTCGCCTCGGGGCTGATCGGTGGCGCCACGGTGAATACCGGCGAATCGATCAACCTGACGCTGCGCATCGCTGCTGCGCGAATTCAGGCGGATGCGCAGGAAAAGCGCGAGAAGCTGTTGAAGACGGCAGATTTCACCGTGTGACTTGTGCCCGGGGCGGGCAGGCACGACATTGCAGGCAATGCCTGATTCCCCCGACCTCGACGCCTTCTTTTCCCGCGAAGTGACGCTCGTCGCCCGCGAACTGCTCGGGGCCGAGCTGCTGTTCGACGGGGTGGGCGGCATCATCACCGAAACCGAAGCGTACCATCCGAGCGACCCCGCCTCGCACTCGTTCCGTGGCCCGACGCCGCGCAACGCCTCGATGTTCCTCGGGCCCGGACGCATCTACGTCTATCGTTCCTACGGCATCCACTGGTGCTTCAACCTGGTCTGCGCCGGGGCTGCCGCGGTGCTGATCCGGGCGCTCGAGCCGACCCGGGGGATCGAGCGAATGGCGGAGCGCCGCGGCCTCGCCAACCCGCGCGACCTCTGCTCGGGACCGGGCAAGGTGGGGCAGGCCCTCAATATCACCGGCGCCGAGGACGGGTTGCTGCTCACCGATCCGCGGTTCAGCTTCCGCGCCACCGCCGCACCGCCGCCGGTGGTGATCGGGCCGCGCATCGGCATCACCAAGGCGGTCGAGCAGCCGTGGCGCTTCGGCATCGCCGGCTCCGCCTTTCTGACCCGCGGCTTCGCCACGGCGAAGTGACGCTGTCGCGACGGGTTTCCACGCCCGCCGGCTTTCGATAGTTTCGCGCCGCAGAACCACCACCAAGGAGAGCCCCGTGCAGGTCGAAGCGCTGATCAAGGAATTGCTGGCCACCGGCAGCATGAACGAGGACACCATCGCCGACCTCAACCGCTGGCTCGAGGAAGCCGGCAACGGGACGCTGCATCCCGAGGACGCGGAGTACATCGCGGCGCTGCACGCCAGGGTCACCGGCGCGCCGCCGGTCGAGGACAGCGACGCGGAATACGTCGAGCCGGTCCGCCTCGATGGCCTCAGCCTCGAGGAGTGGCGCGACCGGGCGCTCCGCGCCGAATCCGAACTGGCGCAGCTGAAGGACAGCATCACCACCACCAGCGCCTGATCCGCGCTTCCCACCTCGCCCGGCGCTTGCTAAGAGCCGGGCCCAGGGGCCCATAGCTCAATGGTTAGAGCCGACCGCTCATAACGGTCTGGTTCCAGGTTCGAGTCCTGGTGGGCCCACCATCCACCTTACTTGATGGCGCCCTGCGTCAGTCCGCGGACGAAGAAGCGGCCGCCCAGCAGGTAGATCAGGATCGGCGGGCCGGCGGCGATCAGCACGGCGGCGGCGGACGAGCCGGTACCTACCCCCATGACGGCGGCGGTGATGGGCTGCTGTTTGCCCGACGTGAACACCATCCCGTAGAGGTATTCGTTCCAGATCGAGGTGAACTGCCAGATCACCGTGACGGCCAGCACCGGCGGGGAGAGCGGCAGGATCACCTTGAGGAAGATGCGCCAGAAGCCGGCGCCGTCCACCTGCGCCGCCTTGATCACCTCGTCGGGGATGCCGGCGTAGAAGTTGCGGCAGAACAGCGTGGCGAACGAGACCCCCTGGATCGAGTGGATCATGATCAGGCCCAGCACGTTGTTGGACAGGCCGAGCTTGCCGAGGATCCACGCCCAGGGCAGCAGCGTGGTCTGGGCCGGCATGAACACGCCGAAGATGATCATCAGGTAGACGAGCTCGGACCACCGGAAGCGCCACTTGCTCAGCACGTAGCCGGCAATGGCGCCGAGCATGGTGGAGAACAGCGTCGCCGGGATCACCATCAGCAGCGAATTGTAGAAGTTCTGCTGGATGCCGTTGCAGCGGCCGGTGACACAGACGCTCGTCCAGGCGCGGATCCAGGGCTCGACGGAGAAGCTCTGCGGGATGGCGATGCGGCCATGGGCGGCCACTTCCGCCGGGTTGCGGAAGGCGTTGCTCAGCACCAGCAGTGCTGGGAACAGGTAGATCGCGGCGAACAGGCAGAGCAGCCCGTAGATCACCACGCGGTTGAGGATGTAGCGGCGCTGCGCCGCGGCCGCTTCAGGATCGCGCAGGGCGCCCATCAGCGCGGGGTTGAACCCAGCCTCCACCACCGATCTCCCCTCTCCTCGGCCAGCACCTTAGGAAGGGTCAGCAGCAATGTCCATTTATGATGTGGATCGTAGCCGGGCGGCCGGCCGCGCTACCGCCCTAGTGGGCCGTAGCGCGGCGGGACGAAAGTTGCGGCCGGTCAGCCGGCGGCGGTGTAGGCAGTCTTCACCTGGGTGAAGAACTCCTGGGCGTACTTGCCCTGCTCCTTCGGGCCGTAGCTCGAACCCTTGCGGCCACCGAACGGGACGTGGAAGTCGACGCCCGCCGTCGGCACGTTGACCATCACCATGCCCGCCTCGGCGTTACGCTTGAAGTGCGTTGCGTACTTGAGCGAGGTGGTGACGATACCCGCCGAGAGGCCGAAATCGGTGTCGTTGGCGACGGCCAGGGCCTCCTCGTAGTCCTTCACTCGGATCACGGCGGCGACCGGCCCGAAGATTTCCTCGCGCGCAATGCGCATCTGGTTGGTGGCTTCGGTGAACAGTGCCGGCTGCAGGAAGTAGCCGGGGTTGTCGCGCTGCAGCAGCTCGCCGCCGACGACCAGGTTCGCGCCCTCGTTCTTGCCGATCTCGATGTAGTCGGTGTCCTGCTTGAGCTGGCCGGGGTCCACCACCGGGCCGATATCGGTATCCTTGGCGAGGGCGTCGCCGACCTTGAGGTTGCGGATGCGCTCGGTCAGCGCGGCGACGAACTGGTCGTGGATGCCCTCGGTGACGATCAGGCGCGAGGACGCGGTGCAGCGCTGGCCGGTGGAGTAGAACGCGCTTTGCGCCGTGGTCTCGACGGCGACCTTGAGGTCCGCGTCATCGAGCACGATGGTGGGGTTCTTGCCGCCCATCTCGAGCTGGAACTTGCGCATGTGCTTGACGCTCGCCTCGGCGACCCGGCGGCCGGTGTTCACCGAGCCGGTGAAGGTCTGGGCGACGACGTCCTTGCTGTCGAGCATCGCCTGGCCGACGACGGAGCCGCGGCCCATCACCAGGTTGAGCACGCCCTTGGGCAGGCCGTTGCGGTGCAGGATCTCGACGATGGCCCATGAGCAGCCCGGCACCAGGTCGGCGGGCTTGAACACCACGGTGTTGCCGTAGCAGAGGGCCGGCGCGATCTTCCATGCCGGAATGGCGATGGGGAAGTTCCACGGCGTGATGATGCCGACGACGCCCATGGGCTCGCGGGTCATCTCGACACCGACGCCGGGCCGCACCGACGGCACGCTCTCACCGGTCAGCCGCAGGGCCTCGCCAGCGAAGAACTCGAAGATCTGCCCGGCGCGGGTCGCCTCGCCGATGCCCTCGGCAAGGGTCTTGCCCTCCTCGCGGCTCAGCAGTTCGCCGAGCTCGGCCTTGCGGGCGAAGATCTCGTGCGCGGTCTTGGACAGGATTTCCCAGCGCTGCAGGATGCCCGAGCGCGACCAGGCCGGGAACGCCGCCTTCGCCGCGGCGATGGCATCCAGCGTATCCTGCTGGCTGGCGCGGGCGTAGACCCCGATCACCTCGTTGGTATTGGACGGATTGATGTTGTCCGCCCCGTCGCTGCCGACCCACTCGCCGTTGATGAGGTTCTGATGCAATTCGGTCATGGTCGTTTCCTTCGTACCATGCCCTGGTGGTTCGACAGGCTCACCATGAGGGCTTCTTGTGGGCGGAAATGAGCCCCTCGTCCTGAGCTTGTCGAAGGACGAGAGGCGCGGACGCGGAGCTTACAGCAGTTCGGCCTTCGCCAGGTCGCGCAGCAGGTGGCTGGTGCCGTAGGTCCAGGGCGCGGCTTCGGTGGCGAGGCGGACGGTGTTGGAGAGGGTGCCGAGGCTGGCGGTGGAGATGGAGACGACGTCACCCGGCTTGTGGGTGAAGCCCTTGCCGACGCCGCCCCGATCCTTCACCGGGGCGAACATGGTGCCGAGGTAGAGCACGAAGCCATCCGGATACTGGTGATGGCGGCCGATGACCGAGGCGACCAGCGCTTCCGGCGAGCGCGAGATCTGGCTCATGTTGGAGATGCCGGTGAGCTCGAAGCCATCCTCGCCCTTCACCTCGAGCGCGATGTCCGACTGCTTCACAGTGTCGATGGTGAACTTGCCATCGAACAGGCGGATGAATGGCCCGAGCGAGGCGGAGGCATTGTTGTCCTTGGCCTTGCCGAGCAGCAGGGCCGACCGGCCTTCGACGTCGCGGAGGTTGACGTCGTTGCCGAGCGTAGCGCCGACGATGGTGCCCCTGGAGTTCACCACCATTGCCACTTCGGGCTCCGGGTTGTTCCACTCGGAAATCGGCAGGATGCCGACATCGGCGCCATACCCCACCGAGGCCATCGGCTGGCACTTGGTGAAGACCTCGGCGTCGGGCCCGATGCCCACTTCGAGATACTGGCTCCAGACGCCGCGCGCGATCAGCGTGGCCTTCACCTGCATTGCCGCATCGGAGCCGGGCACAAGCTGGCTCAGGTCGGTGCCGATGAGGCCGAGGATGTCGCGGCGGAGCTCGTCAGCCTTGGCCTTGTCGCCGCGCGCCTGCTCCTCGATCACCCGCTCGAGCAGCGAAACGACGAAGGTCACGCCGGCTGCCTTCACGGCCTGCAGGTCGATGGGCGAAAGCAGGGAGGGCTGGGCGGCGTCGTTCTTTGCGGCCCAGGAGTTCGCGAGGACGGCATCGAGCTTGCCCACCGGCTTGCCGGCGGCGCCGGCGACGTAGCCCGCCGGGTCGTCGCGCTCGGCGATGTCGCGCGAGGTGGGGGCCGCCTGGGCAGTGATGTCGACGACCTCGTCGCCGCGAACCGTCACGAGACGGGGATATGCAAAGCCCGGCACGCGGGCTCGCCCCAGAAGAACACCCTCGCTCGGCACGATCGGACTGGTCACCTGACGCTCCCCTTTGCTGTTTGTGCGCTACCTAACCCGCGCCGTCCGGCCATGTCCAGCAAGCGGCGAGGTACGTCCGTCAGACTTTGGAGCGAGGGAGCTGTAACTGCAGCAGATCGCATGCCTCTCGCTGCAACGACACCTAGGTCCGGAGCGCTCAGAATGGGCCATTCGTCGGGGTGACACGCTGTGGAACGATCGCCCATCAAGCCTGAAGCTCTAGCCGTGCTTCAGCAGCCGGGACTTCTCGCGGTTCCAGTCGCGGTTCTTCTCGGTCTCGCGCTTGTCGTAGCTCTTCTTGCCCTTGCCGATACCGATCAGCAGCTTCGCCCGGCCCTGCTCGTTGAAGTAGAGTTTCAGCGGCACGATGGTGTTGCCGGCGCGCTCGACGTCCTGGCTCAGCTTCGCCAGTTGCTTCTTGTTGACCAACAGCTTCCGCGGCCGCTTCTCCTCGTGGTTGAAGCGATTGGCCTGCAGGTATTCGGGAATGTGGGCGTTGATCAGCCACAGCTCGCCGCGCTCGGGGCTGGCATAGCTCTCGGTGATCTGCGCCTTGCCCTGGCGCAGCGACTTCACCTCGGTGCCGGTCAGCACGATGCCGGCCTCGAGCGTGTCGAGGATTTCATAGTCGTACCGGGCCCGGCGGTTCTCCGCCACCGGACCGGTCGAAATCGTTGCTGGTTTGTTGGGTGCCTTGGCCATGAGCCTTACTTAGTGGTCGCGCGCCCGAACCGCAAAACCGTTTGCCACTCTTGCGGAGCGGTCTCGGCTAGTTGGGCAGCAGCCCCGCGTGCGACAAGGCGAAATCGATCGCCTCTTCGTTGGCCCTGGAGATCGGCACCAGCGGCAACCGGAACTCGTTGTTGCAGAGCCCCAGGCGGGAGGCGGCGTATTTCACGCCGCCGGGATTGTTCTCGAGGAACAGGTTCTTGTGCAGGTAGACGAGCTTGTCCTGCAGCGCCAGTGCCTCGGCGTAGTTGCCCTGCTGGCAGGCGTTCTGGAACGAGGCGCAGAGCCGCGGCGCGACGTTGCTGGTCACCGAGATGCAGCCATTGCCGCCATGGGCATTGAAGCCGAGCGCGGTCATGTCCTCGCCCGAGAGCAGGATGAAGTCGGCGCCGAGCTTGGCGCGCTGCATGCTGACGCGCTCCATGCTCGCCGTGGCGTCCTTGACGCCGGCGATGTTCGAGTGCGCCTCGCGCAGCCGGGCGATGGTGTCGACGGTGAGGTCGACCACGGTGCGGCCGGGCACGGAATAGAGGATGATCGGCAACGAGGTCGAAGCGGCCACGGCGGAGAAATGCTGGAACATCCCCTCCTGCGTCGGCTTGTTGTAGTAGGGCACGACCGACAGCACCGCATCGGCGCCGACCTGCTCGGCGAAGCGGGCCAGCGACACCGCCTCGGCCGTCGAGTTGGCCCCTGCCCCGGCGATCACCGGCACGCGGCGGTTGGCGACCTTGACGCACAGCTCGATGACGCGGTGATGCTCCTCGTGCGTCACCGTGGGGCTTTCACCCGTGGTGCCGACGGGGACCAGGCCATGCGTGCCTTCGCCGATCTGCCACTCCACAAAACGCTCGAAGGCTTTCTCCTCCAGCGCCCCGTTCGCGAACGGAGTGAGCAGCGCTGTAATGGAGCCTCGCAGCATTTCGGGGGGTCATCCTGGTCAAAAAAGGCGCCTGTCGCGGCGCCGGGAGGTTGCAGGCGGGCCGGTCATCGGCCTGCCACAGTCGGGCAACATAGTCTGCACCGTGCGACGCGACAAGCAAGTGTCGATGTGAGGGCGCGCCGCACACCCACAAGGACCGAGTGGCTAACGGAATCTTAGCTGCCAATGGGCAGACTTCCGGTTCGCTGCAAGGGTGGGGGCACCTTGTTGGACATGTCTCGAGGACCAACAGGACGGTTACCATGTTCTCTGCGACCAGGACGAAGGTCCTGCTGGCCGGTGGATCGGCCGCCGCACTGACCATTCTCGCTGCGTCCCACGCGGGCGGGTTGCTGCACGCCAACGAACCGGTCGACCAGGTGGTCACCGGCACCGTGGCGCCGGTCATCGCCGATGTGGTCAAGCCGATGCCCGCGCCGCTGGCCGTCAAGCTGCCGGTCGCCGCCGAGGTTGTCCCTGCTGTCCCCGCCAGCCTGCAGGTCGCCGCGGTTCGTCCCGGCTGGATCGAGATTCCGGCGCCGCCGACGAAGGTTCCGGATCCTGAACTCAAGTCGGTGCTCGACATGGCGGCGGAGGGCGATGGGGCGGGTGCCTATCAGCTCGCCGGGCGCTTCGACGACGAAGCGCGGCGCCATGCCGCACAGTGGGCAGCCATTACCTACGGCAACGGCGCGGTGCCATTTGCAGCCGTTCTGGCGTTCGCCAAGGACGCGCCCGCCTTCACCACCGACGGGACCTACAGGACGCGGCTCGAGCAGGCGGTCACCCGGGAGCGACCCGGCAGCGCCAAGGTGATCGAGCTGCTCGGGGGCTCGATGCCGAGCACCCTGTATGCCCAGATCGCGCTGGCCCAGGCCTATGTCGCCGAGGGGCAGAAGCAGCGCGCGGCCCGGATCGCCCGCACCATCTGGACCGAGAACTTCCTCGACCAGTCCACCGAGAAGCTGGTGCTCGACCGGCTGGGGGACCTGCTGGATCGCGATGCTCACTGGGCCCGCGCCCAGTACCTGATGATGAACGACCGTGCCAGCGGGGCCGAGCGGCTGGCGAAGTACCTGACGCCCGCCCAGAAGTCGCTGCTCACGGCCCGCAACGCCACCTCGCGCAACGCCAAGAACGCCAAGAAGCTGCTCGACGCCGTCGACCCGTCGATGCGCGCCGATCCTGTGTACCTGTTCAGCCGGGCGCAGCGGGCGCGCCAGTTCGAGCTCTGGGACGACGCCCTCGACTACCTCGACAAGATCAAGGGCAATCCGATCGGCGCCGACCAGATCTGGTACGAGCGCCGCACGCTGACCCGCCAGTTGCTGGCGCTGGGCGAGGTGAAGCGCGCCTATCGGGCCGCGGATGGGTATCGCGACGGACCCGAGGGCCGGCTGGTGGATGCGCATTTCCACGCAGGCTGGATCGCGCTCAGCTTCCTCAAGGACCCCAAGGCTGCGGCGGCGCATTTCGAGGCGATGGCGCAGCACACCACGTTGCCCGATACCATCACCCAGGCGAACTACTGGCTGGGCCGGGCCCGGCAGACACTCGGCGACCCAGAGGGCGCGAGCGCCGCATACGAAGCCGCCACCCGGTTCGGCACGGTCTATTACGGGCAGCTGGCCCGTGAGGCGCTCGGGCAGCCGAGCACCGAAATCCGCGAGATGCCGGAGTGGCAATCGGCCGAACCGGCGTTCGAGGGCGACCAGCGGGTAAAGGCCGTCCGGATGTTGGCCGCCAACGGCCACAAGGACATGGCAGTGCGGCTGCTGCGCAGCTTTGCCACCGAACTGCAGACCGGACCGGAACTGCTGCTGGCGGCGCGGCTCGCGCAGTCGCTGGACGAGCACCACCTGACCATCATGATCGCCGACGCCGCGGAGAAACGTGGCGTGCCGCTCGACCTGCTCAACTTCCCCAAGGACGGGCTGCCGCATACGCGCATCGCCTCGATCGACGTGGCGGCGGTCTATGCCATCGCGCGGCAGGAGAGCCGGTTCCAGATCGACGCCGTCTCGTCGGCCGGTGCCCGGGGGCTGATGCAGCTGATGCCGGCCACCGCCAAGGAAACCGCCGGCAAGATCGGCATCGACTACTCGAAAAGCCGGCTGACCAGCGACCCCGAATACAATACGCTGCTGGGCTCGACCTACCTCAAGGCGCAACTCGAGCGCTTCGACGGCTCGCTGGTGCTGGCGGCGGCGGCCTACAATGCCGGTGGCGGCAACGCCAACAAGTGGATCAGGCTGTTCGGCGACCCGCGCTCGGAGCAGATCGACCCGGTCGTGTGGGTCGAACTGATCCCGGTGCTCGAAACCCGCAACTACGTGAAGCGCGTGGTCGGCAACTATCTGGTGTACCGGGCGCGGCTCGGCCGCGACGACATGAGCATTTCCGAGGTGCTGCGGCAGATTCCGGGGTGATGCCGGCGCTTGCCGCTTGCCCCGCGCCGCGGCTCTGGTAACTCACGGACATGTTCGGCCTTTCGCCCCAGCGCAGCGTGCCCGAGGACTATCGGGCGTTCGCCAACCTGCCGGTCACCCGCTACAGCGTGGGGCCGGCGAGCGAGGCCGTTGCGGTGCACGTCGCGGGGCAGTTGACCGGCGGACGGGTGCCGCTGCTCTGCATCCCCGGCTACCAGCGCAACATGAGCGATTTCGCCGATTTCGCCACCCAGTTCCGCCTGCGCTTCGGCGAGGACTGGCCGCTGGTGCTGGTGGACCTCAAGGGTCGCGGGCGCTCCTCCGACCGGGCGGACAAGAGCCGCTACATCTCCACCATCGACGCGGCCGAGCTGATCGAGGTCGTGGCAGCACTGGCCGTGGACGGGGTCATCCTGGTCGGCCAGGGCTATGGCGGCCAGGTGGCGATGGCGCTCGCCGTCGACCGACCCAACCTGGTGGCCGGGGCGGTGCTGCTCGATGCCGGCCCGGTCTCCGACCCGCGCGGGCTGGTGCGGCTACGAAACAACCTCAAGGACCTGGAAGGGCCGCGCAGCGCCGCGGGGTTCCGCACCATGCTGCGGCGCATGCTGGCGACCGACTACCCCGCGGCGCCCGAGGGGATGCTCGACGTCCTGGGTGCCCGCACCCACTACCTCGACAAGCGGGGCCGCGTGCGTGGCCTGTTCGATCCGCACCTGCTGAAGATGCTGGAGGCGTTCGAGCACGACGATGTGCTGGTGGCGCAATGGCCGATGTACGAGGCGCTGCGCGACGTGCCGCTGCTGCTGATGCGGACGCAGCTGACCGAGCAGCTCCGCCGCGAGACTTTCGAGGAGATGATGCGGCGCCGGCCGGATGCCGAGGGCTATATCCTCGAGGGCCAGGGTTCCCCTGCCCTGCTCGGCACTGCCGAGGACGTGGAGCCGATCGCCGAGTTCGTCCGCCGCGTGGTGAAGCGCAAGGCGCCGCGCGCAGCCTAGTTCTCGGCGGCTCGCCGGGGTTTCAGCACGGCGGACAGTTCGCGGGCCTGCTCGCGCCAGAGCTCGCGGCCGATGCGGCCGGGGATGCCGAGATGCCCCTCGATCCAGCCGATGTTCTCGTCCGTGAGGGATGCGACCTGTTCGAAGTGGAAGATGCCGAGCCGGTTGAGCGCGGTTTCGATGACCGGCAGCACGCCGATGATGTGCGTGAGCTCGTCCTTGCCGCCGTCGCGCGGAGTTTCGAGACCCTGGGGGCGACCGGAATCGAGCGCGGCCTCGGCCACTGCCGCCTCGGCGCTCTGTCGCGCGGCCGCCACGGCCCGGGCTGACGCCGCGACGGCCTGGTTCACGCCTTCGGGCGGCGGCACCGGCGCGGGGCGGGCGACCGGCATGGGCCGGCGGCGGGGCGTCCAGTTGCCCTCGATGGCGCGCATCGCGGCATCCTCGTCCACGGGCTGCGACGGAGCCGGGGCGGGCTCCGGCGCCGGTTCGGGCGGCGGCGCGCTTGCAGCTGGCGCGACCTCTTCCGCCTGTGCCGTTGGGGTGACGGGTTCTGCGACCTGCTCCAACTTCACCTCTTCCGGGCCGGCGCTGGGGAACGGGATGACGTCGGCGCTCTGCTGCTGGTCGGCAGTGCTCGGTGCCCGCCGTGTCCGCGGTGGCTCCAGGTGGCGCGCCACAAGGCGGCCCGATGTGGTTTCGCCAGCGACGCGAGCGGGCTGCATGGTCGGAGGCGGTGGTGCGGCGGCAGGCTCGGGCGGGCGGACCATCTCGAGGAAGGATGGCGGCGGCGCCTCCTCGGCGAGCGCGATCAGCGTGGCGGCGAAATCCGGTACGGGGATCTCCGCCGGCGGCGGGACTGTCGGGGTCGGGGCGACCGGCAGGGGCGCGATCACCGGAGCGGCGACGAGCGGCGACGGGGCCGGCGGGGGCTCCACCACAGCGGCGGGAGCGGGAGCCGGCTTGCGGGCCAGACGCAGGGCCAGCAGGCGGGCCAGCGTGCCGACGACCGCGCCGGCGAGGAAGGCAACGAGCAGCAACGAGGCGACGGTGAGGAGATGGACCGGGTTGGTCATGGCTCAGCCCTTCGGCCGCGAGACGGTGAACCAGCCCGTCAACAGCCCGACCAACAGCGCACCGGCGAGGAACGGCCAGTAGACTTCGACCAGGTAAACCAGCGAATCGAGGCTCATGCGCCGCCCTACTCGTCGGCCAGGGTGAAGGCGATGCGCCGGTTCGCCTGCTTGCCGGCCCGGGTGTCGTTGCTCTCGACCGGCAGGCTCTCGCCATAGCCGACGGCGTAGAGCCGATCGGGCGAGACGCCGCGGGCGATCAGCGCGTCGATCACGGCTTCGGCGCGGGAGACGGAGAGCGCGAGGTTCGCATCGGCCTCGCCATCCGAATCGGTGTGGCCCTCGACGTTCACGGTCGCCTCGGGGCAGAGCGCGAGGTAGCCTGCCAGCTCGTCGATCGCCGGGCTCGACGCATCGGCGATATGGGCGCTGCCCGAATCGAACAGGATGGCGTTGCGGCTCTGGAAGGCGCTGACCTTCTGCTCGCACACCAGCAAGGGCGGCAGCAGGGTGACATCGGTCTGCCACTGGTCGAGCGTCGGGACGACGGCGAGTGCGGTGAGCGCCGCCTGCCGGTCGGCTTCCGTTTCGGCGCGGCCGGTGAACACCCACTTGTCGCCGTCGAGGCCGAACTCGCCATCGGCCAGCAGGGTGAGTGCGCGGGAGCCGGCCTCGGCATTGGGGATGAAATCCGCCGGCAGGTTGCCGCCGACCTGCAGGGTATCGCTGGGCTCGGTGCCGGTGACCACCGCGAGGAAGCGGCGCATGGCGTCGGCCGGCACGGTGCCGTTGAAGGTGACCGGCGCGCCGATGACCTTCCTGGCGTCGAACACGTAGTTCCGGACTACCGGGCCGGCCGGTGTCTCCGGGACCGGCGTTGCTTCCGCGACCTGGACGGGCGGCTGTTCCGCGGGCGGTGCCGGTTCGGCCGCGGGTTCCCCCGGAGCGGGAGCTTCTGCCACGGGGGTGGCGGGCACCTCTACTTCCACCGGCTGCTCGGGAGGCGTGGTCTCGGCGACGGGGGTTTCGGGCGCCTGGACGTCGATCTTCCAGGCGGAGGTGTCGAGTGCCGCGCTCAGGCGAGTCTCGAGCGCCTGGCGCGCGTCGGGGGTCGCCGCGGCGCCGGTGAGCGTCCAGGTGCCGGCCGACAGGCTGACTTCGCCCTGCTCCAGGCCCAGCAGTGCATCGAGACCGGCCAGGGCGGCGCCGACGAAGCCGTCCGGGGCGCCGGCCCCAAGGCTGCTGCTGTCGACGACCTTGTCGCCGGCATGCACGGCGACATAGCGCTTGAACTGCTCGGTGGGGGCGTAGCCGGAGAAGGTCAGGGTGCCGTCGGCCGCTTTCTGCGCGCGCCAGGTGTAGGCTTCGATGGTCGGCAACGCCGCCGCGGCTGCAGCCTTGGGCAGCGCGACCTCGTAGCTCCAGCCGGCCTGGCGCAGGCCGGTGGCGGCGAAGGCCTGCTCGGCCGCCAGCGCCTCGGGTGGGGTATCCACCGCGCCGGAGATCGACCACCCGGTGCCGTCGTAGCTGACGCGGCCACTGTCGAGGAGCGCCAGCACGTCGAGGGCTTTCGGCACCGCGGCCTCGAAGCCGGTCGGGCTGCCGTCGGCGAGCACCAGCGTGTCACGCGATTCTTCGGGCAAGGCGTCGCGCAGGGCCTGATGCGCCTCTTCGGTCGGGACGTAGCCCGAGAGGGCGTAGGTGCCGTCGGCCGACTTCTCGGCGGCGAAGGTGAAGGTTGTCGCCAGCGGCGGTTTAATGGTGGCGGCGCCGAGGACAAGGCCCTGCGGGGCGCCCAGCTGCAGCGCCTTATGCGCCGCAGTGTAGTCGGCCAGCGTGGCGGCGCGGCCCTCGATGGTGATCAGCGTGCCCTGGATGGTGGCGTGGCCGTCGCTCATCCGGCCGAGGGCCAGGATGGCAAAATCCACCGCCGACTCGAAGCGCTCCGGGGCGCCGCGGCCGAGTTCGAGGCCGGCGGCATCGACCTTATCGAGCGCTTCGAGGCGGTCGCGCATGGCGGCATCCGGCACGAAACCGTCGAGCACGATGCCGGCAGCGCTGCGTTCGGCGCTCAGCCAGTACTCGGCGACGCGGGGGGCAGAGAGGGTCAGCTGCGCGCCGGACGGCGTCAGGGCGAGGCGCACGCTTTCGGCTGCTGCCGGATCGGCCGGCAAGCCGTCAAGGCTTGCTGCGGAATCGGAAATGGTGGCGCTGCCGCTTTCAAGCTTCAGGAGATTCTGCAGCAGCAGCTTGGCGGTTTCGTCGAACCCCTCGGGGGCACCGGAAGCGAGCGTCAGGCTGGTCGAGACGGGGATGTCGGCCGGGACAAGGTCGGCAAGCGCCGTCGCAAGGTCCTCCGACGGGGTGACGCCGGAGAGATTCAGCCGCGTGCCGTCGAAGCGGGCGTGCCACTCGAAGGGGGAGGCCAGCGGCGGCTGCACTTCGCTGAAGCCTAGCTTGACGCCATCGGGCGGCGCGACGGCCTGGCTCAGCTGCTCGTAGCCCTGGCTCGACCTGGCACGACCGGAAAGCGTCAGGTTCAGGTCGGCCAGCGCGACCTCGCCCTCGTCGAGCTGCCTGGCGCTGTCGATGACGTAGCGGGCGGCCGCGAGCCAGCCGGCGCGGTCGGGGGCGCCGGACATGACCTGGAGGGAATCAACGGCGCCCTGCCCTGCAGCTGCCATGAGCTCGGCGCGGGCGGCTTCGTCGGGCACGCCGCCGGACAGCGTCAGCTGGCCGTTGGACACGGTGGCGACGAAGGGGAACGGGCTCACCTTCTCGGCGACAACCGCGTTGGACTCGACGGCGCGCACGCCGTGCACCTCCGCCACCCTGGCGGTGGCGTCATCGATCAGCTGCTGGGTGGGCGCCGTGCCGGACAGGGTGGCGTCCTGCGCGTCGAAGCTGACGGCGGCCCAGGCATAGGCGGGATCGGCGAGCTGGGCGCGGCTGCGGGCTTCCAGATCCGGGGGGATGGCGGCGCCGGACGTAAGCACGGCGGCGGTGGTTCCGCCCACCACCGTGAGGAGGGCCGGAATGCCCCACTTGAGGATTGTGCCGCTCATATTGTCCCCGAGATCAGATCCTGTGGCTTCGCCCCGCGCCGCGACGAGCCATAGCCGCAATCGTTCAATTGGAAAAGTACGCCAACTATTTGGCAGCTACACAGTTTGCAGTGCGGCATCCGCACAAAAACGACAGGCCCGGCTGAGCCGGGCCTTTCCAATCTGTTCGAGAAGAGAACCTTACTCGAAGGTCTTCTTGAACTCGGTCTCGAGCTTGTAGCCCGCGTCGGCTTCTTCGTTGCCGCCGGTGACCGTGCCCTTGATCGACGAGGTGTAGCCGCCGCCCGGAGCCCAAGCCAGCTTGGCCGAACCGTAGAAGGTGTCGAGAACGTCGACGCCATCGTCCGAGTTCACGTAGCCGACTTCACCCGTGAGAGTGATGGTCTCGGTGACCGAGGCAACGACCTGGGCCGCAACCTGGTAGCTGTCGGTGTCCTCAAGCTCGTTGTGGTACCAGCGACCGCCGAGGTTCAGGGCGACGCCATCCGAGACCGCGAAGCCGACGGAACCGCCAGCGCCAAAGTCGGTGGTGCCATCCCGATCGACAGCCTCGAACGAGGCCGCGATGGTGAACATGTCGAACGTGGCCGAAGCCGACGCCAGAACGTTCCAGTAGTCCTCGACCGGGTTCAGCGGGTCGGTCGGATCGTCGTTGTGGCCGAACGCACCGGCGAGGACGACCTTGAACGAGTCGAAAGTACCGGCGAAGCCAGCGTGGACACCCCAGTCCTCGACAGTGCCATCGAGTACGCCGGCAGCGGCGAACGTGGCGTGAGCCGAGAGGCCTTCGCCCTTATAGGCGATCACGCCAACAGCAGTGCCCGCATCACCAAAGTCAGCCGGATCGCCGTCGGTGTTGAGCTGGTTCAGAGCCTCGAGACCGGCGCTGATCGACAGGCCGTTGCCGAGATCCGAGGTCACCTGGATGACGTGGCCGCCGTCGGGCAGACGCACGCTCGGGCCCCACGACACGCCAGCGTCGACGGCTTCCGAGTTGAACAGGGTGAGGAAGTTCAGCGGCTCGTCGTCGCCCTTGTTCATGATCGAGCCCTTCTTGCCCGCCATGATCACGGTCGAATCGCCGATCGAAACATAGGCTTCGTCCAGAACGACGCCGCCGGTGTCCGAGGAGCCAATACCGTCGCTAGCGGTGCCGACAGGCACTTCATTGTCGTGACGACGATGGTTGACTTCCTTGAGCTTCAGGACGGCCTTGGCCGGACCGAAGTCGGAGTCAGCAGTAGCGACGAACTTGATCCAGGCGTCAAAGCGCGACTGCCAGTCGAGGTTCGTGTCGTCGGCACCGTTGGCGCCGATGAAGTCGACCGAGCCGGCGCCGGTCAGAACGCTGACGGTGGTGCCGCGGTAGTCGCCCCAGGTGAACTTGTACTTCACTTCACCGGTGATCTGCAGGCAGTTGGTGTCGGACGAGATCGTCAGACCCGACAGGCCGAGCGAGTCGCAAACGTCGAGCGACGTCAGAACGCCGAGATCAGCGGCATAAGCGCCGGTGGTCGACAGACCAGCCACCGCGAGAGAACCCAGAAGAAGGTTCCTGATTTTCATTATTGACCTCCAAAGTCAGTCATTCGTTGGTGCTGGCTTGACCCAGCGGTTTGCCGAAACGCGACCACACTTGTCTGTGTGTGTTGCCGTCGCGTCTGCGACCGACAAACGATCCCATGCATGGATTCGCAGTAGCCACTCTACGCAGGTCGGGCAGAGGCGCAATCGCAGAATGGCCGAAATGGGGCGCGACGAAGGTAGTTGCCAAATTGCTGTTGCAGATTCAGCACAGGTGCGGAAACGACCTGTTAAGGGGTGTGAACGCCGGGTTACCGGGGGTTTGAAGGGGTTCGAGTTTGGCAGATTCCGGCCGCAACCTCGTCAAGCGACGGAACCGCACCGGCACGGCATTAAGGTGGAGAACTCATCAGGCTGGGTCCCGGCCTGCGCCGGCATGACAACGATGCTCAGGCCCACAGCTCGGGGTGGGCGGCGCGCCAGGCGGCGTGGTGGGCGGCGCGGTTGCCGATGATGCGGTCGGTCGGCCAGTCGTCGAGCTGCGGCTCGGAGCGGGCTTCGCCCATGCAGGCCTCGGACCAGCCGAGGCCGCAGAAATCGAGCAGGCGGTTGATCTCGCCCTTGCGGTCCTCGCGCAGCCGCAACAGGTCGATCTCGTAGATTCGGCCGGGGAACAGGCGGTGCCAGGCGGCCATCTGCTCGCGGAAGGCGGCGTGGTAGGCCATGAGCTCGCCGAGATCGTTCGACCACTCGTAGCCGGTGGACGTGAGATACTTCTCGTAGATGGCGATGAGATGCTCGGGCGCCGGCCGCAGCGGGCGGATGATCCGCGCGTTGGGCAGCGCCAGGCGGATGAAGCCGATGTGGCGGAAGTTGGACGGCAGCGTGTCGACGATGCGCATGCCTGGCGCGGCGAGGCTCTGGGCCTCGCGCATGTAGGCGCGGCCGAGCTCGGTGAAGCGGTCGGATGGCACCTGGGCGATCGGCAGGTCGCCGATCTCGCCTTTCAGCTCGGCGACCAGGCGGGCCATGGTGGGCAACTCGCCGCCCCCCTCGATGGCGGGGTGGCGCGAGAGAATCGTCTCGACGGTGGTCTTGCCGGAGCGCGGCAGGCCGACGACGAAGATCGGGGTCGCTTCGTAGAACCCGCCATCGGGGCGCGGGGCAGCGGCGCCCTCGAATCGCTCGGCGTCGCGGCGAAGCTCTGCCACCGCGCGCTCGGGCGACTGCGCGACGGTCCGGCGGTTGAGGGTATTGGCGGCGACATAGGCGGCGATGGCGCCTGCGTGGTCGTCGAGGTCGGTCAGCGCCTTGCCGAGGGCGAAACCGGCGAAGATCCGGTGTTCGGCCGGTGCCGATTCGTCGGCGAACAGCCTCGCGGCAGCCTCGACCTCGGCGTCGCGGCTCGCATGCCGCACCATATAGGAGAGATGCAGGTGAGCCTCGCCGAAGCCGGGATCGAGCGCGAGGGCGCGCCGGTAGGCGGCGGCGGCCTCGGGCAGCCGGCCAAGGTGATAGAGGGCCCGGCCGCGCCGCAAATGCAGCTTCGCGTCGTCGGGCAGCGCCTCGAGCGCGCGGTCGAGCAGTTCGAGCACGTCGGGCGCGCGGCCCTCGTTGTCGAGGGCGGCGGCCAGGCCGTTGATCGCAGCGGCGTAGCGCGGGCGGAGGTGGATGGCGCGGCGATAGGCCGACTCGGCGTCGAACAGGTAGCCGGCATCGCGCAGCGAATTGGCCAGGTTGAAGTGGAAGCCGGCCTCGCCGGGCTTCAGCCGCACGGCCTGGCGATAGGTGTCGACGGCCCCGCCGAAGCGCTTCAGCGCGCGCAGCGCCATGCCCTTGTTCGACCAGGCTTCGGCGAAGTCGGGCTTGAGGGAGATGGCGCGATCGAGGGCGGCGACCGCCTTGTCGTGCTGGCCGGCGGCATTCAGCGCGACGCCGAGGTTGCAGTGATACTGTGGATCGCCGGCATTGGCCTGCACGGCGCGGGTGATGAGGGCCACGGCCTCATCGGCCAGCCCCTGGGCGAGCCGGACCAGGCCAAGCAGGTGGTTGGCGGCGGGTTGCGCCCGATCGAGCTGCAGCACCTGCTGGTAGAGCAGCGCGGCGTCGGCTGCCCTGCCCGACTGATGTAGGGCTAACCCTTTCTGCAACAGCTCGGATATGACCTGCACCTGCCCACGCGGGGGAAGCTGCCGGGGCGCCTTGGGCATAGTCTAGACCGGAAGATTGAGATGGGCTGCCTTGCCTATGCCGCAGTAGCCCCGCATATGGGCGCAAACAAGGGCGAGTAACACAAAAATGACGGAACCTCAGGTCGCGCTGGTCACCGGCGCTACATCGGGTATCGGCCGGGCAACCGCGATCGGACTGGGCAAGGCGGGCTACCGGGTTGCCATCCTCGGCCGGCGCCAGGACGAACTGCAGCGCACGGCGGAACTGGCCGGCGCCAGCTATGCCGGCACCTGCGACGTGTCCGACCCGGCGGCGGTGCACCGCTATTTCGCGGACCTCAAGGGCAAGCTCGGCCGCATCGACGTGGTGTTCAACAATGCCGGCGTGTTCGCGCCGCAGATGACGTTCGGCGACGTGGACGTCGAGACCTGGAAGCGGATGGTCGACGTGAACCTCAACGGCGCCTTCTACGTGGCGCGCGAGGCGTTCCGGGCGATGCGCGACCAGCACCCGCAGGGCGGCCGCATCATCAACAACGGCTCGATCTCGGCCTACGTGCCGCGGCCGGGTGCTGCGGGCTATACGGCGACCAAGCACGCGATCACCGGGCTCACCAAAGCCATCTCGCTGGACGGCCGGGCCTTCAGCATCGCCTGCGGCCAGATCGACATCGGCAACACTGCCACCGACATGACGAGCAAGATGACGACCGGCTCGCTGCAGGCCAACGGCACGATGATGCCGGAGCCGACCTTCGACGTGCAGCACGTGGTCGACGCGGTGCTCTACATGGCGGGCCTGCCGCTCGAGGCGAACGTCCAGTTCATGACCGTGATGGCGACGAATATGCCTTATATCGGAAGAGGTTAGAGCTGGACCGGCGCAGCTGGTGAATAGGTCAGCTGTGCTGTCCGTGCCACACTTGCCGCGTTTCGGCCACGTGTGTGTCGTTTTTTGGTTGGCGCGGCGGGCGACGCGGTTCAGTAGTCACCTGAACTTCAGCAGGAGCTACTGACCATGAATTTCAAGCATGTACTGCTCTCCAGTGCAGCCGTGGCGATGATGGCGGGCGCCGCCCAGGCCGCCGACCTCATCGTCGACGTTCCCGTGAACGAGCCCGTCGCGGTTGCCGGTACCGGCTGGTACCTCAGCGTGTTCGCCGGCGGCACTTGGATCAACCAGGCCGATACCACGGGCGTCGCCGAGTTTAGCTTCGAAGGCGACATGGGCTGGCTGGTCGGTGTGGCCGTTGGCGCTCACATCACCGACAATCTGCGCGGTGAAATCGAACTGTCGTACGGCCGGAATGAACTCACTGCCGTCACTGGCGACGTGACGGGTGATGTCACGGACGGTACCGGCGCGGCGACCTATCTCCTGGGTAACCTCTGGTTCGATATCACCAACGACTCGGGCTTCACGCCCTATATCGGCGGCGGTATCGGCGCGGCTCATGTCAGCACCAGCGGCATCCTCCCGCCCGCGGACGACTTTGACGTCGAGGGCTGGGGCTTCGCCTACCAGCTCGGTGCCGGCGTGAAGTTCGCGGTTGCCGACAATGTCGATCTCGATGTCGGCTATCGTTACAAGGCCATCGCTGGCGCCGATCTGACGACCACCGATGGCGATACCAGCGACAATGTCACCTTCGACGGTAGCAATCACGTGCTGCAGGTCGGCGTGACCGTCGGCTTCTAAGCCGCAGCACCAGCCTCGAGTTCAACCGGCCGCTCCGAAAGGGGCGGCCGGTTTGTTTTTGCGCTGCTGGGACAGGCGCCGGAACGGCCGGCCCTCTTTTCGCCTGGATTCGACCACGATCAGTGGATCGACGAAGGGCGTAGCGGCCATGGAAATGCCGCCACGATGAACGCCGCCTGAACGTCAGCCGAACAGCTTTTCGCCGGCGATCCAGGTGGAGCGGACGTCGAGTTCGCCCGACAGCACGACGAAGTCGGCGCGGGCGCCGCGGTTGAGGTGGCCATGGGTGGCGGCGATGCCGAGCGCGTGGGCCGGATAGAGCGAAGCCATCCGCAGCACTTCGTCGAACGGCACGCCGACGGTGCGGTGCACGTACTTGATCGCGTCGATCATGGTGAGGTCGGCGCCGGCCAGCGTACCGTCGGCGAGGCGGAGGGCGCCGTTCCGGCGATAGACGGTGCGGCCGGTGAGCTCGAACTCGGTCCAGTCGGTGCCGGTGGGCGACATGGCGTCGGTGACGAGGAAGATCTGGCCGGGGCCGCGCTTGGCGCGCAGCGCAAGGCCGATCGAGGCGGGGTGCACGTGGATGCCGTCGGCGATGAGCCCGGCGTGCAGGGCTCCGGTATCGAGCACGGCGCCGACGACGCCCGGCTCGCGGTTGCCGATCTGGCTCTGGGCGTTGAACAGGTGGGTCGCCATGGTGGCGCCCGCTTCGACCGCCGCCTGCACCTGGGCATAGGTGGCGTCGGAGTGGCCGATGCTGACGACGATCCCTGCTTCGGCGAGGCGGGCGATCTGCTCCGGGCGCACCACTTCGGCGGCCACGGTGACGAGGAGGTTGGGCAGCTTGCGGCGCGCATCGAGGAAGCGGAGCAGGTCCGACTCGTCCATCGGCCGGATCAGCGCCGGGTCATGGGCGCCCTTCCGTGCCAGGGCCAGGTGCGGGCCCTCGAGGTGAAGGCCGAGGAAGCCCGGCACGCCCTGCGCCACTGCTTCGGCGGCAGCAGCGATCATCGTGACGTTCTTCTCGGGCGTATCGGTGATCAGCGTCGGCAGCAGCGCCGTGGTGCCGAACTGCAGGTAATTGGTGCAGATGGTGCGGATGGCGTCGAGCGTGGGGGTCAGGTTCAGCAGGGCACCGCCGCCGCCATTGACCTGCAGGTCGATGAAGCCGGGCACGAGCAGCGCACCATCGGCCGGGACGCGGATGGCATCGGTGGGGGAATCGCCGGCGATCAGCCCTTCGACCACCCCGTCGTTGATCACGAGGGCGGAGCGATCGTGCCAGGTGGTGCCGTCGAAGATACGGGCACCGGTGATGGCGGTCTTGGTCATGCTGGTTCCTCGGCGGTTGCGCCAGTCAGTCTTACAATGTTGCCGGTCCGTCGCCTTCCCCCTTGTGGGAGGAGGTGGCGGAGCCCGGGGAGGCGTGGATCAGGTATCGCGCCGACTCGTGGTGCTGCAGTCGACCACCCCTCATCCGCCCTTCGGGCACCTTCTCCCACAAGGGGAGAAGGCGATGGAGCCGAGAGGTCGTGGTACCGACGATTAGATGGTCTCGGTGACCTTCCTGAGGTGTGGGGGCTGGTCGGGGTTGAAGCCGCGGTGGCGGCTGAGGGATTCGACGAAGCCGTAGAAGGTGACGATCAGCGCGAGGGCGTCAGTCAGGGGGTGGCCGGAGGCGGCGAGGGGCAGGCGCTCGGCCCTCGTGCCCTTGCCCGAGGTCAGGAACACGCGGGCCCCCTGCCCCGTCAGCCGGTCGGCGACCTCGGCGACGGAGGCTTCGGCGGCGTCGCCGGCGGTCAGCGCCAGCACCGGGAACTCGCGCTCGACGATACGGGCCGGACCGTGCAGTACTTCGGCGGCGCTGTAGGCCTCGGCGTGTATGCCGCAGGTTTCCTTGAACTTCAGCGCCGCCTCGCTGGCGATCGCGAGGCTCGGGCCGCGACCGAGCACGTAGAGGGAATTGTGCCCGTCCAGGGCGCCAAGCAGCGGCGACCAGTCGACATGCACGGCCTGCTCCAAGAGCCCGGGCAGCGAGTCGAGCGCCGCGAGCAGAGCCTTGTCCTCCAGCCAGTTCCCCAGGATGCCGAGGCCGGCGACGATGGAGGCGACGAAGGTCTTGGTGGCGGCGACCGACTTCTCCTCGCCCGAGCGAAGCGCCACCGTGTGCTCGGCGGCCGCGGCGAGCGGCGAGCCGACGGTGTTGGTCAGCGCAAAGGTGAGCGCGCCGGAGCGGCGGGCCGATTCGGTCATCGCGACGATGTCGGGGCTCTTGCCGGACTGGCTGATGGAGATCGCGGCGGTGCGGCCGAGCTTCAGCTCGCGGCCGTAGATCGAGACGATCGAGGGACCGACGGAGGCGACCGGCACGCCGGCCAGCAGTTCGATGGAGTATTTCAGGAACGCCGAGGCGTGGTCGGACGAGCCGCGGGCGATGGTGACGATGGCCGCGGGATCGCGCGCCCGCAGCGCCGCACCGGCGGCGGCGAAATCGGACTTGCCTTCGCTCAGCAGCCGCGACACGGCCGACGGGATTTCCTCGACCTCCTGCCGCATGTGGGTGGCGTTCTGGGTGGTCATGTGCGGGCTCCTTCGCTGACGCGGAGTTCGGCGACGAAGTCATAGGTGTCGCCACGATAGACCGAGCGGGTGAACTCCACGACACGGCCGGACGCCAGATAGCCGACGCGCTCGATGTGCAGCGCGGCGGCCCCGGCGGAAATCTCGAGCAGCTTTGCATCCGCCTCGGTGAGGTGCGCGGCGCGGATGCGCTGGATGGCCCGCACCGGGCGGTTGCCGCCCCGGTCGAGCTGCGCATAGAGCGAGTCGGTCACCAGCGCCGGATCGGTCAGCACGGTGGCGGCGATGCTGGCGCGCTCGATGGCCAGCGGCGTGTCGCCCGAAATGCGCAGCCGGGCGATGCGGGCCACCCGCTCGCCGGGCGACAGCCCCAGCGCCATCGTCTCTTCGGGGGACGGATCGTAGAGGCCGCGATCGAGGAAAACCGAGCGCAGCGGCAGGCCGCGGCGCGCCATGTCCTCGGCGAAGCTGGTGAGCTGGCCCAGCGACTGCTCGACCCGATGCGGCTGCGGCGCCACGAAGGTGCCGGAACCGTGACGCTGCACCAGCAGCCCATCGTGGACGAGATGCTGCACCGCTTTGCGCACGGTGACGCGGGAGACGTCGACCCGGGTGGCGAGGTCGCGCTCCGACGGCAGCGCGTCGCCCGGCTTGATCGCACCGCGCGCGACCGCCGCCTCGATCCAGCGCTTCAGCTGCAGATAGAGCGGGCCGCCCTGCGGCAGGATCACGGGGTCGGGGCCGAACAAGGCGGCCTGGGGGTCAGCCATGCGGGACCTTCCATCGGTTCGAGCGCATGATACCATTTCAAGACCATTGGCCAAGTGCAAACTCCGACTGGCGCCAGTGGTATTGTTTTGGCATTGTCGTGCGTGTGGGGCGGCGAAGACGGAGCGACGAGATGACGGTGCGCGTGCTGGTTGTGGGCCTCGGCAACATGGGGCGGAGCCACGCGCTGGCCTATCACCGGCACCCCGGCTTCGAGGTCGTGGGGCTGGTGAACCGGTCGAAGCCGCAGCTCGTCGAGGAGCTGCAGGGCTACCCGGTCCGGCCGGACTACGAGGCAGCACTGCGCGAGTTCAGGCCGGAGCTCGTCTCGATCAACACCTACTCCGACACGCACGCCGACTACGCGGTGATGGCGCTCGAGCAGGGCGCGCATGTGTTCGTCGAGAAGCCGCTGGCGACCACGGTGGCCGATGCCGAGCGGGTGGTCGCGGCGGCCAAGGCGAACGGCCGGAAGCTGGTGGTCGGCTACATCCTGCGACACCACCCAAGCTGGGTGCGGTTCATCGAGGAGGCACGGAAGCTCGGCGGGCCCTATGCGTTCCGGCTCAACCTGAACCAGCAGTCGAGCGGGCTGACCTGGGCGACGCACAAGCAGCTGATGCAGACGACGTCGCCCATCGTCGACTGCGGCGTGCACTACGTGGACGTGATGTGCCAGATCACCGACGCGCTGCCGGTGGAGGTGCGCGGCATGGGGGTGCGGCTCTCGGACGAGATCGCGCCGGACATGTACAATTACGGTGCCTTGCAGGTGCTGTTCGCCGATGGCTCGGTCGGCTGGTACGAGGCGGCGTGGGGGCCGATGGTGTCGGACACGGCGTTCTTCGTGAAGGACGTGATGAGCCCGAACGGCTCGGTGTCGATCGTGGCGGACCCGGGCGCCAAGTCGGATTCGCTCGAGGTGCATACGCGGACCGAGAGGATCAAGCTGCACCGGGCCGAGCTTGGCGGCGACGGCCGGTTCGCGCAGGCCGACGAGCTGATCTCGATGGCGGGCGAGCCGGGGCACGATGCGCTCTGCGCGCGCGAACAGGACTACGTCTACCGGGCGATCACCGGGGATCTCGACCTCAGCCGCCACATGTCGGACGCAGTGCAGTCGCTGCGGGTGTGCCTCGCGGCCGACGAGAGCGTGCGGACGGGGAAGCCGGTCCGCCTCGCCTGACCCCGCTACGGTTTCCATGGGGTAACGGCGGAACGCCGGATGGCGCGTGTCGTTGTTGCTGGCGCACTGCCGGAGGCTCCGATGCGATTGCTGCCCACGCTGGCCCTGTTCCTGACGCTCGCGACCGCGCCCGCCGTGGCCGAGGATTGGGAGCGGTATGTCAACGGCGACCTCGGCTTTTCGATCAGCGTGCCGATGGACAGCTTCGCGGTGACCGCCGAAAGCAGCGGACGGGTCAGCATGAAGGAGATCGGCGGCACGGCGCAGCTCGACATCTTCGGGGTGCGCAATCCGCAGGCGCTCAGCCGACGCGAGTTCGAGCGAATGATGGAAACGGCCGATCCCAATCGCCGCATCACCTACCGCGCTGCCGGGCGCAGCTGGTTCGTGCTGTCGGGCTACCTCGAGGACGTGGCGGAGCCGACGATCTTCTACGCCAAGTTCATGCTGAACCGCTCCGGCACTTCGCTGTCGGCCTTCGAGATCAGCTATCCGCGGGCCGAGAAGGCGGCATACGACGCCATCGTCGAGGGGCTGGAGGGCAGCCTGACGGCGCCCGACTGACGCCGGCCCTTCCGTAGTAGCCGGGCCGCGGCTAACGTGCGGGCCGATTCAAACGAACGGCCGGGCTCATGCGCATCGTCGATACCCACCTCCACCTCGTCTACCAGGACCGGTTCAGCTACCCGTGGCTGGCCGGTGCGCCGGCGCTCAACCGCGACTGGTCGGTGGAGAGCTACTGGGCGGAGGCGGCGCCGCTCGGCATCGAAGCGGCGCTGCACATGGAGGTGGACGTTGCCGAGCCGCAGATGCTGGCGGAGAGCCGGTTCGTGCTGGGGCTTGACCGCGTGGTCGGCGCCATCGCCAACGGGCGGCCCGAGCATGCGGATTTCGAGCAGCAGCTCGAAGCGCTGGCGGCGCTCGGCGGCGTCAAGGGCGTGCGCCGCCTGCTGCAGGGGCAACCGGCCGAGCTCAGCCAGACCGAGACCTTTCGCGCCAACCTGCGGCTGCTGCCCAAATACGGGATGAACTTCGACATCTGCGTGAAGAGCCACGAGCTGATGCTGGCGCCGCCGCTGATCGAGGCCTGCCCCGAGGTGCAGTTCGTGCTCGATCACTGCGGCAACCCCAAGATTGCCGAGGGGGAGTGGGAAAGCTGGACGACGCGGATGGAGCGGGTCGCCGAGTTGCCCAACGTGGTGTGCAAGGTGTCGGGCATCCTCGCCAACGTGGCCGACGGCTGGACCGTGGACCAACTCCGCCCCTACGTCGAGTTCGTCATCGAGACGTTCGGCTGGGACCGCGTGGTGTGGGGCAGCGACCATCCGGTGGTGACGCTGTTCGCGAACCTGACGAAATGGGTAGAGGCGAGCCGCGAGATCGTGGCCGGCGCGAGCCAGGCCGAGCAGGAGCAGCTGTTCTTCCGCAACGCGGAACGGGTCTACCGGCTGGCTTAGTGGCCCCCTCCCCCGTTAACGAGGGAGGAGACGCCTGATCAGTGCTGGCTGTGCATGCCTCCTGGCTCGGAGATTTCCTTCAGGGCGGCGCCGCTGCTCGAGCCATCGGCCTGCGACAGGTCGCCGAGGGAGATCACGCCGATCAGGCGTTTCTGGCGGCTGAGGACCGGCAGGCGGCGGATCTTGTGCTCGGCCATCTGCTCGGCGACGTCCTCGACATCCTCGTCCTCGAAGCACCAGCGGACGTCGGTGCTCATGATGCCGCGCACCTTGGTATCGGGCCCGAGCCCTTCGGCCACGGCGCGGATGGCGATATCGCGGTCGGTGATCATGCCGACGAGGCGGTCATTCTCGCCCACCGGCATCGAGCCGGCATCGATCTCGCGCATGGTGCGCGCCACGTTGCGGATCGGGTCTTCCGGCGAGGCAATCTCGACGCCGGTGCTCATGCAATCGCTTACTCTCATGGCTGATCTCCCGGTTGGCGGGGACGGCGGGGACTGCCGCCCCAAGCAGGGATAAGGCCTGTACGGGCCGAGGGTTCCGCCGTGCCCGGAGGAGCCGAGGTCTGGACAAGACGTTCCGCCGCACGGGGTGCGCAGAACATTCATTCCGCCTTGACGCGGAGGACAGGCATGGTGAAGGTCCGGCTCCTGACCATCGGAGCCACCCTCATGCTCATCGGCAACGCCCCCTGTTCCTGGGGCATCAACTATCCAACCGGCAACGCCATCGGCTGGCAGACCTACCTCGACGAGGTGGCTGCGGCCGGCTACCGCGGCACCGAACTCGGGCCGTTCGGCTTCCTGCCCAAGGAGAAGGCAGTGCTCGGGCCGGAGCTCGAGAAGCGCGGGCTGACGCTAATCGGCGCAACGCACGTCCATATCTTCGGCGATCGCGACAGGGCGCCGGAGCTGCTGGCGACGCTCCGCGAGCTGGCGCCGCTGCTCGCCGAACTCGGGGCGAAACACCTCGTGATCATGGACGAGAGTGCCTGGTATCCGGCCGGCAAGGAGGGCGTGCTGGATGAAACCGGCTGGCGCGGGCTGGTCGAAACGGTGCGCGAGGCGCAGGCGGTGATCGAGGGCGAGTTCGGGCTCAAGGCCAGCTTCCACCCGCATGTCGGCACCGCGGTGGAGCGCGAGGCGCAGATCGACCGACTGCTCGAGGAGACCGACATCGACCTCTGCTTCGACACCGGCCACCACGCCTTCTGGGGGCAGGATCCGCTGCGCTACATGCAGAAGGTCTGGGGCCGCATCGCCTACATGCACCTGAAGAACGTCGATGCGGCGGTGCGGCAGCGCGTGCTCGACCGGCAGCTCTCCGTCGCGGCGTCGTACGGCGCCGGGGTGATGGCGCCGCTGCCGGACGGCGCGGTCGACATCCAGGCGATCATGCGCTTCCTCGAGGAGAAGGGTTTCGACGGTCCCGTGGTGGTGGAGCAGGACGTGGCAGAGAATGCCGCCGAGACGCCGCTGCAACTGGCCAAGCGCAACCTCGAGTATGTGAGGGCCCTGGCATGAGCGCGCCGGTGAAGATCGGACTGATCGGGCTGGGCGAAGTCGCGCAGCTGATGCACCTGCCCCTGCTTGCCGACGACCCGCGCTTCGAGATCGCAGCGGTGACGGATGTGTCGCCGAGCCTCACGGGGCACGTCGCGAAGCGCTACGGCGTGCCGAAGACCCCGGGGTCGGCGGCGGAGCTGATCGCCGACGACGGGCTCGACGCGGTGATGATCCTGACGCCGGACTTCCTGCACGCGCCGCTGCTCGAGCAGGCGATCCGGGCCGGCCGGCATGTGTTCATCGAAAAGCCGGCGGCGCTGACGGCGGCGGAGCTCGAGCCGATCGTGGCGCTCAACAAAACGAACCCGAAGGTGGTGTTCGTCGGCTACATGCGCCGCTTCGCGCCGGCATTCACGGCGCTGAAAGAGCGGCTGCCGGAGCGGAGCGAGATCCGGCACGTGCGCATCCGCGACCTGATCCGGGAGAGCCAGTTCTTCGTCGACCAGAGCCGGCGCCTGTTCACGCCGAAGGACGTGCCGGCGGAAGCGATCAGCGAAGGTCGGGCGAAGACGCAGGCGCTGCTGCGCAGCGTCATGGGCGAGGCGGCGACGGCCGACCAGCTGCGCGCCTACCAGGTGCTTACGGGGCTGTCGTCGCACAGTTTCTCGGCGATGTGCGAGCTGTTCGGGCCACCGCTAAAGGTCGCGGCGGCGCGCCAGCACCGGGGCGAGAACGTGCTGGTGCTGTTCGACTACGGCAGCTTCACCGCGCTCTATGAAGCCGTGATCCACGACGTGGCGCGGTTCGATGCCGGCATCGAGGTGCTGACCATGAACCAGCATTTCCGGATCAACTACGACACGCCGTACATCCGGAACCTGCCGACCCGACTCGAGATCACCAGCTCGGATCGCAACAGCACCGGCACCGAGATCATCGGCCCGTTCTACGAGGATGCGTTCCGGGTGGAGCTCGATGCCTTCCACCGGGCGGTGACAACTGGGGAAAAGCCGAAGACGACGCTCGAGGATTCGCTCAGCGACCTGCGGCTGTTCGCCGAGGTGGGCCAGCACTTCCTGCGGCAGTGACTCGCCGCGAGGCCCTTGTTCCGGGGCCTCGCGCGGTCACGCCACTGTCACGCAAGTGCGGTTTAAGCCGGGCGATGTTCGCGGAACGATTCAAGCGATCATCGTCACAATGGAATTTTTGTTCCATTTTTCGCTTGCCACCGGCCCGGCTCCGAATAGTCTTGCCGCATGGTCAGCGGGAGATTGACCAGCCGCGGGACAGCCCGGCGGCGAACCAAGGGAGACAAACAATGAAACGCCGTGCGTTCATGCTTTCCGTCGGCGGCGCCGCCGCCGGCATGGTGCTCTTGCCCAGGATGGCCTTTGCCGAGGCGGGCCGGATCGACTGGTACACCTCATCGGACCAGAACATCCTCGATTTCTGGACCAACGTGGTGAAGCCGAAGTTCGAAGCTGCCAATCCCGGCACCACCATCAACCTGGTGGACGCGGGCGACGGGCCGGGCAACATCGCCATCGGCGAGCGCGCGCTGGCGGCGATGTCGAGCAATGCCGATCCGCAGGCCGACTACTTCGAATCCTATGACCCGCGCCTGCCGGCCGGCGCCATCGAGGCGGGCCTGTTCGTCAACATGAAGGAAGCGGGCCTCTCGAACTACTCGAAGGTCAACCCGCTGGCGATCGACAACGACTTCTCGCTGCCCTATCGCGGCAGCCAGGTGCTGCTCGCCTACGACACCACCAAGCTCGATCCGGCCAATGTGCCCAAGACCTGGCCCGACCTGATCGCGTGGATCAAGGCCAATCCGGGCCAGTTCATCTACAACCGCCCCAACAAGGGCGGCTCGGGCGGCAACTTCGTGCGCCGCGCCATCTACGAGGCGAACGGCAAGGACCCGGCGAAGTTCACCACGGGGAACTTCGGCGAGCTTGGCGAGGGCGCCCTGCCCCCGGCCTGGGACATCCTCAAGGACATCTCGTCCTCGCTGTTCGACGGCGGCGCCTATACCTCGGGCAACACGCAGTCGATCCAGTTACTCGGCCAGAACGCCGTGACCATGATCCCGGCCTGGTCGGACCAGGCGCTGCAGGCCATCGACCAGGGCGTGCTGCCCGAAACGACCGGCCTCGTGCAGTTGCAGGACCTGGCGTTGCCGGGCGGTTTCTCGCGCTCGGTGGTACTGTCGAACGGCGTCAACAAGGACGCGGCGCTCAAGCTCGCGGACTTCATCCTCACCGAGGAGATCCAGTCGGCGGTGCTGACCGAGCTCGGCGGCTTCCCCGGCGTGAAGTGGGACTTCATCTCGGCCGACCTGCGCGAGAAGTTCAAGGACGTCATCCCCGAGACCATCCCGTCCTTCCCGGGCGGCGACTGGGAGAAGGCGATCAACGAGGGCTGGTATCGCAACGTCGCTCCGAACGTGGATCCCAATTCGTGACGTCGACGACCACGTCGAACGACATGGTCGGCAAGCAGGGCAGGTGGCCGGTCGGCCTCCTGCTCGTTGCCGCGCCGGTGGCGCTGGTGGGCTGGATGATCATCTGGCCCATCCTCTCGGCCTTCTGGCGCACGGTGTGGCTGCCCGACGAGGGCGGCGGGCACCATCTCTCGCTCGAGACCTACGCCTTCTTCTTTTCCGACCAGTACAGCCTCAACAACCTGTACCTGACGCTGTGGACGACGGCGGTCTGCGCGATCTTCCTGGTGCTGATCTGCCTGCCCATCGCGCTCTACCTGCGCTTCGCCAAGGGGCGCCTCGCGGCCTATGTGCAGGGCCTTGCGATCTTCCCGATGTTCGTGCCCTCGATCATCCTGAGCTACGCGGTAATCCGCGTGCTCGGCCCGAACGGCACCGTGGACCTGCTGCTGAATGCGGTCGGGCTGCCGAAGATCCGCTCGCCCTATCTCACGCCCTGGGGCCCGGTGATCGGGCTGGTGTGGGACAACATCCCGCTCACCGTGCTGATCCTGCTCGCCGGGCTCGGGAACGTCTCGAACCAGGCGATCGAGGCGGCGCGCGACGTCGGCGCCGGGCCGGTGGCGCTGCTGTGGAACATCATCCTGCCGCGCATCTCCAACTCCATCCTCGTCGCAGTGAGCTTCACGGTGCTGGGCATCTTCTCCTCCTTCACCCTGCCCTACGTGCTGGGGCCGGCGGCGCCCGAGATGATGGGCCCGTTCATGCAGCGCACCTTCCGCGACGTGAACGACCCGACCATGGCCATCACGCAGGCGGTGATAACCTTCGGCTTCTGCATCGTGTTCGGACTGTTCTACGTCCGCTCCGTCGCCAAGAACCGGACCCCCTGAGATGGCGCGCGTACTCACGGAACGGCGCATCGACTGGCCGGGCATCGGCTTTGCGACCGTCTTGACGCTGGTGATCGTGTTCCCGCTGCTGGTGGTGGGAACCTGGGCGTTCACCAATGTGTGGCGCTATCCCTCGGTGATCCCGCAGGAGTTCGGGCTCAGGTTCTGGAACCAGACGCTGGCCCGCAGCGACGTGTGGACCTCGATCACCATGAGCCTGAGCCTCGCCACCATGGTGACGTTCATCTCGGCGCTGATCTGCCTGCCCGCCGCCTACGCGTTCGCGCGGCTGGAGTTTCCGGGCCGGAACATCCTGTTCTTCTCCTTCCTCGCCGGGCACGCGTTCCCGAAGTTCGGCCTGCTGGTCGCGATTGCCGGCATCTTCCTGCAGCTCAACCTGATCGGGACGTTCTGGGGCGTGGTGCTGATCCAGCTGATCGGCACGCTGCTGTTCATGATCTGGATTCCGGTGGCGGCGTTCCAGTCGGTGGACCGGCGGATGGAGGAGGCGGCGCGCGACGTCGGCGCCTCGCCGCTGCGCGTCTTCTGGTCGATCACCCTGCCCCAGGCCGGGCCGACCATCGCCGCGGCGATCCTCCTGAGCTTCGTCGGCACGTTCTACGAGACCGAGGGGGCGTGGCTGATCGGCGCGCCGGCCATCCGGACCATGCCCGTGCTGATGATCAGCTTCATCAACAACCAGCCGGTGATCCAGTATGGCGCGGTGCTTTCCGTGCTGCTGTGGATCCCGAGCTTCATCGCGATACTGTTTGCGCGCCGCGTGATCTCGTCGGGCAGCTTTGCCCGCGGCTTCGGCGCCTAGAAGGAGACCTGGCACGCCATGGCGGTGCTCGACATCAAGGACGTGAGCAAGGTGTTCTCGACCACCGTGGCGGTGGACGAGTTCAACCTGACGGTGGCCGACGGCGAGCTCGTCTGCCTGCTCGGGCCATCGGGCTCGGGGAAATCCACCCTGCTCCGCATGGTCGGTGGCTTCGAGACCCCGAGCGGCGGGGTGATCGCCATCGACGGCGAGGACGTGACGCGGATGCCGCCCGAGAAGCGGCCGACCGGCATGGTGTTCCAGAGCCACGCGCTGTGGACGCACATGAACGTGTTCAAGAACCTCGCCTTCGGGCTGAAGCTGCGGCGGGTGCCGCGCGACGAGATCAAGCGCCGGGTGGACGCGGTGCTCGAGCTGGTCGGCCTCGGCGGCTTCGGCGGGCGGCACGTGACCCAGCTTTCGGGCGGGCAGCAGCAGCGCGTGGCGCTGGCGCGATCGCTGGTGCTCGAGCCCAAGATCCTGCTCCTCGACGAGCCGTTCGCGTCGCTCGACCAGCACCTGCGGGAGCGGCTGCGCGAGGAGGTGCGGGACATCCAGCAGCGGCTGGGCATCACGACGCTGTTCGTCACCCACGGGCAGGACGAGGCGCTGTCGATGGCCGACCGCATCGTGGTAATGCGCGACGGCAAGATGGAGCAGGTGGCGCCGCCCGACGAGCTCTATCGGCAGCCGCAGACGCCGTTCGTCGCCGGCTTCATCGGCACCATGAACCTGATCGAGGGCCAGGTGACCGGGGGCCAGTTCTCGCGCGCCGGTTTCACCCATCCGCTGCCGATTGCGGACGGGCCGGCGGTTTTCGCGGTCCGGCCCGAGGCGCTGGCCATCACGCCGGCGAGCAAGCCCGAGGGTGCTGCCATCCACCGGGTGACCGACTTTGGCGCGCACGCCGTCATCGACCTGGAGCTCGCCGACGGGCTGCGGCTCAAGGCGACGGTGCCGGATGCCCGCGAATGGCACGGCGTGCCGGCCGCGACGCTGGCGCCGCGCGCCTTCGCGGCCTATCGCGACAACCTCGTCGCCTACCGGAGCTGAGTTTCCCGAAATGACCGGCATGCCGATCTCGGTGACCCGCAACGGGCACCGGACGTTCTTCAAGTGGCACCGCGGCCGCCGGCGGCTCGACGATCCGGTATTCACCGGGCGGCGGATCATCGAGGGCATGCAGGCCGGCGCCAGCGTCGAGGTGGACCTGGTGGTGCATGCCGACAACGGCTTCGCGGTGCTGCACAACCTGTCGCTCGAACGCGAAACCACCGGATCCGGACTGGTGCGCGAGACGCCGGCCGCGGTCCTGCGCGAGCTGAGGCTGCGCGCCAATGACGGGCAGCCGATTGCCGACCAGGTGATGCTGCTCGAAGACCTGGCGGTGCTGATTGCCCGCGACGGGGCGCATCCGGACGGCCTGCTGCAGCTCGACTACAAGGAGGATGCGGCCGCCCTCAACGACGACGCCGTGCGGAACTTCGCGGCGGCGCTGCGGCCGGTGGCGGGACACTTCATCCTGTCGTCGGGCGATGCGGAATCGGTGCGGATGCTGTCGGCCGCGGTGCCGGGCCTGCATGTCGGCTACGACCCCTGCCACAAGGGCGCGATCGACCGGCTCATGGCGTCGCGCGACTACGCCGCCTTCGTGCGCGAGGCAGTGGCCGCGGCGCCGAAGTCGGAGCTCGACTACCTGGCGTACGAACTGGTGCTGGAAGCCGACCGCGACGGCTTCGACCTGATCGGGGCGTTCCACGACCACGGCCGCCGCATCGACGCCTACACCATCAGGCGGGTGGACGCGGAGACGCTGCCGATCGTCGAACGGCTGCTGGCGCTCAGGGCCGACCAGATCACCACCGACGATCCCGAGGGCATGGCGGCAGCGCTGCGCTAGACACCAGATGTACGTCATAGGTTAATGCGAGGCGCCCGGAAGCGTACCTAACCTGCTGCAGCAGCGGGGATTCGGTGTGACGCAGCGGGTATTCGGCCCCGATCAACGGGACGGCAAGTGGTACTTCTACGCTTACGTGGACGGCCAGCAGGCAGAATGGGGCCCGTATAGCAGCGAGGAATTCGCGCGGGGTGCGGCCGACGCCATCGAGCGGCGGCTGAATGGCGGGCCGGTGTTGCGGGATCGGCCGAAGCGCTCAGAAGAAGACAGCGCAAGCTAGTCTTCGTCCTTCACCGAGGTCTCCGGCCGGTCGCCGCCGAAGGCCACCTCGTTGTGCCACTTGCCGGCCGCATCCTCGAATTCGATCACGGCGCTCCTGCCTTCGAGCTGCTGGCGCTCGGCGGCTTCGGCCGCTGCCGCGTGGGCGGCCTCGTGCGTCGGAAACGTCTCGGAAAAGACGTCGCCGACCTTGTAGGCCCAGCCGCCATCGTGCTCGACGACTTCGTAGGTGACCTGCGGCATGGGTGATCTCCTTCTCGCCGGAATGAGCGTCTCCGGCGTCGATCGGATCAATGAGGCAACCCGGTCGGGGTTCCAGAGCGAAGGGGACGCCAGGGTGCCGGGGTGCTAGGCGATGCCCAGGAAGAAAGCGAGATAGCGGGTGACCGTGACCATGGTTCCGTCGTCAAGGCGGCCAATCACGCGGCCGACCTTGCTCCGATGAACAGTCAACAGCTTGTCGATCTGCACTTGAGACGTCGTCAGGAGGCCGTTTTCCGGCGTCGGCTGGACGGTGTGCCTGACATAGGATTCGTCGACCAACCTGCTCGTCAGCATCAGCAGCGTGATGCTCTCGGTATTGTCGGCGAGGTCGGACTGTATGACCAGGGCCGGGCGTGGCTTACCGTAGTCGCCCGGGGCCGAGACCGTTATCAGGTCACCGCGCCTCACCCCTTGCTCTCGTCGAACATATCGACCAGCGCTGCATCCAAAATTCCCCACAGCTCCGTGTCACCGCGATCGGCTGCTGCCGCGGCGGCAACCTGGCGACGGTATTCTTCGGCAAACCCCGGGCGGCGGGCATCCGGCACCCAGATCTGCACCGGCCGCAGGCCGGCGGCGCGCAGTGCGTCACGACGCTTCTGGACCCGCTGACTGATTGAAGAGCGCATGTCACCACCTCGTTACATGTAACAGATAGGAGGCGGCACTTGCAGCGTCAAGCCGGGGCTATTTCGGCTCCTTGCGCGGCACGGCCTTGAGGTGTTCGAGCAGGTAGGCGTGGGTGGCCTGGTTGGCGACGAGCAGGGTGCCGGTGCGTTCGTAGACCTCCGGGCCCCTGCCCCACCAGTCGGTGACGATGCCGCCCGCCTCCTGCACGCAGAGGATGCCCACGGCCGTATCGGAGAAGCCGGTCTCCTCGAAATAGCCGGTGAGGCGGCCCATGGCGACATAGGCGCAGGAATTGGCGGCGCTGCCGACGATGCGGACCGCGCCGATCGGCGCGCGGATGGCGTCGAGCCGGGCGTAGGAGCCGGGATAGAGCGACAGGTTCGGGGTGGGCAGGCCGGGGCCGACGCAGAACAGTCCGACCTCGGCCTGCTGGCTGACGCGCAAGCGCTCGCCGTTCATGAAGGCGCCCTGCCCCGGGATGGCGGTGAACATCTCGTCCGACACCGGGTTGTAGAGCGCACCGGCCACGGTCTGGTTGCCGCGGCGGAGCGCGATCGAAATGGTGTAGTGCTGGCCGTTGATGAAGTTGGTGGTGCCGTCGATCGGATCCACCAGCCAGCGGTGCTCGACGTCGCCGCGCTCGACCGGGGGGAACTCCTCGCCGTAGAAGCTCCAGTCGGGCCAGCGCGACATCAGGCGCTCGCGGATCAGCAACTCCGACTGGCGGTCGGCCTCGGAGACGAAATCGGCCGGTCCCTTGATGCCGATCTCGAGGTCGCGGAAGCGCTTGAAATGCTCCAGGGTGAGCGCACCGGCCTCGCGCGCGACATCGACCATCACATCCAGCACGGCGTCATATGAAAGCGACATTTTTGTCCGAATCTCCAATGGCTGGCGGGAGTTTAGCTCCAACGTGAGACGTCAGGGAAATGGGAACCGTGCCTGGATTCCGACGTTCTGGGGCACAGGTCAGGGGCAGATTCGAATATGGCGGCGAAGATTCACATCGTGGTGCGGCACAATGGTACCGGCTGGCAGGTGCTGACCATTGGCGAGCCGGCGGAATCCCCCGACGCCGCCCGCCCCTACGCGAGCCGTGAGCAGGCCCTTTCCGACGCGCTGTTCTCGGCACGCATGCTCGACGCGCTAGGCGAAGAGGTGGAGGTGCTGCTCGAGGGCAGCGACGGTGTGAAGCGCGTTACCGAGGAGAGTTCGCAGGTGTGGCTGAGGCATTAGGGTTCTGTGCTTGGTGCTCTGATCACCGCGCCCGAAGCCTGACGGGAACGTCCAGCGCCCGCTAGACTAGGTGGATACGGCTCAGGATGGGCCCCGGCCTGCGCCGGGGTGACAGTGGAACTGTCGTCCGAAGCGACGGGGGAACTGTCTGTCGTGCGGGGCGATGCCGAGGAGGCAGCCTAAGGGAGTTCGCCCAGGGTTTGCAGGAGTTCGCGGGCTGCGGCGGCGCCGGCGCGGTTGGCGCCGATGGTGGAGGCGGACGGGCCGTAGCCGACCAGGTGGACGCGCGGATTGCGCGGCACCTCGGTAGCGAGCCGGCCGGTCATGGTGATGCCGCCGCTTTCCTCGCGCAGCAGCAGTGGGGCCAGGTGGTCGAGGGAGGAGCGGAAGCCGGTGCACCAGAGGATGACGTCGGCGCGCTGCCCGGTGCCGTCGGGCCAGCGGATGCCGGTCTCGGTGATCTCGGAGAACATCGGCCGCCGGTCGAGCACGCCGCGCGCCTGCATCGCGGCGATGGCCGGGGTCATGCGCAGGCCAGTCACTGACACGACCGAGGTGGGCGGCAGCCCGGCGCGCACCCGGTTCTCCACCAGCTTCACCGCCGCCCGCCCTGCCTCCTGGTCGAAGGGGCCGTCGCGGAACTCGACCGGCCGGCGCGTCACCCAAGTGGTGGTGGCCACGCGCGAAATCTCGTCGAGCAGCTGGATGGCCGAGATGCCGCCGCCGACGATCACCACGCGCTGGCCACGGAACTCGTCGGCGGTGCGATAGTCGCGGGTATGGAGCTGCCGCCCCGTGAACCGGTCCTGGCCGGGGTATTCCGGGATGTAGGGCGTCTCCCAGGTGCCGGTGGCGTTGATGATGCCGCGCGCCGAGAACACGCCGCGGTCCGTCTCGACCCGGAAGCGCTCGCCGCGCTCGCACACCACCTTGACCTCGACGGGCCGCAGCACCGGCAGGTCGAACTGCCGTTCGTAGGCGGCGAAATATCTCGGCACCGCCACGGCGGCTTCCACCTGCTCGGCGCCCTCGCCGATGGTGTCGGCGAAGCCCAGGCCGGGCAGGTCGTGGATGCGGTTGACGGTCGAGAGCGTCAGGCTGGGCCAGCGGAACTGCCACGCGCCGCCGGCCTGCGGCGAGCGGTCGAGCACGATGAAGTCGCGGCGGCCGAGCCCGAGCTTACCGAGGTGATAGGCCGACGCGAGGCCGGCCTGGCCGGCCCCGATCACCACCACCCGGAACTTCGGGATGAAGCGCGCTGGAGCCGCGCCTTCGTCAACGTCCGCGCCCATGTGCGCCCCCATGCTGAGCCCTACCAGATGGGGACGCCACGTGGCGCGATCCAGACCGGGACCGTCAGGCCCCGAGTGCCAGTTGGTCGGCGGTGATGCGATCGAGCAGCGGGGTGAGCTCGCTCGGCTGCTCCGGCTGCGCCAACCGCTCCTTCAGGTGCTGGATCGGCTCGGCGAGCACCTCGTCCAGGTCTTCCGAGCAGGTGAAATCGCCGGCGACGGCCTTCACCTTGGAGTTGTCGAACAGGCTCGCCAGGCTCTTGTCGCCCCACAGCGGCCCGGTCCAGTCGGGCCGGTAGCGGACCAGCGTGTCGGACGGTACGCAGACGATGTTCGCCTCGGCGCCGATCGCCTTCGCGATGGCCTTGTAGATCTGCGTCCAGGTCCAGGCCATGTCGCCGGTGATGTGGAAATCCTCGCCGATCGCCTTCGGCTTGCCGAACAGCCCGACGAACGGCGTGGCGAAATCCACCGAGCGCGTCAGCGTCCAGGGGGCGGTGCCG
>JBQCFF010000126.1:0-2944 GCA_051959485.1 Devosia sp. | reverse complement strand
GCGGTCGAGATGATGCTGCGCGCCGAGCGCCCGGTGTTCTACACCGGCGGCGGCGTGATCAATGCCGGCCCGGAGGCGAGCGAGCGGCTGCGCGAACTGGCCGAGCTCACCGGCTTCCCGGTCACCTCGACGCTGATGGGGCTCGGCGCCTTCCCCGGCTCCAATCCGCAGTGGCTGGGCATGCTCGGCATGCACGGCACCTACGAAGCCAACATGGCGATGCACGACTGCGACCTGATGATCAACATCGGCGCCCGTTTCGACGACCGCATCACCGGCCGCATCGATGCGTTCTCGCCCGGCTCGACCAAGATCCACGTCGACGTCGATCCCAGCTCGATCAACAAGAACGTGCGCATCGACCTGCCGATCATCGGCGATTGCGGGCTGGTGCTCGAGGAGATGGTCCGCATCTGGCGCTCGAAGACGAATCAGCCGCGCAGCGAGGCGCTGGAGCCGTGGTGGAAGCAGATCGAGGGCTGGCGCGCGCGCCACTCGCTCGGCTTCAAGAACTCCGACACCACCATCAAGCCGCAATACGCCGTCCAGCGCCTCTACGAGGCGACCAAGGGGCGCGAGGTGTACATCACCACCGAAGTCGGCCAGCACCAGATGTGGGCGGCGCAGCACTTCCACTTCGACAAGCCGAACCGCTGGATGACCTCGGGCGGCCTCGGCACCATGGGCTACGGCCTGCCGGCGGCGGTCGGCGTGCAGGTGGCGCACCCGGATGCGCTGGTGATCGACATCGCCGGCGAAGCCAGCGTGCAGATGACCATGCAGGAGCTCTCGACGGCGGTGCAGTACCGGCTGCCGATCAAGATCTTCATCCTCAACAACGAGCGCATGGGCATGGTGCGCCAGTGGCAGGACCTGCTGCATGGCGGCCGCTACGCGCACTCCTACAGCGAGAGCCTGCCGGATTTCGTCAAGCTCGCCGAGGCCTACGGCGCCAAGGGCATCAAGTGCGATGACCCCAAGCAGCTCGACGCGGCGATCGCCGAGATGCTCGACTACGACGGCCCGGTGCTGTTCGACGTGCTGGTGGAACGGCACGAGAACTGCCTGCCGATGATCCCGTCGGGCAAGCCGCACAACGAGATGATCCTGCCCGACTTCGAGGACGATATCGGCGCCATCATCGACGAAAAGGGCCGCCAGCTGGTCTGAGGAAACAATCCCTTCCACCCGTCATCCCGGCGCAGGCCGGGATCCATCCTGAGACCTTCGAGATGGATACCGGCCCTCGCCGGTATGACCCGGTGGCGGTGATAGATGGTGCCAGGTGCACCGGAGGAAAAATGAACGCACATCTTCTGCCCGCGGGCTCGCCGTATTTCATCGTCCCGGAGACGCAGACCGCCGAGCGCCACACGCTCTCGGTGCTGGTCGACAACGAGCCGGGCATCCTCGCCCGCGTCGTCGGCCTGTTCTCGGCGCGCGGCTACAATATCGACTCGCTCACGGTCAGCGAAACCGAGCACGACAAGGGGCTGAGCCGCATCACCGTGGTCACCGTCGCCACCCCCAAGGTGCTGGCGCAGATCAAGCTGCAGCTCGAGCGGCTGGTGCCGGTGCACCGGGTGCACGACCTCACCGAGGAGGGCAAGTCGCTGGAGCGCGAGCTGGCGCTGATCAAGGTGGCCGGCACCGGCGACCTCCGCGCCGAGGCGCTCCGCCTCGCCGACGCCTTCCGCGCGCAGATCGTCGACGCCACGACCGAGAGCTTCGTTTTCGAGGTGACGGGCAAGCCGACCAAGATCGACTCGTTCATCTCGCTGATGGTGCCGCTCGGGCTGGTCGAAGTTGTGCGCACCGGGCTCGCGGCGATTTCGCGCGGCGCCGACCGCATGTAAGAGCAGGGGGCCGGGAGCGATCCCGGCCTTTGTCTGTCCAGGGGGAACCACAGTTGACGACCGCCCACCACCCGCTCCGCGGGCCCTTGTTCATGGTCGTCTCCACCTGCTCCTACGTCATCAACGACTCGCTGATGAAGCTCGCGACCGCGGGGCTGCCGCCCTACGAAGTGCTGTTCCTGCGCGGCGTCGCGGCCAGCCTGCTGGGCCTGCCGCTGCTGTTCGCGCTCGGCTACGGGGCGAAGCTGCCGCTGCTGTTCGAGCGCCGCGTGCTCGGCCGCAACCTGGCCGAGACCGCCGCCATCCTCTGCTACATCGTGGCGCTGGCGCACATGCCGATCGCCGATGCCTCCGCCCTCGGCCAGGTGACGCCGCTGCTGGTGCTGCTCGGCGCCTCGCTGCTGTTCCGAGAGCGGATCGGCGGGGTGCGCATGGCGCTGATCGGCTGCGGTTTCATCGGCGCGCTGATGGTGGCGCAGCCGACCATGGAGGGCATCTCGATCTACGCCGTGCTGGCCCTCGCCAACGCGGTGCTGTGCGCCGTCCGCGACCTCGCCGGCCGCCGCATCGCCGCCGAGGTGCCCGGCATGATCGTCGCCATGTCGGCCGTCGTCGTGGTGCTGATCGGGGCAGGGGCCATGCACCTCGTCACCGAGCAGTGGGTGATGCCCGACCCCAGCCACCTGCTGCTGCTGCTCGGCGCCGGCTTCTTCCTGATCTTCGGCCACTTCTTCATCTTCATGGCCTACCGGGTCGGGCCGACGGGCGTCGTCGCGCCGTTCTACTACTTCTTCACCTTCTGGGCGGTGCTCTCGGGCCTCGTCATCTTCAACCAGTTCCCCAACCCACTCGCCATCTCGGGCATGGCCCTGGTCGTCCTCAGCGGCCTCGCCGTGGTCTTCCTCGACAACCGCCGCCGCCGGCTGGTGCCTGCGGCATGAGCGGGCCTGATACCACCATCAGAAGTCTCGATTGGCCGGGGCGGCGCTGATGCGCTAAGGAGCGCGCGAGCCCCGGGAGCCGCCGATGACCCATCTGTCCGTCAACCTCAATGCCATCGCCATGCTGCGCAACCGGCGCTCGGTGCC
>JBQCFF010000125.1:0-20144 GCA_051959485.1 Devosia sp. | reverse complement strand
GTCAATCCGGTGCCGCGCCGCCTCGCCGACACCACACGCGCCACCTCCCTGCTCGGCTTCAATGCCCAGGTGTCGCTCGAGGATGGCTTGCGGGATCTCGTCGCCTGGTGGCGCAGGCAGCAGGCGGAGAAAGGCGTCATCGCATGAATTCCCGTCCGATTCCCATTGCGCTACCGGTCCTCGGCGAGCCGGAGGCCCAGGCTGCGGCCCGGGTCATCCGCTCGGGCTGGGTCACCCAGGGCCCTGAAGTCGCCCGCTTCGAGGAGGAGTTCGCCCGGCATGTCGGCGCGCCCTATGCCTGCGCCGTCTCGAACTGCACCACGGCGCTCAATCTCGCCTTGCTGGCGGTCGGGGTGTCGGCCGGCGACGAGGTCATCACCGTCAGCCACAGCTTCATCGCTACCGCCAACGCCATCCGCCATTGCGGCGCGACGCCGGTATTCGTCGATATCGAGCCGAACGGCTACAATATCGACCCGCTGCTGATCGAAGGCGCCATCGGGCCGCGGACCCGGGCCATCCTGTGCGTTCATCAGCTCGGCATGCCCTGCGACATGGCGTCGATCGTTGAGATTGCCCGGCGGCGGTCCCTGGCGCTGGTCGAGGACGCCGCCTGCGCCGCCGGCAGCGAGATTCTCTGGCAGGGTCACTTCCAGAAGGTCGGGGCGCCGATCGGCGACGTGGTCTGCTTCTCCTTCCATCCCCGCAAGGTCATCACCACCGGCGATGGCGGCATGCTGACCACCGCCAGCCCCGAGTATGACCAGAAGTTCCGGTTGTGGCGGCAGCACGGCATGAGCATCTCGGACCGGGAACGGCACGGTTCCAGCACCGTCGTCTTCGAGAGCTACCTCTCCGTCGGCTTCAACTACCGCATGACGGACATCCAGGCCGCGGTAGGTCGCGAGCAGTTGCGGCGCCTCGATGACCTCGTCGCCCGCCGCCGCAGCATCGCCGAGCTCTACCGCGAACACCTCGGCGCGATACCGGGGATCGGGCTGCCGGTCGAACCGTCCTGGGCGCGCAGCAACTGGCAGAGCTTCTGCGTGATGCTGCCGGACTATGCCGAGCAGCGCCAGGTGATGCAGTACCTGCTCGACCGGGGCATCGCTACCCGCCGCGGCGTCATGAACGCGCATCGCGAGCCGGCCTATGCGGCCCCGGGGATCGCGCGTCTCGGTAGCCACCTGAACTGCTCGGAGTTCGCGCAGGACCACTCGATCATGCTGCCGATGTCGGTTCAGATGGAAGTTGAGGACGTGGCCCGCGTCGCCGAGGCGTTGAGTGGCGCCATGGCCGCCGAGAGGCTCGCCGAACCGGCCTGACGCGGCAGCGAGCTCACCGCCTGCGTCGCCTGGCGGAGCAGCGTGTCCGCGTGCCGCAACGCCAGCTGCAGGATGGTGAAGGTCGGGTTGGCACTGCCGGAACTGGGGAAGGCCGCCGCACTCGCCACGCTGAGGTTGGGGATGGCGTGGCAGACGAGATCCGGGTTCACCACCGAACTGGCCGGGTTGCTCCCCATCCTCGAGCTGCCGGACGGGTGGGCATAGGCATCGGCCCGGTCGACATAGCGCTCGCGGCCGTGCTCCGCACCCGCCAGCCAGGTGAGCGGGCAACTGGCATCGAGGCCGATCCGGCTCCAGTAGTTGCGCAACCGGAGGGCAGTGGTCTCGAACGTCCGTTCATCCTCATCGCGTGGCAACCAGTGGAGCTCTGCCTTCGGCACGCCCAGCACGTCGCGCTCGGCGGCAAGCCGGATGTGGTTGTCCCACTGCGGCAGCTGTTCGATGGCGATCTGCACGCCGAGGCGGACGCTTTCCGGCATGAAGACCTGGCCCTTGGTGTAGAGCCACCAGGCCGAGCGCAGCATCAGCGGAATCTCGCCGACGAGCGCGGTGAAGTCCCGCGGCCGCAAGTGTCCGTGCTGCAGGCCCCGGACCACCGATTTGACGAGGCTCAGGCTGCTCTGCGACAGGTCCATCGCCGCGTAGACGAACGCACTGGTGCCGCCATCCTGCTCCTGCGCAGCGGTCGTGAGGTCGAGGTGGAGGCTGCGGCGGGTGCCATCGAGGTAGTGGTAGGCGAACAGCCGGTTGCTCAGCGCCTGATGCTGGCGCGAGATCGTCGCCACCTCGGACTTGATGTGGTCCTGGAAATAGTGGCCAAGCGCCGGCGTGGATGCGAAGGCGCGATTGTCCGATTGCGCATCCAGCCAGAGCAGCAGCCGCGTGGTCTCGATCGTGCCGGCGGCGACGACGAACCGCTCCGCCCGCACCCGGATGGTCTTGCCCGAGAAATCGCGCGCCTCCACCTCGGTCAAGAGGCCCCGTTCGTCGTCGAGCCGGAAATCCGTGACCGTTGCGTCGAGCCAGATGTCGAGGCCCTCGAGGGCTTCGAGCTCATGCCGCCACACGGTGGCGAGGTTGCATTGCCGGAAGTTGATCCACTTGGCCAGCCGGCCGGTGAAATCCGGGTCGTCGACCGGGAACGCCGTATCGAGATGCACCCGCTGGATGGCTTCCGCGCCGAAGGCGTCGTGCGGGAGGCCGAAAACGTCTTCGATCTCGGCGGCGTAGGGTTCGAGGTCTTCGTACGGGAACGGCCAGCCCTCGAGCCCGAGATAGGAGCGCGGCCGCGTATCGTGCCGATAGATCGGGACGATGCGGCCGCCCCAGCGCGAGGAGGACCCGCCCAGGCCGCGGAAGCGACCATCCAGCGCCCGCGAGTAGCGGCCATGGACATCGACGATCTCGTTGAGCGCATGGCTCTGATCGTCGAAAACCGCCCGGCCGCTCTCCAGTACGGTGACGCGCCGGCCGGCCCGGGCGAGCCGCCGCGCGAGGAACAGCCCTGCCATTCCGGCGCCGATGACGCAGAACTCGGTATCGACGCTCCTGAACGGCGCGGGCGATGATCGCAGGTCACGAATGGCCATCGGCTGTTCCTCGCTTGGCAGGCCGCAGAACTCTTCCAGATCCGCAGGAAAGGTCAGTCAGCTGCCTGGGATACCCCCACCGTGAGCCGTTTCGCGGCGCAGGCGTGGGGCAGCGAGCCGAACCGAAAACTTCGAGCGTTTTCCGCCAGAACACCCAAACAGGGAATAAATCGAACGACCTATGGCCCCTGCCCGCCCCTGCTCGCACGATGCCGGGAACGCAGGACGGAGCCCTCCAGGCACGTGGCAGCCCGGAGGCCTGATCCCGCCCGAACAAGCAGGAGGGAGGACTGCCATGACAGGCTCACGTCACGTGCTGATCCTGGTGGAGAACCTGCCGGTCCCGTTCGACCGGCGCGTCTGGCAGGAGGCCCTGGCGCTGCGGCAGGCGGGGCACGTCGTTTCGGTGGTCTGCCCGAAGGGCAAGGGCTACACGGCCGACTACGAGGTGCACGAAGGCGTTCACATCTATCGGCACGACCTGGTCGAGGCGAAGTCGGCACGCGGCTATCCGGCCGAGTATCTCACCGCGCTCTACCACCAGCTGCGGCTGTCGCTGCGGGTTCGTCGCCGCCAGCGGATCGACGTCATCCAGGCCTGCAATCCGCCTGACCTGATGTTCCTCGTGGCGCTGTTCCACCGGCTGCTGTTCGGCACCCGCTTCCTGTTCGACCACCACGACCTCAGCCCCGAACTCTACCTGAGCCGCTTCGGCCGGCGCGACCTGCTGTTCTCCATCCTGGCGCTGCTCGAGCGGCAGACCTTCCGGCTGGCCGATGCGAGCGTCGCGACCAACGAAACTTTCCGCGACATCGCGCTGCAGCGCGGGCAGATGCCCCCCGGGCGCGTCTTCGTCGTCAAGAGCTATCCGGACCCGGCCAAGACCCGCCGCCTGCCGCCCGAGCCCAGCCTGCACCGACCCGGGACCTGCCTCGTCGGCTATGTCGGCATCATGGGGCTGCAGGACGGCGTCGACACGCTGATCCGCGCCATGGACCACATCGTCTATGCCCGCGGCCGCAGCGACATCCGCGCGATCCTGATCGGCGACGGTCCCGAATACGGTCGGCTGCGCGAGCTCGCCGACACCCTGCGCCTCGGCGAGGCGGTGCAGTTCACCGGCTACCTCACCGGGCCGTCGCTGATGAGCCACCTCTCCGCCGTCGACATCGGCGTCATCCCCGATCCGCCCAATGGCTGCAACGAGAAGCTCTCGATGAACAAGGTGTTCGAGTACATGATGCTGGGCATCCCGTTCGTGCAGTTCGACCTGCAGCAGGCCCGCCGCGAGGCCGGCGGGGCAGCGCTCGTCGCGAACGGGCACAGCGCCTCGGCGCTGGCCGACAGCATCATTGCGCTCGCCGACGACCAGGCCCGGCGCCAGCAGATGGCCGAGACGGCGCGCGGCATCGCCGCCCGGGACTTCCTGTGGTCCACCGAGGCTGCCCGCTATCTCGCTGCCTTCGACAGCATCTTCACCGGACGCGAGGCCCGCACATGATCAGCGTCATCATCCCCCATCTCAATCAGCCGGAAGCGCTGGACCGCGGGCTGATGGCCCTGGTGAACCAGACCGGCAACGCCTCGCCCTACGAGATCATCGTCGTCGACAACGGCTCGCGCCGGCTGCCGACGGACATCTGCGCCCGCCATCCCAAGGTGACGTTGCTGGCGCAGTCGATTCCCGGGCCCGGCCCGGCTCGCAACCTGGGCGTGGCGGCAGCCAAGGGCGACATCCTTGCGTTCATCGATGCCGACTGTGTCGCGGCTCCGGGCTGGCTCGCGGCGATGGAACGGCACTTCGCCCAGTCGCCCGATGCGACGGTGCTGGGGGGCGACGTGCGCATTCTGCACCAGGACATCCGGCGCCCGACCATGCTGGAGGCCTATGAGAGCGTCTTCGCCTTCCGGATGAAGAAGTACATCCAGGAAAAGGGCTTCACCGGCGGCGGCAACCTCGCCGTGCGCAGCTGGGTGTTCCGGAAGGTCGGTCCGTTCCTCGGCATCAACATCGCCGAGGACACCGAATGGGGGCAGCGCGCCAGCGGCATGGGCTACCGGGTGCGCTACGAGCCGCGGATGATCGTCTATCACCCGGCCCGCCGGACCTTTGCGGAACTCACCGAGAAGTGGGACCGGCACATCGCGCACGATCTGCGCGAGATCCAGAACACCCCGAACTGGCGGCGCCGCTGGGCGCTGCGGGCGCTGGCCGTGCTGGTTTCGCCGCTGGTCGAACTCCCGCGCATCCTGGCGTCGGACCGCCTGAAGGGCCCCCGGGCCCGCTGGCTGGCCATGGTGGGCGTCACCCGGATCCGGCTCTATCGCGGTACCGCCATGCTGGCCGTCAGCATGGGGTCGAGTGCTGCCCAGGCGCCGGCGCGCTGGAACCGGTCGTGACCGGGATCGACCTGCCGCTGCCTGTGAAGACGGCCGCCGGGGCCGCCTGCGATGACGCGGACGAAGCCGGACTGCTGGGCGTCGTGATCATCACCTACAACAGCGCCGAAGTGCTGCCGGGGCTGCTGGACTCGCTCGAGGCCGGACTCGCCGGCATCGAGCGCTATGAGATTCTCGTGGTCGACAACCAGTCGAGCGACCAGTCCGTGAGCATCGCCGAGCGGCATCCGATCGGTGCGCAGGTGGTGCGGAGCCCGGTCAATGGCGGCTATTCGGCCGGCATCAACCTTGCCGCCGCGCACCTGCCGCCCAGCGCCGACATGCTGGTGCTCAACCCCGACATCCGCCTCGGTCCCGGCGCCGTGGCACAGCTCGTGGCGCGCGCCCGCGACAAGGCAGTCGGCATCGCCGTACCGATGGTCCGCAACGACGACGGCACCCTCGCCACCTCGCTGCGCCGGGAGCCGTCGCTGGGCAGCACCTGGTGGCAGGCGGTGCTCGGACCGACCCTCGCCGGCCGGCTGGGCGTCGGCGAGATCATCGCCGACCCCGGCTACTACCGGCGCGGCCGGCGCGTCGAGTGGGCCACCGGCGCGATCCTGCTCGTCAGCGCGCGGGCCCGCCGGCGGGTGGGCAACTGGGACGAGAGCTTCTTCCTCTACAGCGAGGAAGTGGACTATCAGCGCCGCGTCCGCCGGGCCGGGCTCGATGTGGTCTATGTCCCCGAGGCGCAGGTGTCCCATGCCGGCGGCGACTACAAGGCCAGTCCCCGGCTGACCTCGATCATGACCAGCAACCAGATCCGCGACTACGCGCGCCACCATGGGCCGCTGCCGACGCTGCTGTTTCGCGGGGCGCTGCTGACCTTCGGCCTGTTGCGCTGCTGGCGCAGCGGCGCGCATCGGGCGGTGCTGCGCGTGGCGGTCTCGCCGCTGCGGCCGGCGCGCGACTACATCTCGCAGAAGCCGGGGTGATGCGGATCATCAATTTCCACGGCGTGGGCCAGCCGCGGCGCGAGCTCGAGCCGGGGGAAGCGCCGTTCTGGCTGGACACCGACCAGTTCCGCGAGGTGCTCGACCGCATTGCCGAGCATCCGGAACGGCAGAACCTGCGCATCACCTTCGACGACAGCAACGATTCCGACCTCGAAGTGGCGCTGCCGGAGCTGCTGGTGCGCGACCTCACGGCGCAGTTCTTCGTCCTGACCGGCCGGCTGGGACAGCCGGGATCGCTGGGCGAGGCCGATGTGGCGGCATTGCGCACGCATGGGATGGGGGTGGGCAGCCACGGCACCGTGCACAGCGACCTGACCGCCCTGTCACCCGCGCAGCTGGCCGATGAACTGGCACAGTCGCGGGTGACCCTCGAGGTGATCTGCGGCGCGCCGGTGCGCAGCTTCGCCATTCCGTTCGGCCGCTACAACCGCGCCGTGCTGCAGGCCATCCGGCAGGCGGGATTCACCACCGCCTTCAGCTCGGATGGTGGCAGCGCCTCGCCGAAGGATTTCCTGCAGCCGCGCCGCTCGGTACGCCGCGACATGGAGCTGGCGGAGATCGACGGCGTCCTCGACGGCCGCATGCCGCTGCGGCAGCGGCTGCGGCGCGGCGTGGCAATGCAGCTCAAGCGAATGTTCTAGCCGCCGCCAGCTCGCGATAGAGCTCACCGGCCCGGCTGATCTTCTGCGCCCAGAGCCCGGTGCTGCAAAGATGCGCGTGCGCCGCCTGTCCCATCGCGAGCCGTAGTGCCGGGTCGGTCGCGAGGCGACGCAGCGCGGCCGCCACATCCGTCGCCAGTTGCTCGGGCGTGATGGCCGGCAGCCTGATCGCGCATTCCGGACTGGTCGTCGCGGCGGGACCACCCCGGTCGCAGACGATGAGCGGCAGGCTCCGGCTCATCGCCTCCAGCACCACGCTGCCCCCCGGCTCGCGGTAGCTAGGGAAGACGAAGATGTCGGCTCGCTCGTAGAAGCCGTCGACGGCGGCGCGCGGCACCCGCCCGTGGAAGGTGACGGTGCTTTCGAGATGGAGCGCGGCGACCAGCGCTTCGCAGCGCTGGCGCTCGGGCCCCTCGCCCACCACGTCGAGGACGAGGAGCAGGTCCCGGCACATCGCCATGGCGCGGATGATCTCGACGACCCCCTTGGTGCGCACGAGCCGCCCGACGAACAGGGCCCGGACCGGCAGCGTCGCATCGCGCCGGCGGTCGACGGGCGCGGGAGCCTGCTCGATCGCCACGTCGGGCATTGCCTCGAACCGGCGGATGCGCAGCTCCTGCAGGTGCTCCCGCACATAGGAGGCGATGCCGAGCACGCAGTCGGCCTCTTCGTAGGTGCGCCGCAGCAGAGGATCATGCCGCAACCGGAACCGGTCGAGGCCACGCAGCCGCACGAACCACGGATCGCGCCCCTCTTCGGCGGCGAAGGCGGCCGGCGAGCGCAAGCCGCCGCCGACCGGCCCGAGCACGACCGGGATGCCGAGCCCGATGGCCGGGCATGGATACCGCATCGCCTCGGGCACCGGCTGGTGGACCACGTCGAACCGCTCGCCCCGGCGCAGCGCCGCGCGTATCCAGGCGCGCGCCTTGAGGTAGAACGGGATGTAGCCGGGCGCGAGCATGCTGTTCAGCCGTTCCGCCCGGCCCAGCAGGGGCGGTTCACGCCATTCGACCACCCGCACATCGGGCAGCTGCTGGCGGGCCGGCCGGCGCCCCCGCTTGTGATAGGTGAGCAGGGTGACCTCGTGGTGCTCGGCCAGGCGCGAGGCCCACTGGAAGGCGAACCAGGATTCGCCGACATCCTCGCCGTCGCAGGTCGGAGCGATCAACAGCACACGCATCGGTCAGATCCCTTTGCGGGTGAGGCGGGCCACCCTGACTGCCGGTCCAGGAATTCGACGCCGCTGCGGCACCGGTCGGCGGACGACGGGGGCACGCCCGGCGCGCGCCGGCTCGCCTTCGGCTGCGGCAGCGGGGGCCGGCTCAAGCAGCCACATGCCGCTGCCCAGCAGGAACATGAACAGGACGTAGGTCGCCATCCAGAAGTGGACGGTCCAGCCGACAAGAAAGAAGCCCGTCATGGTGATCAGGTAGGCCGTGCAACAGAGGGAAGCCTCCGGGGTCCGACCGGATCTGAACGCCACTCCGGCCACGGCGAGAACGAAGGCCAGTATGAACAGCAGGGCTGCGGGAAGCCCGTAGCGCACGGCCGGCACAATCCAGAACATATCGATGCTGGAGGTCATCCATGCCGGGTGCAGCCACTCGTTGAAGCCGGTGCCGAACAGCGGATGCGCCATGACCGAAGCCCAGCCGAACTGGAAGATGAGCAGCCGGTAGTATGCCGTCCACGGATCGAAGGCGTAGCGGGTGAGCAGTTGGAACACGGGCTGGTTCGAGGCGATATCGAGCACCACGTAGACCGCGATCACCAGCACCCACAGGATGCGCCAGCGCGCCTTCACCCGGCCAAGGACGTCGTTCCAGGCGAGCAGGCCCAACTGCGCCAGAATGGCGACGATCGGCCCCGACGACAGCGACAGCAGCCCGGCGGCGACGACGGCGGCGGTCATGCCCCAGCGCCGGAGCAGCCCCACCCCCTGCCCCAGCACGAGATAGGTCATGGCGGTGGCGCTGCCGCAGAACACGCCGAACAGGATCGGGTGCTCGAACGGCCCCTGGACGCGGGTGAGCCCCCAGCGCGGCGCCGCCGAGCCGTCCGCGATGGTCGGCAGCAGCATGCGGAACAGGTGCAGGATCAGTCTCTGGCCCGTGACGGCTTCGGCCAGGGCCAGCGGCAGCATGGCTACCACCAGCACGGCGAGAAGCCGCACCATGGCCCGAAAATCCTCGGCGGAGCGGATGAAGCAGCGGGCGACGAGGTAGGGTCCCAGCGTTTCGATGATGAGGATGCCGCTCGGCTGGAGGGCCTGGTCCGCGCCATGCACCACCGCGACGGCGACCGTCGACCAGATGCAGAACAGGCAGAGCAGGATGTCGACCGCCCGGATTTTCCCGGCCCTGCCGGCCAGCCAGTAGGCGGCGGTCGGGACGATCAGCAGCAGCAGCACCACCCGATAGGCGGAAAGCGCCAGCGAGCCGATCGAAAAGGCCCAGGGCAGGATCATGGCCACCAGCAGCGTGCCGACCTGCGGCGCCGGCCAGCGGCGGGCTTTGACCGATATCGCGAGAGGTGGCGCGAAGCGGCGGCCCCTGGGCTCGCGCAATCCGGTGGTGGTGCCGCTGATCGTCATCCGGAGAACCAGGAACAGCCGCTCTTCTGAGGTCAGCTCCGCAGCCTAAGGTCCCCGGCCCGCCCCACAATAGCTCCTCCGATTGGCTTCGTCGGCTTCCTCACCGTGCTAGCTCTTTTGCAGTTTCTGTTGGACGGGACCCAGGGGCATGGCAAAGCGCGTGATCGTGACCGGCGGTGCGGGTTTTCTCGGCAGCCATCTCTGCACCCGCCTCGTCGAACAAGGGCACGACGTGCTCTGTGTCGACAATTACTGCACCGGCAGCCGGGCCAACATCGCCCACCTGCTGGATCAGCCCAACTTCGAGGCGATGCGGCACGACGTGACCTTCCCCCTCTATGTGGAGACGGACGAGATCTACAATCTCGCCTGCCCGGCTTCCCCGGTGCACTACCAGGCCGATCCGGTGCAGACGACGAAGGCCAGCGTGCACGGCGCGATCAACATGCTGGGGCTCGCCAAGCGCACGCACGCCAGGATTTTCCAGGCCTCGACCTCGGAGATCTATGGCGAGCCCAACCAGCACCCGCAGACCGAGGACTACTGGGGCAACGTCAACTCGATCGGCCCGCGCTCCTGCTACGACGAGGGCAAGCGCTGCGCCGAGACGCTGTTCTTCGACTATTTCCGGCAGCATCACCTGCGCATCAAGGTGGTCCGCATCTTCAACACCTACGGCCCGGGCATGCACCCGGACGACGGGCGGGTGGTCTCGAACTTCATCGTCCAGGCGCTGCGGGGCGAGCCCATCACCATCTACGGCGACGGCAGCCAGACGCGCAGCTTCTGCTATGTCGACGACCTCATCGAGGGGGCGATCAGGATGATGGCCGCTGCCGACGACATCACCGGGCCGATCAATCTCGGCAACCCCGCCGAGGTCACGGTGCTGGAGCTGGCGCAGATGATCCTGGCGATGACCGGCTCCGCCTCGCCCATCGTGCGCCGTCCGCTGCCGGAGAACGATCCGACGCAGCGGCGGCCGGACATCACCCGGGCCCGCACGCTGCTCGACTGGGAGCCGACCGTGCAACTCCGCGATGGACTGGCGAAGACGATCGCGTATTTCGAGGCACGGCTCTCGAGCCCTGCCCGGGCCGGAGTGCGGGCATGAATAGCTCCTTCGGACTAGGGAGCTAGACCATCGCGTGCCGAGCGCGAACGGCTTGTTGGCAGTGCTTCAGGCGGCCGGCGCCAGAATGCCGAGAGGGTGAACCATGTCGCTTGCGTGGCCGAGCAGAGACGGTCAGTTCCTGATCTCCCGGGCGAATGCCGGGGTTCCGGCCGGCGCGACCCGCCACCGGGTCGGATCGCTCGCCGTCGACGTCTTCGGAGCGCTGCCGGTCGTTCCCCTCAGTGACGGGTCGGAGCGGCTGGTCGGCCTGTTGCTCGGCACGCCCATCGACCTCGAAGCGGGAACGCTGCCGGTGGCGCTGACGACCCAGTCGCGGCTGACGCACGAGACCGTCGATGACTTCGTCGAGCGCGAGGTCTACCGCCTGGCGGGCAGCTTCATCTTCGTGCTCGAGGCGGAGGGGTGCCGGCGGGTCTACCTCGACGCCGATGGCAGCAAGTCGCTCGTCTACGACCCTGTCGAGGCGAGGGCCGGCGCCACCGCCATGACCCTGATGGACGAGCAGGAATACCTCGATCGGCTGCGCCCCGACCTGCACAGACGCCTCGGGGTCGACCAGGCCGGCTGGTTCCCCGCCGGACTGACCGCGCACGAGGGCATCTGCCGGCTCACCTGCAACCATTACCTGGACCTCGACAGCTGGACGGCGCACCGCCACTGGCCGCGTGCTGCGATCCAGGAGGCCGACGATCCGGCGCCGGCTTTCGACGCGATGCTCGGGCGCATCCGCCGGACGGTCGAGGTGCTGCGGGGCGCGGGCGACGTTCATGTAGCACTCACCGCCGGGACCGACTCCCGCTTCATCCTGTCGGGGCTCCGGCCCGACGCGCCGGATGTGCAGTTCGTCACCGTTGCCGCTCCCGCGGGGGCACTCGACGTGGCGGGCGCCCGTACCCTGTCGGGCCGCTTCGGCCTGCGCCACCAGGTGCTGCCCTATCGCCGGGCTACTCGGGCGGAAGCCGACGCCTGGCAGATCCGTGCCGGCCACTGCATCAGCGGCGCGAACATGTTCATGCACCCCAGCGTCAGGCCGCTGGCCGAGAGCTACTTCGTCGGCGGCCTGGGCGGCGAGATCGGCCGCGGCTTCCTCTGGCTGACGGCGGGGCCGGACACGCCGATCGATGCGCGCGCCATTGTCGACCGCCTGAAGTTCCCACGGGAGGCGGAACTGATCGAGGCGGTGGAAGCCTGGCTGGCGCCGATCGCCCATCTCGACACGCTGCTGAAGCTCGACCTCGCCTATCTCGAGCTGCGGATGAGCAGCTGGGCCTTCGCCGACGCCTATGCCAACCCGGTACGCGGTGAACTGCACCCGATGATCTCGCGCGCCAACTACGCGGCGATGCTCGCGGTCCCGTGGCAGAAGCGGCGTGACGGGACGGTGTTCCGCGACGCCATCGCCCGCGCCTGGCCGGAACTCCTCGAGCTGCCGATCAACCGCTATGGCGACTGGCGCGATGCGGCCAAGCGCATCATCGACGTGGTGTCGAACCCGCGGCGCGCGGCGCGGAAGATCAGGCAGATCGTGATGACGCGGGGACAGGCGGCGTGAGCATCGGCTTTCCAGCTACACGCCGATGGTCTGGTAGCGCCACTGCAGGACTCCTTGCCGCAGGCGTGCGGCGAAGGCGGCGGGGGCCCAGAGTGGGTGAAGTGGCATCCGGAGCAAGCCCAAGCGCTTCCTCCGGGCATAGGCACGCCCCGCCGACGAATTCATGATGTCGGGAACAGTCTTGCGGGCAAAAGTCTCGAACTCGGCATACGGGAAGTTCCTCTTCCCCCGCGCATACGCGTAGTTGTTGGTCCACAAGGCCTTCTTGGCCAGCGTCGCACGAGCCGCAGCGAGGAGTTCATCGGCCTCTGCAAGCCCGCCCCCAACGCCGGCGAAAACGGCTTCGAACGACTGCATTCTCTGGCGCAGGTCGATCAGTTGGCCAAGATCGGTGCCCGAGGCGAACATGTTGCTGTTCATGTTCTTGTCGTGGCACCGATACAAACCCTGGTCGACACCGTACAGGAAGCCGACATCTGAAACCGCGGCCGCACGGAGCCACATTTCAAAGTCGCCGGCATGGGGCAGATCCGCTCGGTATCCACCAACCGAACGCAGGACCGACGTCCGCATCATGGCCGTCGGAGTCGGCACGACGTTGTAGCCGAGCCGGCACCGCCCGCGCAGCCAATCCAGCCCCTTCCAGGTGATCCAGGTCGGGGAGCCAGTCCTGCTGGCGGGCGGCTCACCGTAAAAGTCGATCGCCCGTCCGTACACCAGGCCAATGCCTGGTTCGGCATCGAGCAATGCAGCCGACCGAGAGAGCGCACCTGCGGTCACCAGATCATCGGCGGACAGCAGCAAAACATAGTCGCCCACCGCGGCGGCCAGGCCTTCATTGTAGGTTGCGATGTGCCCGAGATTGACCGGATGAGAGAGGACGCGAATGCCCTGATATTTCGTCTTCAGTTCGTCCGCGATGCGACGCGTATCGTCGGTCGATGCATCATCGACGATGACGATATCCAGCTCAATTCCCGGCTGGTTGTTCCTTACACTGTCGACGCACTGTCTCAGATATCTGCCATAGTTGTAGCACGGGATGACAACGCTCACGAGTGGCGTGCGCCGGAGCGCCGTTGGCACCTTGCGCGCGCCGCCAAGCGACAGTCGAGCGAACACATCGCGCATCACGTTCCTCCGATACGCAGCTCGTTGATTGCCCCGAGGTTCTCGCGGCGAATCTGCAGGGCGGAAACGGAGGCCTGTGCCTTCACTCCCAGCAGTCCAGCGTAGAGTTCGACGACTTCCCGGCGCTCGCGTTCAGCGGAATATTCCGCCAGGACGTGCGCCGAGGCGCGCTGCCCGCGCAGCCAGCACCAGTCCGGATCGACCGCGTCGTTCTGCAGCACTTCCTCCACCGCCTTGGCGAAGGCCAGCACGTCAGCAGTCTCGATCGCCCTGCTGAAGGCGGGATCGAAGAATTCGCGCCCGCCATAGCCATGGTGGCCGATGACATAGTTCCCGCAGGCCATCGCCTCTGCTGCCGGCAGCCCGAACCCCTCCTGATCGGACAGGGCGAGGAAGATCCTGGTCGACCGCAGTTGCCGCGCAACGTCACTGTGGGACAGACCCTTGAGCGGCACCAGCTCCCATCCGTCGAGCACGCCCCGGGTGAGGAGGAGCTTCAGCACCAGTTCGGCATTCCCCCGGAAGGGACGAGGCATGTAGGCGATGCGGTTCTGGCGCTTTGCCGGGGCAGGATAGAACAGGTCCCTGTTCAGGCTCAGGTGGATCCGCCGGACATCGAGATGCGGAAAGGCGTGTCGCACGAGCGCTCGACTGTGATCCGACACGGTCACCACCGCGGCCAGATCCGGATTGGTCAGGTAGTGGTCGTTCACCAGTTCGAGCCCTCGATCCCAGGTGAGGTGCCCACTCTGGTTGAAGATGACGTGGCGGACGCCTGGAGGGAGGCGCGACAGCAAATCGACATCGAGTTCCGACGCGACGACCAGATCGTGGCGGCCGATGCGTGCGGCGCCCAGGGTCGTGACCCGCGTCTCGTTGTCGAACCAGGCGTAGCGAAACCCCCGGCGCCAATGAAGCGCAGCGGCCGCTATGCCAGCCGCGTTGAGGATATCGACATGCCGGTAGATGGCCATGGTGCCGCCTGACGGCGTCCTGTAGTCAGGCGCAAGGAAGTAGACCGTTGGCTGCCCTACGCTGCCGGTGGCCGCGCGGAACCGGGTTCCGTCACGGCGGCGGGCGTCGATCCACGCCAGCGCTCTTTGATGAAGGCTCCGGGCCATGTCACGTCGCATCTGCTGCCTCGTCGCCGAGAGCTGAGTGCCGGACGATGCGCGCTGTCGGGCCCAAGCCCTGCTCTCTATCGCCCCGCACGGTTGGCTTTCCATCTGGTCATGCCGTCCAGCAGGCCCGGCAGCTTGCCCAGCAGGGCGCTCACCCCGACCAGCCGGTCGATCTCCATCAGCGAGAACGCCCCGACAACAAGGCAGAGCGCCACGCCGAGGACCGTCGCCGGCCAGAACGGCAGCCACTGAAACGCTCCGAACGCTGCCGCAGTGGTAAGCGCCGCGACAGCGATATGCCTGGCCGTGGCGGCTTCGAAGCGGAAGCCGCAGAGGCGGCGGGCGATGAGGTAGACGGCGACGCCGTGGCACGCATAGAGCGCGGCGAAGGCCATGCCGGCGCCGTCGACGCCGAAGTGCGGCAGCAGCAGCGCCGCCAGCCCGAGGTGGATCACCGTGGCGCCGACCTCGACGGCGATGAAGATCCGCTGCCAGCCCTTGGCGACGATGATGAACCCCATCGGCCAGGAGATGACCCTGAGCATCATCCCCACGCAAAGCCAGCGCAGCAGCTCGGCCGCGGCGGCGAATTCCGTCGAGTAGAAGCCGACGAGCACGAGCGGCGCGAGGGTGATCGTCGCCAGGATGCCCGGCCCGGCGAGCAGCACGCTGACCTGCGTCTGCTCGTTCACGAGACGCGCGATCGCCTTGTTGTCCTCTGCGGCGGCCGTCAGGCGCGGATAGAAATCGGTGCCCATCGCCTGCAGCACGATGCCCACGTAGAGCCCCGCCAGGGTCCAGCCGGCCTGGTACAGCCCGGCTGCATCGACACCGGAGGCGTGCAGCACAAGAATCCGGATCACATAGGCCGCGCCCATGGTGAGCAGGCCGCTGACCATGAAGGCGAAGCCGAGCCGGAGGAGCTCCCGCGCCTCCCGGCCGATCTCCACCACCCCGCCGGGAGCGTGGTCCGCGACCTGCACGCGACGCACGAACCACTGGGCAATGAGCCAGGTGGCCACGGCGGTCAGGACGAGGGCGGGAACGATCGCCAGTTCGCCCCAGATGACGACGAGGGGCACCGTCACCGCGACGCTCGCCGCGGCCCCGCCGATGTTGAGCCAGGCGAGGTCGCCCACCCGCCGGGCGCCCTGCAGCAAGGCGGTCTGGCCACCGGTCAGGATACGGAGCAGCACCAACAGGCCCAGCGCGGCGACCGCGACGCTGTACTCGGTTGAGCCGAAGGTGAGCAGCGCCGCCGGTACGGCCAGGATTGCGAGACCGACGCCGCCCGCCAGCCCCAGCACCAGCGAGGTGCGGCGCAAGGTCAGCACCGTGGCGGCGACCCGCTGCCGCTCGCCGCTGCCTGCAGCCTGGGCGATCTGCCGGACGCCCGACTGGTTGACGCCCATGCCGGCCAGCGCCACCGCGACATCGGCGATCGACGAGAACATGGCAACGAGGCCAATGCCTCCAGGGCCCAGCAACAGCGCCAGCGTCTTCATGCGGATGAGCGAGAAGGCCATGGAAACGAGGTTGGAGCCGCCGATCAGCGCCGTGGAGAGCAGGATTTCCCGATAGCTGTCAGATGCCTGCCGTGTGGCGCCTGCCTGGTGCATGACCCCGTCCCGAACCTGTCGACGACGCCCGAGTTGCGTGCTCGCCGGGCCCCATCACAGCACCCTAATCGGCAGCGCCGGGGTCGCCGATAGCTCCAATGGGCGGGATACGCGCCCCTCGAATTCCTCAATTATTTCGACTGACGTTATGCCCCTGCAGCAAGCGGCGGTTGGGTAATCGCACCGTCGTTGCTGTTGACGGGCATGCCGACGGGAGACCGCCATGCCATACAGCAACGACACTACTCACTTCGAAGTCAGTTCTGTTGCCACCGCCCCCTCCCTCCATCCTATTTTTACTTACGCCTGGACAAAGCGGGCGATCGACATTGCCGGCGCGCTGGCGCTCGGCCTCCTCGCCTCGCCGCTGCTCGTGGCGCTGGTGCTGCTGATCCGCGCCGACGGCGGCGCCGCATTCTTCAGCCAGCAGCGCCTCGGGTGTGGTGGTCGCGTGTTCCGGTTCTGGAAGCTGCGGACCATGGTGCCGGACGCCGAGCTGGCCCTGTCGCGCTACCTCGAGGAGAATGCCGAAGCGCGGGAGGAATGGAACCGGACGCAGAAGCTTCGCCACGACCCCCGGGTCACGTCGCTGGGGCGCCTGCTGCGCAAGTACTCGCTCGATGAACTGCCGCAGCTGTGGAACGTGCTTTGCGGCGACATGAGCCTGATCGGGCCGCGCCCCATGTTCGTTACCCAGCGCGAGCTTTACCCCGGCGTCCTCTACGGCGATGTGCGCCCGGGCATCACCGGGCTCTGGCAGGTCACCGACCGCAACCAGTGCAGTTTTGCCGAGCGGGCCCAGTTCGACCAGACCTACGCCGAGCGGATGTCGCTGGGCACCGACGCCTGGATCGCGCTGCGCACGGTCCGGGCGGTGTTCAAGGGGACGGGTTGCTAGCGACCGGGAGACGGGGGAGCTGGAGAACTGACTCCAGGCTTGCGGCAACCTCCGCCTTCGGAGCCGTTCTTGGGCTGGCGGTGCTCACCTTCAGCACATCGTCGGGAAGCAGGGGCGTGGTCTCGTCGGCCGCCAGCTCAACCAGTTTGTCCGGCCCCTGGCGCACGATGGAGAAGGCCAGCGCTGCGGTCTGACCGTCGGCGACGCTCTCGCTGTCGATATTGAGCAGCAGGCGCTGGGAGGTCGCCTGCTGCAGCAGCAGCTGCCCGAGCTTTTCCTGCGCTGCCTGCAGGTCCAGCGCATCCTGGGTCTGGCGCGCATCGAGCAGGCCGTCGGCCTCTCGCTTGGCCTGGCTGAGCGCCTGCTCGGCGCGCAGGATCGCCGTGGTCTGGGTCAGCCGGTCGAAGCGGTAATTGGCGACGTCCCGTTCGAGGTCCGAGCGCCGCGACACGGTCGCGATCCCTTTTTTCACCAGGGTGTCCACGCCGCTCAGTTCCTGCTCGGCATTGGTAATCACCTGCTCCAGATCGACCAGGCGCGCTTTCAGCGTGTCGATTTCGCGCTGCAGCAGGTCCTGAAGCTCCTTCAGGGAGTCGGCCTGCCGCTGCATTTCCCTGGCCCGTGCCTCGAGGATCATCTGCTCTTCCTGCATGACGGACTGGGCCAGTTCCGCATCGGGGTGGCTCGTGACCTCGGCGGGAAACGAGATCGTCGTGGCACCGCTCACCTCCGCCTTGAGACGCGCGAAGCGGGCGCGGCCCCGGAGCAGGGCCTCATCGGCCGCATGCAGGTCGGACACGAGCTGCAGCCGCTTCTCGGACTGCTCCGCCGCCCCCCGCCGCTGCCCCCCCCCGGAGGCGAGCGCCTGCAGTACGGTCATGCCCGGCCTGAAGTCGAAGGCGCCGGGCGTCGAGACATCGCCGACCACGTAGACCGGCGGATAGGCGACGACCTCGATCGTCGCGTCCGGCACACTGAGCAGGCCGAGCCGCGTCTTCAGCTCCGTTGCGACCTCCAGCGCCACCTGTTCGGTGGTCTTGCCGCGCGTCGAGACCTGCCCGATGACCGGCAGCGGCACCGTGCCGTCGCCGGCGATGACGTATTCGCCGCTGATCGCGTCCCAGCTCTGGAAATCGCCCTTGAGCGGCACCCATTGAACGACGGTGAGCTTCACCTTGGTGAGCGGCCAGAGCTCCGCCGCAGCCACCGTCTGCGGCACCCACCATGGCAGCGCGGCTGCGCAGGCAAGCCACCAGACCAGGGGTCTGGTCCGGCGCCGGGCGGGACCGTAGTCACTTTGGCGTGGGCAAATGGCCATGGCACAGCTCCACTAATAGGTCAGTGAACTAGATCACAAGCCCCCAGCCGTCTGAACTAGCCCATGCTGGCTATTGTCCGGCTACCACCGCCGCGGTTCCATCCTCAGCAACAGTGCGGCTTTTCATCTTGCAACGGCCGGCAGGACAGTCCCATGACAGGCGCCGATCTGCGCTTCTACTTCCACCTGCTGATCCGATGGCTGCCACTGATGTCCGTCACTGGCGGCGTCGTTGCCGCGCTAGGCCTTTGGTATGTCCTGTCGCTGCCGCCGGTCTATGAGGCAAGCGGAACCATCCTGGTCGAATTGCCCCAGATTCCTGCCAAGCTGGCCCCCGTGCCCGACTCCGTCGGGGCGCTGACCCGCCTGCAGGTCATCCAGCAGGAACTGCTGACGCATAACGCGCTGCTCGACCTGGCCAAGCGGCAGGGCATCTACCCCGCCAGCGAGACACCGACGCCCGCCACGATCGTGCGCGATCTTCGCGACCGCATCCGGCTGGAACCGGTGACCTTCAACGGCAGCCAGGAAGCCCTCGGCTTCACGGTGTCCTTCACGGCCGACAACCCCGAGCTTGCCGCCCGGGTCGCCAATGACCTGATCGCGACCATTCTGCAGCGGGATGCCGACAGCCGGGTGGAAAGCGCCGACGCCACGCTGTCGTTCTTTGATGGCGAAGTGGACCGGCTGGCCGGCAAGGTCGCGCAGATCGAGACCCGCCTTAAGGACTTCAAGACGCGCAACCTCGATGCCCTGCCGGACACCATGGCGTTCCGCCGAACCCTGCAGATCAACCTGCGCGATCGCCTGCTTGTGCTGGACACCGAGCAGAGCTCGCTGCAGAGCCGGCGTGCTGGATACATCGCCTTCTACCGCCAGACCGGCGCGATCGATAACACCCCGGCGCAGACACCCGAGCAGGCCCAGCTGGCGGATTTGAAGCGCACCCTCGCCACCCAGCGCACGCTGTTCGCCGATGACAGCCCCACCATTGCGGCGCTCGAGCAGCAGATCAACGTCGTCCAGGCCGCCCTGCACGCGGGCGGCGACGTCGCCCAGACCGGCGACAAGGTTTCCCCGCTGGACCTGCAGCTTGCCGATATCGACGACCGTCTTCGCTCCATCGCGGTGGAGCGGGACGCGTTGCAACGCAACGATGCCCAGCTCTCCACCTCGATAGCGGCCACGCCGGGGGTCGAAGCAGCGCTCAACAGCCTCGATCGCGAGCACGACAATGCGCAGACCCTCTATAATGCGGCGGTCGCCCGGCGCGCCGAGGCGCTCGCGAGCCAGCAGGTCGAATCCCGCCTCAAGGGCGATCGTCTAACCCTCATGGAATCCGCACTGCCGCCGGAACGGCCCGTCGGTCCCAAGCGGCTCCAGTATGCCTTGGGGGTGCTGGCAGTTGCGCTGCTCGCGGGGCTGTCCGTCCTCGGGCTGGAGTTCCTGAAGCCGGGGGTGCGGCGCGCGGCCGAGATCGAGCAGAAACTCGGGCTCGAGGTTCTTGCCGTCGTCCCGCAGCTCCCCAACCGCCGCCCCCGCCGCTTCAGCCTGTCGCGGCTGCTGCGCGGGAAGCGCGTTCCGCTGGAGGCTCTTTCGCAATGATCCTCGATGCCTGGTTTGGTCATGAGACAGCTGATGGCACTTTCGGAGAGTGAGGGGACCGCCCCCGGACGCGAGCCAGCGTGGTCAGGCGATGCCAGCCCGCCCGATCTGCCGTTGCGGCAAGCCTGGCGTGACCTGCCGGAGCTGAAGCTGAACGTCCGCCGGCTGGCCCAGGCCCGGATC
>JBQCFF010000124.1:0-3234 GCA_051959485.1 Devosia sp. | reverse complement strand
CCCTCGGACGAGATCACCAGGTCGGGGTTGCAGTCCCACTTCTCCTTGATGATCTGGCCCAGCTGCTCGCCCCCGGCGATGCCGGCCGCGAGGTTGTCGATGCCGACGAAGTACATGCCCGGATCGGCGATGTCGTAGGTGACGATCGGGATGCCGGCCTGCTTCATCACGGCGGAGATCGCCGGGTTGGACGAGGGCTGGCCGTTGAACTGGATGGCGGCGTCGACGCCCTCCTGCACCATGATCTGCGCGTTCTTGAGCGCGGTGGCCGGGTCGTTGTTGTTGGAAAGCTCGACGTAGTCCCAGCCGTTCTGTTCGGCGAGGGCACGGGCGACGTCGCCCTGGGCCTTCATCCACTCGCAGCAGGTGTTGCCACCCACCATCATGCCGAGCTTGAACTTGTCCTGCGCCTCGGCGACGGTCGCGAGGCCGAAGATGGCGGGGGCCGCGAGCGCCATGACGGCAATCGCGCGCGTGGTGTTACGCATGGTGGGTTCTCCTCCCTGGGGTGCGTATGGTCTTGGTCGTAGTCGCCGGCCCTCGGCTCGGGTCCTCAGGCGTTCAGGCCGGTATTGCTTGCTGCGCCGCCACCGCCTCGGGCGAGTCGCCGGGGATGGCGCCGGTGATGAGGCCGACGATCTCGGACACGTCGGTGTCCCTGACGGTGCGGGTGGCGATGGAGCGGCCGAGGCGCATGACGGTGATGCGGTCGGCGACGCTCATCAGCTGCTGCATGTTGTGCGAGACGATGATGACCGAGACGTTCTGCTCGCGCAGCCCGGCGATCACCTCGAGCACCTGGCCGGTCTCGCGCACGCCGAGCGCGGCGGTCGGCTCGTCGAGGATGACGATGCGGCGGCCCCAGAGCAGGGCGCGGGCGATGGCGAGGCACTGGCGCTGGCCGCCCGACATGCCCTTCACCGAGACGTTGATCGAGGGGACCTTGACCTTGAGGGAGTCCAGCACCTCGCGGGCGCGGCCGCGCATCTCGCGGTCGTCGACGAGGTTGAAGAGGCGCGCCAACGGGTTCTTCGAGAGCTGCTCACGGCCCAGATAGACGTTCTGGTAGGCCGACATGGTGTCGACCAGCGCCAGGTCCTGGTAGACCGTCTCGATGCCCGCATCCATGGCGTCCTGCGCGCGCTTCAGGTGCACCGGCTTGCCGTCGATCAGGATTTCGCCCTCGGAGGGCGAGAGGATGCCCGACAGGATCTTCAGCAGCGTGGACTTGCCGGCGCCGTTGTCGCCGACGAGGCCGACGACTTCGCGCGGTCGCAGGGTCAGCGAGGCATCGGCGAGCGCCACCACCGCACCGAAGTGGCGCCTGATGTGGCGCGCCTCCAGCACCGGTGCGGCCGATGCGCCAGTGGTGCTCTCCATGCACTCCTCCCGATGACGACTTTTCGTCGTTCCATATATGGAACATTCATCCCATTTCTGGAACGGTAGGGGAGGGCGATGGAGCTTGTCAAGCAGGGCCGATGTGCGACGAAGGGCGAAAACGCGCGATGGAGGGGCGCCTGTCGAGCCCCGGCCGCGGGTGGATTTCGGCGGGCAAGTGTCGTAGCGTCCGCCGCGACGAGGGGGCCGTTGCGATGGCAGATGGGGCAGGGGGGACCGCGCAGTCGGTGGCGGTCCGTTTCACGGTCAACGGGGAGCCGGCGCAGCTGACGCTGGACCCGCGGGTGACGCTGGCGAGCGCGCTGCGCGAGCACCTGGGGCTGACCGGCACGAAGATCGGCTGCGACCAGGGCCAGTGCGGAGCCTGCACGGTGCTGGTCAACGGACGGCGGATCAACAGCTGCCTCACCCTGGCGGTAATGCATGAGGGCGACGCGATCACCACCGTCGAGGGGCTGGGCACGCCCGAGGCGCTGCACCCGATGCAGCAGGCCTTCATCGAGCATGACGGGTTCCAGTGCGGCTACTGCACGCCGGGTCAGATCCTGTCGTCGCTGGCCGTACTGGAGGAAATCCGCGCCGGGATTCCGTCGCATGTGACGGACGCACTGGAGGGGCCGGTGCCGCTGAGCGACGCGGAACTGCGCGAGCGGATGAGCGGCAATCTCTGCCGCTGCGCCGCCTATCCCAACATCATCGCGGCGATCCGCGACGTTGCTGGGGGTGGAGCATGAAACCGTTCAGCTACGAGCGGGTGGCGACCACGAGCGAGGCAGTCGAGGCGGCGCAGCGGCCGGGGGCGCGGTTCGTGGCCGGCGGCACCAACCTGCTCGACCTGATGAAGCTCGGCATCGAGGCGCCGGCGCACCTGGTCGACGTCAACCGGCTGGGGCTCGACCGGCTCGAGGCGACGCCCGGGGGCGGGCTGCGCATCGGCGCGCTGGTCCGCAACACCGACCTTGCCGCCGACCCGCTGGTGCGCCGCGATTATCCGGTGCTGGCGCGGGCCTTGCTGGCCGGGGCCTCGGGGCAGTTGCGCAACAAGGCGACGACGGCGGGCAACCTGATGCAGCGGACGCGCTGCCCGTATTTCTACAACACCGACATGCCCTGCAACAAACGCCAGCCCGGCTCGGGCTGCGCGGCGATCGGCGGGCTCAGCCACAACCTCGCGGTGCTCGGGGTGAGCGAGGCCTGCATCGCCACCCATCCGTCGGACATGTGCGTCGCGCTCCGGGCGCTCGACGCCGTGGTCGAGGTCGAGGGCGCGGGCGGGGCGACGCGGACCATCCCGATCGCCGAGTTCCACCGCCTGCCGGGCGACACGCCGCAGCTCGAGACGGCGCTCGCGCCCGGCGAACTGATCACGGCCGTGGTGCTGCCGGCGCCGCTCGGCGGCAAACAGCTCTACCGCAAGGTGCGCGAGCGGGCATCCTACGCCTTCGCCAATGTCAGCCTGGCGCTAGTGGCGCGGGTCGACGGCGGCGAGGTGACGGTGGAACGGCTGGCGTTCGGCGGACTGGCGCTGAAGCCGTGGCGGGTCGAGGCGGCGGAGCGCGGCCCGTGCGATCCGGACGCCATTGCCGATATCGTGCTGGCCGGCGCGCGGCCGACGGAGGACAACGCCTACAAGCTGTCGCTGGCGCGGCGGCTGCTGGCGGCAGCGCTGGAGGACGTGCGGTGATCGGTGAGGGAGTGAGCCGGACCGATGGGCCGGTGAAGGTCACCGGGCGGGCGAAGTATTCGTACGAGCGGATGGAGCCGGGCGCGGCGCTCTACGGGGTGATCCGCGGCGCCGGCATCGGGCGCGGCCGCATCGCGCGGATCGACACG
>JBQCFF010000123.1:0-2635 GCA_051959485.1 Devosia sp. | reverse complement strand
AAGCACGGCACCTGCTACGGCGAGCCGGCCGACGCCTACTTCGCCGACGCGCTCGCCATGCTGGAGGCGGTCAACGCCTCCGCCGTCCGCGACCTGTTCGCCCGCAGCATCGGCAAGGAGCTGACGCAGAAGCAGGTGCGCGACGCCTTCGACGTCGCCTTCGGCAAGGGCGCCGGCCTCCGCGTCCGCCTCGCCTGCGAGCGCGACGGCAACCGCCGCATCATCACCGAGCTCACCATCGGCCTCACCGGCGAGATCACCGCCGCCGCCGACTACCGCCGCCTCACTATGGCCGCCCGCCCCACCAACGGCGGCTGCGACGCCGGCATCGTCGACCCCGTCGGCCTGCAGTGATCCCCTTAGCGCGCCTCTTCCCCCTGCGGGAGGATAGCGGCATCGCCGCACCAATTGGGATCGGCCGGGACAGTGGCGCCGGGCAGCGAACAGCGCCTCCTCGCCCCGTCGGGGAGAGGATAGCGTCGCTAGGCGCGCCAGCGCCGTAGCAGAGCTGAGGTGAGGGGTCTTCTTCTTGGCTCGCGAGCTGATCCCCGGGGGCCCTCGATACAGCTCCAGAAGACCCCTCACCTCAGCTACGCTAGGGCGCAAGCGCCCAAGCTTCGCTATCCTCTCCCCGACGGGGCGAGGAGGCGCATCCCCTCGGCCACTGAGCACAAAGCCTAGTGCAACTGAGGAGAGGGGGGCTTCCGACCCTCGCCCTCCACCGTTCCTTAACCCAACCCCTTCACCCACCCGCAACGCCGCTCCGCCTATGACGTTCTGCCGTCATCCCGGAGCCGCCAATGTCAGCCGACCACGCTCTCGCCATCTCTGGCCTCAGGAAGAGCTTCGATCGCCCGGTGGTCATCGACCTCGAGCTCAAGGTGAAGGCGGGCGAGTTCTACGCCCTGCTCGGCCCCAATGGCGCCGGCAAGACCACCATCCTCCGCATGGTCGCGGGCCTGCTGACGCCCGACACGGGCAGCATCTCGGTCTACGGCATCGATGCCCAGCGCGATCCCGCCGCCGCCAAGCAGATCATCGCCTGGGTCTCCGACGAGCCCATGGTCTACGATCGCCTGACCCCGCTCGAATACCTCGAGTTCGTCGCCGGCCTCTGGCGCATCGACGCCCGCGAGGCCGAGCGGCACGCCAATGAGCTCATCGACTGGCTCGGCCTCAGGCCCCATGCCAACGAGCGCTGCGGCGGCTTCTCCAAGGGCATGCTGCAGAAGGTCGCCCTCGCCGGTGCCCTCGTGCACGACCCGCGCCTCATCATCCTCGACGAGCCGCTGACCGGCCTCGATGCCGGCTCCGCCCGGCAGGTGAAGGACGTGCTGAAGCAGAAGGTGGCGCAGGGCGTCACCGTGATCATGACCACCCACATCCTGGAGGTGGCCGAGCGCATGGCCGAGCGGATCGGCGTCATCAACCACGGTCGCCTCGCCGCCGAAGGCACCCTGGCCGAACTGCGCGCCCGCATCGGCCGCGAGACCACGCTCGAGGAGATCTTCCTCGACCTGGTCGCCGAGAAGGAAGCCGACGCCGCCACGGAAGCCGCCGCATGAGCTTCGCGCCCGCCACCCTGCCCTGGTTCGCCGCGCACGAGTTCCGCATCGCCTGGCGCGACTGGCTGGCCATGACCACCGGGGGCAAGCGCGTCCGCGGCATCGTGTTGTTCCTCGTCCTGGCGAGCTTCTACCTGGGCCTGCATTTCCTCGCCAACGTGCTGATGGGCCCGTGGATCGCGGCCGGCGTGGGGCCCGACAAGCAGACCCTGGTGCTCATCACCGGCACCGGCTTCCTGTTCTGGACCGTCATGCTGTCGCAGGCGCTGGAATCGGTCACCCGTGCCTATTACTCGCGCTCCGACCTCGACCTGATCCTCGCCTCGCCCGCTCCCGCGAGCCGCGTCTTCGCCATCCGCACGGCCGCCACCGCCTTCGGCACCGTCGCCCTCGCCTGCCTGCTCGCGAGCCCGATGGTCAACGTGCTCGTCGCCTACGAAGGCCCGAAATGGCTGAGCGCCTACGGGGTGCTCGCCGGCTTCGGCGCGCTGGCGGCGGCGATCTCGGTGCTCGTCACCGTCGGCCTGTTCCGTGCCATCGGTCCGGCCCGCACCCGCCTCGTGGCGCAGATCATCGCCGGGGTCGTCGGCGCCGGCTTCGTCATCGGCATCCAGGCGGCGGCGATCCTCAGCTTCGGCAACATGAACCGCTTCGACGTGCTGCAGTCGCCCGAGTTCGTCGCGGCCATGCCCGATGCCGGCAGCCTCGTCTGGCTCCCCGCGCGCGGCGCCATGGGCGACGGGCTCGACATGCTGCTCGTCGTCGCCCTCGGCTTCGGCGCCCTGGGGCTGGTGATCCGCCTCACCTCGCGCAGCTTTGCGACCTACGCCATCGCCGCGGCCGGCGTCTCCGCCAGCCGCGTGCAGCAATCGGCCTCGCCGCGCCCCTTCCGCCGGGCGAGCCAGCGCCACGCGCTCCGCGTCAAGGAATGGAAGCTGCTGCGCCGCGACCCGTGGCTGCTCAGCCAGTCGCTGATGCAGATCCTCTACCTGTTCCCGCCGGCCCTGTTCCTCTGGGTCAGCTACGGTCAGTCGGCCGGCACCTATGTCGTGGTGATCCCGGTCATCGTC
>JBQCFF010000122.1:0-8455 GCA_051959485.1 Devosia sp. | reverse complement strand
GACGTCGCCCGGGATGCGGGCCTCGGCCGCGGCGATCTCGTCGGCGGTGAAGGCCAGGGTCGAGGGGGTGAGCGGCAGCCGGTCGAAGCGCTCGGTGTAGTCGATGACCGCGTCGTCGCCCCGCGCCTTCACGTCGGCGAGGATGCCGGCGACGGTGGTGCCGACCTCTTCGGACACCTCGCGCTTGGAGTTCAGCAGGGTGTCGAAATCGTCGGCGAAGCGCGAAGCGCGGCTATCGAGGCGTTGCACCATCAGACGGCGTGCTCGGGCTTGGCCTTGGCGGCCCACGCGGCGCCCAGGTCGGCGAGGCGGGCTTCGAGCACCTCCACCTCGAGCCGGATCGTGCCGCCGCCTGCGAAGGTGAGGTCGACATGGCCCGAGGGTGCTTCGGTCTCGGTGAAACGGATGGCAAGCAGCTCGAGCGTGCCTTCCGGGGCATTCGGGTCGAAGCCGGCGATCCTGACGCCGGTGACGCGCTCGAAGTGCAGCGCGGCCCGCTTGCGGATGCCGGTGCGGGATTTCTGCCCGTCCTCCCAGGCGAAGCGGTTCATCAGCAGGGCAAAGCGTTGGTCGGCCCTGGCGTAGCCCATTTCGGCAGTACGGACGACAGCGTCCTGGGTCGTCGCAGAGATGACGTCGAGGTCTTCGGCATCAAGCGCGATCAGCTTGAGATCGGTCATTGGTCGGGTCCAGTGAAACTTGCTGTTGCCGCTAAAATGGGAGGCTGAGCGCTGATCTACAAGCTTGAGCCGACTGGGGCAATCGGGCTTTGGGCGAGCCTGCGCCCGGAAGAGCGAAGGGCGGTGGCGCTCCGCCACCGCCGCTCGAACTGGAGCCGGGAGGCCGTCAGCCGGTGACGCGCTCGATCTCGGCGCCGACGGCCGAGAGCTTGTCCTCCAGCCGCTCGAAGCCGCGGTCGAGGTGGTAGATGCGGTTGACCACCGTTTCGCCGCGGGCGGCGAGCCCGGCGATGACCAGCGACACCGAGGCGCGCAGATCGGTGGCCATCACCTGGGCGCCCTTCAGCTGCGGCACGCCGGTAACGGTCGCCACCTGGCCGTCCACCTTGATGTCGGCGCCGAAGCGAGCGAGCTCGGCCACGTGCATGAAACGGTTCTCGAAGATGGTCTCGCGGATGCGGGAGGTGCCGTTCGCCATGGTCATAAGGCCCATGAACTGCGCCTGCAGGTCGGTGGCGAAGCCCGGGAACGGGTCGGTCTCGACGTCCACCGCCTGGATGCCGTTGCCGTTGCGATAGATGCGGATGCCGTCGGCCTCGGAGGTGACGCGCGCGCCGGCGGCGCCCAGCTTGTCGAGCGCGGCCTGCAGGTGGTGCGCCCTGGCGTTCTTGAGCAGCACGTCGCCGCCGGCCATGGCGGCGGCCATGGCGTAGGTGCCGGCCTCGATGCGGTCGGCGACGACCTCGTGGGTGGCGCCGTGCAACTCGTCCACGCCCTCGATGGTGAGGGTGCGGGTGCCGATGCCGTCGATGCGGGCGCCCATCTTGACGAGGCACTCGGCCACGTCGGAGATCTCGGGCTCCATGGCGGCATTCTCGATCACCGTCGTGCCCTTGGCGAGGGTGGCGGCCATCATGATCACGTGGGTGGCGCCGACCGTCACCTTGGGGAAGTTGATGCGGGCGCCGCGGAGGCCGCCCTTCGGCGCGCGGGCGACGACATAGCCCTCGTCGATGTCGATCTCGGCGCCCAGCTGCTTGAGGCCGTAGAGGAACAGGTCGACCGGCCGGGTGCCGATGGCGCAGCCGCCGGGCAGCGAGACGCGCGCCTCGTGCGCCCGGGCGAGCAGCGGCCCGATGACCCAGAAGCTGGCGCGCATGGTCGAGACGAGCTCGTAGGGCGCGGTGGTGTCGACGATCTCGGCCGCCTGAAGGGTCATGCGCTGGCCTTCGAGCGCGATCGGCTTGCGGCCATGCACCGCAATATCGACTCCATGGTTCTCGAGGATCTTTTCGAGCTGGGTGACGTCGGCGAGCCGCGGCACGTTCTCGAGCACCAGCGATTCGCGGGTCAGCAGCGAGGCGATCATCAGCGGCAGGGCCGCGTTCTTGGCGCCGGAGATGGGAATCTCGCCGTGCAGTTCGTTGCCGCCGACCAGACGAATGCGGTCCATGTGGTGATCCTCGTCGTTGAGACGTTCAGCGGGAACGGTGACGTTCCCGGATGGGTTAGCTATCCGAATCGGGGGTGGGCTTCAACGCGACCCCGTCCGGCCCGGCAATAGGCTGTTCACTATCAGATGTTGGTTTACCGGCGGTTGCCGCCCTCGCGCGCGCCTGCGCCTTCCGCCGCTGCAGGTTCTCGCGGAGCTTTGCGGCCAATCTTTGCTCGTGCGTGGGTTTCGGCGCATCAGCCATCGGTCATCTCGCTATCAGCCACCCTGGCTATCGGCAAACTCGCGCGCGGCCCGGCACCGCCGGTGCGCCCTGCGTGATCCGGGGCCCGTTTGTCCGCTCACCCTGCACCGGCAGCGCCGGCGCGACGCACTGCGCCGGCCACCTGCACCGGCGGTCGCGACGGCAGCCTCGGGCGGCGGCGGATGGTACCTGGCCTGCGGCAGCGATGTTCCGCCGTGCCATAGCACGCGCGCGGTTCTGCCGCTGTCACCCGCTTGCAAGCTTTTTTGCCTTGCAGAGGCGTCCCCCCTGTGGCACTAACCCGCCGCGCCAGGTCGCCGGTCCCCTCAGGGACCCCCGCGCAAGCTGCAGTAGCTCAGTGGTAGAGCACTCCCTTGGTAAGGGAGAGGTCGAGAGTTCAATCCTCTCTTGCAGCACCACCTTTTCCTGATTGAAATCAAGAAATTGGCTGCTATCAAGGGCTTGGAAGCCATCCGGTGGTACACACGGATGGTACACAGTGCCCTTGTTAATGCCCCGCCCGATACGCCTTAGCCCCAACGGAAATTGGTATCTCAAAGTCCGCAATCCCGCCGATTTGCGTCGGCTCGGTGCGCCCGAGTTCACAAAGCGGTCGCTCGGCACCAAGGACGAAGATGAAGCCATCACTCTGCACGCGGAAATGCTGGTGAGCATCCGCCGTGGGTGGGAAGCCCAACGCAAAGGACCGCAGCCAATCCCGCATCAGCAGTTGGTGGCCCTCGCTGGCGTCATCTATCGGGAGTTCATGGAGACGGCGGCAGACGAGCCGGGAAGCCCCGTGCTGTGGGACCACCTTATGGCGGTCGGGGAGAGCGTCATGGTCGATCCTGCCGCAGCGGAGCGGTGGTACGGCGCTTCGATCGACAAGGCGCTGGCTGGAGAGGGTCTGCTGCCTGACGCAAACAGTCGTGCGCGGTTGCTGGATGAGACCCATCGAGCGGTCATGCTAGCGGCCCAGCAGAGGAAGCGGCAAGCCGAAGGCGACTATGGCCCCGATCCAAACCAAGGTCGTTTCCCGAGGCTGGAACGGGAGAAGCCCAAGCCCGTCACCATCACCAGCTTGATGGACCTTTGGGAGACCGACCCAATGATCAGCTGGGTCACGGGGGTGGTACACAAAGGGTTGCGCCATCGCTACGAAAGTGCCAGAAATCCGGGGCTCAGACGAAACCCTCACCGGGTTCAATCCTCTCTTGCAGCACCATTCTTCTCAATATCCGTCATTAAACTCAGTGACTTACGAAACTGGTTGCCGCAGCCACCAGCGCGGCGGCAGTGGTGGGTGGTGGCTCGGGTTTTCGGTGCCTGAGCTGGGCCGAATCTGGGTGGGTTGCAGGGGCGCCGGACTTCGACGGGCGGTTGAGGAAGATCGCGAAGCAGGGCGAGGCGCGGTGGTCCGGGCCGAGGGCTGCATCCTGCTCGGCAGGGTGTCGTTTCATCGGCTGGCCGAGTCGATTCTCGACTCAATCACGGCGCTTGGTCCGGCCGGGCGGCATCGCGCCGGGGTGGGGTTAGGGCGTGGGCGCTGTCAGGCCGGTGGCGGTGGTGAGGTCGACGTTGGTGAAGTCGGCGTCCTGGGTCCAGGCGCGGGCGAACTTGCTGCCGGCCACGACGGCGTTTGCGAACACGGCTTTGGTCAGCCTGGCCTGCCGGAAATCGGAGTCCCTGATCTGCGCGTCGGTGAGATCGGCCGAGGTGAAGTTGGCTTCGAAGAACGTGCTGTCGGAGAGATCTGCACCTTTGAGCCTCGTCTGCCGCAGGTCGCTGCCGGGTGCATAGAGATCGGAGAGGTCGGCGCCAGTCAGGTCGGCCCCGGCCATGGATGCCTCGGTGGCGTCGGCACCGCTCAGGTCCACGCCCACCATGGCTGCCCGCGGAAAATGCGCATGCTGCACTTTAGCCCCGACCAGGAGAGCTCCCGTCAGCCTGGCCGCCGACGCATTTGCCTCGAACAGGAGCGCAGCCGTGAGGTCGGCCCCGGAGAGATCGGCGAAGCGCAGGTCGGCGAGGTTCAGGTTGGCGCCGGCGAGGTTGGCGCCGGAGAGGTTGGCGCGGCTCAGCACGGCGCGGTGCAGGCGCGCGCGAGAGAGATTCGCGCCGGAGAGGTCGGCCTTGCTGAGGTCGCGATAGCTGAGGTTCTGGCCGGACAGGTCGCAGCGGGGACAGTCGTTCGTCGTACCGGCCAGGAATGCCGCACGCCCGTCGGCTTGCGCCACGGCAGAGGCTGTGGGGAGCAGGAGCAGGAGGGCGAGGAGAGCGAAGCGTTTCAGGGCAGCCTCCAGTCGGCGTCGAACACTTCGAGGCGGGTGGTGCTCTCGAACAGCCCCTCGCGGATGCGCCCGGAGTGCTGGTCGACGAAGGTCTGCCCCTTGCGGTGGAGATAGCGTGACCTGAGCAGCATCTGCTGCCCGTCGGGAGCCGTTCCGGCACAGTCCTGCTTCACTGCCACGCGGCCGACGGGGGTCTCTCCGTCGGCAAGCGGCAGGTCCTCGCAGGTCCACTCCCCCGGCAGGCGCGACTTGGCGAGAATGCCCATCGTGTAGGCGACGCGCCGCTCGCGCAGCGGCACCCGGTCGTCGGTCACGGCGCGATAGCCGCGCACGAAGCCGTCGCCGTCGATCAGCGCCGACACGATGACCGGGAACGAGCCGAAGCGCGTGCCCTGGAAGCGATCGGCGATCGGCATGTTGTTCATGGCGCGAGCGTAGTAGTGCAGCTCGTCGTCGTAGCGGAAGGTGACTTCGTGCAGGCCGGTTTCGGCTTCCGCGGCACAGGCTGCATAGGCTTCGAAGCCGGCGATCGGCTGGGCTTGCGGGCCGCCATTGGTACCGCAGGCATGCTCGCGGAACGGCCCGGGCTGCGCCGCCACCGGCTGGCCCAGCCTGAGGCTGAGCAGGTCGGGAGGCGCCAGGTGATCCACCGTCTCGGGTGAAAGCGCCTCCTGGGCGGCAGCCGGCAGTGCCAGCGCGCCCAGGACTGCGATTGCCCCAAACAGCATGCGGAGCAGCATGGGCCTAGAGGCCCTGCGACTCGGCGGTCGGGTACTTCTTGCAGAACGGCTTGCCGCCGTAGAAGGCCTGGCAGTCCTCGAGGCTCGGCTCGGTCGGACGGCCGAGCATGCTGGCCTCCATGTAGGCGACGAGCGCGTCGGCTTCGGCACTGGACATGTCGCGGCCCTTCAGGATGTCCTGGCCGGCGAGGTCGGCCCTGGTCATGCCGTAGCAGCGGTCATCCGAATAGGCCCGCGGGTCATGCGACGGCATCGCCGTGCCGGGGCGGCCGCACAGGATGACTTCCTTCAGCGTCGCCGCATCGTAGTCGAGGGCGCGCAGGTTCGGGCCGGTCGGGTTTTCGCCGATACGCTCACCGTTGCCGGCCCAGCCGTGGCAGCCGATGCAATCCTGCTTCTTCCACACGGCGAAGCCTTCCTGGACCAGCGCCGGATCGGCGGCTGCGACTTCGGCGGTATCCTGGGCCAGCGCCGGGGCGGAAAGGACGGAGAGCGCCAGAACGGCCAGCGGCAGGGCCAGCTTCCTGAGAGAAGCGGTGATGGCGAGAGACATGCAGACAACCTCGTGGTGGGTCTTGAAACCCCGGAAAACAGAAATAGCCAGCGCGGCGGCATCACCGCCGCGCTGGCCGTCGGCTCACTTAGAGCGAGAAGAAGTACATCGTCGACGCAGGCTGGAACTGCTTGGCGGCGATGGCCGCTTCGGCGTCCGAGCTCTTGTCCGGGTACTTGTGGAAGCCAAGGCCCACGCCGCCCGGTCCGATGGCAATGGCGAGGTACTGCTTGCCATTGATCTCGAAGGTGATCGGCGGCGCGTCCACCATGGTGCCGACGTTGAAGTTCCACAGGCGCTCGAGCGTGGTGTCGTCGAGGGCGAAGATGTCGCCGTCCGAGCTCGTACCGAACACGATGCCGCCGGCGGTCGAGACGGTGCCGCCACGACCCGTAGCCGGGAACTCATGCCGCTGGACCACTGCGCCGGTGGTCGGGTCGATGGAGACCAGAGCGCCGGTGATGTGGTTCTTCTCGTCGTCCGGACGGCTGCCCGGGTTGTAGGTGCAGCCTTCCATCAGCAGGCCATAGACCAGCTTCGTCTTCTGGCTGTAGGTGGTCGGGAACATGTTCACGCCGCCTTCCCAGTACGGGCAGAACTCGAACTCGGACGGCATCGCCATCAGTTCGAAGTCCATGCGCGTCTCGGGCAGGTACTTCTGCACCTTCAGCGTCGGATCGTACTCGAGCGGCATGCCGGTCTTGGGCTCGATGCCCTTCGTCCAGGTGACCTTCTTGGCGTACTGCGAACCGTTGACGTAGGAGCCGTTGGTGGCGTCGAGGTCGTAGTAGAAGCCGTTACGGCCGAAGTGGCTGACGAGCTTGCGATCCTCGCCGTCGATATTGGCGGTGATCAGCTGCTGGGTGCCGACTTCGTCGAAGTCCCAGCTGTCGTTCGGCGTGTACTGGAAGTGCCAGTTGATCTCGCCGGTGTCGGCGTTCAGCGCAACGGTCGAGTTGGTGTAGAGGTTGTCGCCCGGGCGCTTGGAGGGCTCCCAGTCGGGATACGGGTTGCCGATACCCCAGACCAGCTCGTTGCGCTCGGTGTCGTATGCACCGGTCACCCAGACTGCACCGCCACCGGTCTCGGCGCCGGTTTCATAGGAAGCGTCGACGATGGTCTGGAAGTCCCAGATCACCGAGCCATCTTCCGGGTTGTAGGCCTCGAGGCGGCCGCGCATCGGGCCGTCGCCGCCGGCCGGGCCGACGATGATCTTGCCGTCGATGGCGAGCGGCGCCATCGTGCAGTACTCGACCGGGTTCTGCTGCATCTCGACGCGCCAGATCAGCTCGCCGGTTTCCTTGTTCACGCGAACCAGGCCGCAATCCGGGGTGACGGAGTAGATCGAGTCGCCATAGAGCGCCACGCCGCGGTTGTTCAGGATGCCGGTGGCCAGCTCGCTGTCGGTGTCCGGATCGAAGATCCAGTCGATGTAGCCGCGATCGCCCTTGGTGAGGTCGATGCGATAGATCCGGCCCCAGCCGTCCGACATGAACATGATGCCGCCATCGACGAGCGGCGTGCCCTGCAGCGAGCTGGCAAAGGCGCCGGCGCCGGTCGAGCCGGGCTTGAGCGGGACGGTGAAGGCGACCTTGAGGTCCTTCACGTTGTCCTTGGTGATCTCGGTGAGCGGCGAATACCGGTTCGAGTCGTAGGTGCGGTTGTTGGTAAGCCAGTTGCCCGGCTCGGGATTGGCCAAACGCTCATAGGTCACGTCGTCGGCAATGGCACCGCCGGCGAACGTGGTCAGCACTGCTGCTGCCACCCCTCCGAGGAGGACGCGATTGAGGTTTGTCTTCATGAAGTTCTCCTGCCCTTAAAGAACGTGGCGAAAAGCCGCTTAGGGGCTTTTGCCGCATCGACGCGGCAGAGATTCCAATGTGGGTTATTGCCTTGCGTCGAAGCCTCGATCCCCGCCTGTCTTTCGACCGCGGTTCGGCGCCAACGTGAGCAATTCACAACAGGTGATAGATGCCCCCACAAGACACCACCGCCCCCACGGACCCCAGTGACAGTCTGCAGGGTTGGGCTCTGCCGACGGGCCACCTCGTACCTGCGGTGCTGAACGCAGTGGCGATCCTGAACTACCTGAGCGAAACGGCCTATGCGGTAACCGCAGCAGAGCTCTCGCGGAGCCTGGCCCTCACGAGGAGCCACTGTCATTCGGTGCTGCGGACCCTGGTTCAGGCCGGATGGGTGCGGTTCGATGGCCGCACGAAGTCGTACGAGCTGAATTCGGGGCTTCTCGCCAACGCTGCGGCGCGATCGGCCCGGCTCTCCAGCGAATAGGAACATAGCCGACGGCGTTGACCTGGTAGGTGATCGAGTGTTCGCAGCCGGCGGATCCGCGTCCGAAGCGGGGGCTCGTGCGTTGTTGCTGGAGCATTCGTCTGCAGGAGACACGGGAATGAGCAACGGTGAGCGCGTTTTCTACACGAGCGAGAACGGCGATCGGTGGCTGCTCATGTCGAGCGGCGAGAACACCGTATCGGTG
>JBQCFF010000121.1:0-4509 GCA_051959485.1 Devosia sp. | reverse complement strand
CGGAAGCCGATGCGCGCGATGATCCGCTCGGCCAGGAACTTCATGCTGAAGGCGCCGATCGCCGAGGCGAAGGTGACGAGGCCGGTCTGGAACGGCGACATGCCGAACGCCAGCTGCAGCATCAGCGGGAACAGGAAGGGCATGGCGCCGGTGCCGAGCCGGAAGACGGTGCCGCCGATCATCGTCAGCCGGAACAGCGGCTGCCGGAACAGCCGGAGGTCGAGGATCGGATGCTCGGTGCGGCGGAAGTGGAACCAGTAGACGCCGCCGGCGACCACGCCGAGCAGCATCGCCCCGTAGCCGAAGCTCGCCGGCAGGGCCGGAAGCGTCAGCACCGAGACGCCGAACACCAGCCCCGCGAAACAGATGCCGGCCAGCAGGAAGCCGGTGAAATCGAGCTTGCGCGGCTCGTTGCGATGCCAATCGGGCAGGTACTTGTTGACCATCAGCACGCCGACCAGGCCGATCGGCGCGTTGATGAGGAAGATCCAGTGCCAGCTGGCGAAGGTGGTGATGAAGCCGCCGATCGGCGGGCCGAGGATGGGGCCGACGAGGCCCGGAATGCTGAGCCAGGCCATGGCGTCGACGAGCCGGTCGCGCGGCGTCACCCGCACCAGCACCAGCCGCGCCACCGGCGTCATCATCGCGCCGCCCATGCCCTGCAGGAAGCGGCTCAGCACGAAGGTCAGCAGCGAGTCGGAGATGGCGCAGGCGACCGAGCCGAGGATGAACACCAGGATGGCGGAGCGGAAGACGTTTTTGGCGCCGAACTTGTCGGCCATCCAGCTCGAGATCGGGATGAAGATGGCGAGCGCCACCATGTAGGTGGTGAGCGCCAGCTTGAGCGCGATCGGTTCGGTGCCGATATCCTGCGCGATCGCCGCCAGCGAGGTGGCGATGACGGTCGAGTCCATGTTCTCCATGAACAGGGCGACGGCGAGGATCAGCGGGGTGAGGCGGAGCGAGGACATCGGGGCAATCGGAGGGGAGGTAAGCATGGGGGCCGGGGACTGTCGCGCCCGACCATGGTCGGGGTTACGCCGTTGCCGGCTCGGGCCTGGTGATCGATTTCACCCGGTGTCCCGAGACGTCCGCCCCGGCATCCGGCGGCAGCCGGAAGAAGGGCAGGGCGCTGAGGATGGCGACCAGGGCCACGACGAACCAGGCGATGTGGAAGTCGGTGAGCGTCAGCTCGCCGCCATGCAGGAGGTTGGAGGTGAACTCGAGCGTGCCGCCCGCCACCGCGACGCCGGCGGCGACGGACAGCTGCTGCGCCACCGCGTTGATGGCGGTCGCCTGGCTGGCGTGCTGCTCATCGATATCGGCGAAGACCAGGGCATTGAGTCCGGTGAAGAAGAACGAGCGGGTGAGGCCGCCGACGAACAGCGCCGCCATCAGCAGCCAGTGTGGCGTCTCGGGCATGAAGAAGCCGTTGATGGCGAGGAAGACGCAGCCGACCAGCGCCAGCAGCACCAGCGTGCGCGGGAAGCCGAACGCCCGGTAGAGCCAGCGGACCCCCAGCTTCGAGACAATGGCGCCGAAGGCGGCGATGAAGGTGGTGAGGCCGCTTTCGAACGGACTGAGCCCGAAGGCCAGTTGCAGCATCAGCGGCATCAGGAACGGGAAGGCGCCGAGCCCGATCCGGAACAGCGAGCCGCCGATGATGGCGCTGCGGAACAGCGGCAGCCTGAACAGGCTCGGATCGAGGATCGGGTACTGCGCGCGCCGCGCGTGCCGCAGGTAGAGCACGCCGGTCACGGCGCCGATGATGATCGAGAGGTAGCCGACATAGACCGGGATCGCCGGCAGGCTGATCACCGAAAAGCCGAACAGCACCCCGGCGAAGGTGACGCCGGACAGGAACAGGCCGGGGAAGTCGATCGGCCGCTCGTTGCGCCCCCGGTCCACGTCGGGGAGGAATTTGCTGATCAGCACCAGCCCGATGAGGCCGATCGGGACGTTGATCCAGAAGATCCAGTGCCAGCTGTAGAACGTGGTGAGGAAGCCACCGAGCGGCGGGCCGCTGATCGGGCCGATCAGCGCCGGCACGGTCAGCCACGCCATCGCCGAGACGAGCTCGCTGCGCTTGGTGCTGCGCACCAGCACGAGGCGCGCGATCGGCGTCATCATCGAGCCGCCGATGCCCTGCAGGAACCGGCTCAGCACGAAGGTGAGCAGCGAATCCGAAAAGGCGCAGCAGATCGACCCCACCATGAACACCACGATGGCGGCGCGGAACACGTTCCTGGCGCCGAACCTGTCCGCCATCCAGCCCGACAGCGGGATGAAGATGGCCAGGGCCACGAAATAGGCGGTGAGCGCCAGTTTGAGCGAGATCGGCTCAGCGCCGATATCGGCCGCGATGGCCGGCAGCGACGTGGCGATCACCGTCGAATCCATGTTCTCCATGAACAGGGCGACGGCCAGGATCAGCGGGATGATGCGCACGGACACGGCGCCTCGGCACGGAAGCGCATGGTTAGCATTGAAACGAAACCCGCCAGCATTACGGTGATTGCCTCAACTCGCGCAACCAAGTCTTTCGGAGGTTGCCGCATTGTAATGATTGAGGAACTGGAAAGTCGCAGTGGTCGATCGGCCCGCCTCCCGGTGTGGCGACGGCACCTCGCCAGCGCAGCGGCAGCATAGCCGAGCCCGGTTGCCGCGGGGATAAGTCGTTGGAGCGTTGCGGTCGCCCGATTCGGGGGGAGTTGAGGGCGATTAGGCATATGGCCGCTTTAAGTTGCCCGGCAGGCCAAGACGTGGCTTAGTGCAGGCAGATCCAAACGATCGAGCACGGGCCAAACATGAAGAGTTTCTCGTCCCTGAGCTTCGCCAGCGACCATACGGAGTCGCTCGATCTCGCCTTTGCCGCGGTTCAGAAAGACCCGCAGGCATTGTTCACCGATTTCCAGTGGTTCCTCTACCAGGGCAAGGACACGATCTTCTTCACCGCCTTCTCCCGGGAGGGCTTCGACAAGGAGAGGCTGAAGGAGCTGGTGCGGCGGGTGGTGGCGCTGGCCCCGCAGCTGACCCACGGCTTTGCCGGCGCCCGGCCGGGCCATCCCTTCACCGAAGCGCAGCTCGACGCCATCACCTCGGTCGAGGAAGTCGAGGAGTTCGACGGTTTTCCCGACAAGTGGCTGGGCAAATCCGAGGACATCTTCGATATCCCCGACCTGCCGCTGTTCCGCTTCATGGCGGCGACCCGCAAGGCCGGGCCGGACGGCGAGGGCAGGGCTTCGATCATCCAGGTGCGTGCCGCGCACGCGGTGCTCGAGGGCTCCGATGCGGCGCTGCTGACCCGTTCGCAGACCGCCAACCACGGCATCCAGTCCAACAAGGACAACAAGGTATCGATCAGCACCCGCGTCAAGGGCGCGGTGGCCGCGGGGCTGGGGGCATCGATCCACCTGTTCTTCGCCCACCTGCTGTCGCCCCCCGAGAAGCCCTGGGAGTTCCGGACCCTGCCGCTCCAGCGCAGCCGCATGCGCAGGCTGTCCAACCGGCTCGGTGTCCGGCAGCGCTCGCTCTACTTCGCGGTGGTGACCTACGCGCTGCATTCGCCGGATGACCGGCGCCTGAACCACAAGGTGATCACTGCCGCCTACACGATGCTGGACACCAACCGGACGGCGGCCGACGACGATTTCTTCCGCGTCCGGGCGCTGATGGCGAAGTTCCCCTTCGACCGGGATTTCGTCGCCTACGTGAAGGGCGTCGACAAGGTGCTCGACGATATCGAGGCCAAGGACGTCACGGCCTTCTCGGTGCAGATGATGGCGCTGTTCAAGATGCACCGCACGCTGCACCGCGTCATGCCGTGGCTCTACGGCCCGCGCTTCCGCCGCTTCCAGGGCGGCGCCGATACCGTGCTCACCCTGGTGCCGCCGCACCGCACCTTCGGGCCGGTGACCGAGTGGATGATGGAGCCGATCTATTGCGGCGCCTTCCACGCTGGCGCCAACATCTGCACCTTCTGCCCCGGCCGCGAGTACATGACGCTCAACTTCACCATGGAGGAGCGGCACATGGAGATGGTGGGCGAGATCGAGCCGCTGATCGCCCGGCTCGAGGCGATGGAACTGCCGGCCCACAGCAAGCCGGAGAGCCACGCCGACGCGTAACGGCAGGCGTGCCGACACCCCCGCCGGCCCTGCGGCCTCGGGTTTCAAAGAGCCCTGCCCCTCTTGGGGCAGTGAAGCGGGGCCGGCGAGGCTCGATCCTCGCGCGGGTAGTCCGCAGATTTGTGAGGCTCGCGCCTCGCCGGCCGATCGGGGTTTTGGGCTTATGGTACCGCAGCCCGGGTGCATCCCGTGCCGCATCGCGAGAAGCGTGGGTGGCCGGCGACGGGGCATCCACCCACATTCGCCACCTCTCCCGGCCGCCTCATGCGTGGCAGCCTTGCCCCCTGGAGCGCTCCGCATCGAGCCCTCCCCGCGTCTGCAGCGGCTTGACCGGCGAACCGGCCCATGCCGCGGTACTTTCGACCTGGCCCGGGACGACTCC
>JBQCFF010000120.1:0-86961 GCA_051959485.1 Devosia sp. | reverse complement strand
ATCGAGGCGGGCAAACGCCCGGGCGCCCGAGTTGCGGCCCAGCATGGCCGGAGTGTCTGGCCTGTCGGCAACATCGGACATGGCGTTAACATCTCGTTCTGGAAGCTCGAATATCTTAGCGCTTTATATACCAAGCCCCTGACCGCGCTCCGGGAATGGGTTTTCTTGGTTAAGCTCCGTCCTGTCCTGTCTGGCCGGAGCCCGAGCCCGAGGACAGCCGGTGAGCTATTCGGCCACGACACCCGAACGCGAGGTGGCAAGCGCGCGGCGGCAGAATGCGCTGTCGCTGCTGTTCTTCATCCTCACGGTGGTGGCGTTCGCGCTGCGCTTCTGCATTTCGCCCGAGATCATGAACCGGCTGGTCGACTACACCAGCGAGGGCGGCGCGCTCTACGAGAAGCTGCATTTCGGCACCTACGCCATCTTCGCGCTGCTGCCGCTGGTGCTGTTCACCCGGCCGGTGTTCCTGCAGGGCGACGAGATCGCCAAGTTCCGCGACCTGGTGCGCTTCTGCGGCATGATGGTGCTGCTGGTGGCGTTCCTGATCCTGACCGGGCGGCCGGGCTCGTCGGGCATCTTCATCGACACCTACCTCGTGGCGGGCGTCGCCGGCCTGGTGCTGCTGGCGCAGAACGCGGGCATGCGGCGGCGGATCGGCGACATGGTGCTGGGCCTCAGCCTCCTGAACGCGGCGATGGGCGTGTTCGAGGCGGCGACGCGGATGCGCATCCTGCCCTACGCGGCCAACGAGGAAGTGTTCCGGCCCGTCGGCCTGACCGAGCACCCGCTGACGCTGGGGCTGATCTGCGCCGCCTCGATCGGCTTCGTGGCGCTGACGCGCTGGCCGGTATGGGGCAAGGTCGCGGCGGTGCTGCTGCTGTTCATCGGCACGGCGGCGGCAGGGGCCCGTTTCGCGCTGCTGCTTGCGGCGGCAGAGATCGTGGTGCTGCTGGTGCTGGTGCCGTGGGGACTGGCGCGGGCGGCGGAGCGCAAGGCGAAGTTCGTGGCACTGCTGCTGACGCTGCTGGCGGGCGCCGCCCTGCTGGCGGTGCTGGCGGCCGGCGGCTTCCTGTCGCGCTTTTCGGACGGCGTGGTCGATGAGAACTTCTATGCGCGCACCGATATCTACCGGATCTTCGAGTTCGTGGGCTGGAAGGACATCCTGTTCGGCGCCGACCTCAATGCGATCCTGAAGCTCGTCAACGAGAAGTTGAACCTGCCCTTCATCGAGTCGACGCCGGTCTACCTGACGTTCCAGCTCGGCGCGATCCTGGCGCTGGTGTTCGCCGGGGTGGTGTTCTGGCTGCTGTGGCGGCTGCTGCGGCACCAGGCGCGGCCGGCCTGGATCGGCACGGCGGTGTTCCTCGCCGCGGCGCTCTCCAACAACACGCTGAGCTCCAAGACGCCGGTGGTGACGATCTTCGTGGTGCTGCTGGTCTGTTACTTCGAGGCAGTGCCGAAGCAGCGAGCCTAGGCCGCCTGCCGCAGTGTACGGCGGGTGCGGACGAAGCTGCGGGCCTGGGTGACGAGGGCGGCGGGCAGGCCGACCAGCGAGCGCGCCTCGACCAGCTCGAACAGCTCGTGCTTTTCGGCGCCGAAGCGGCTCTTGTAGTGGAGCGCCCCGACGCTGAAATCGAAGACGCGGTCGCCGCGCCCGATGCAGGCCTCGATCGCCAGGTAGAGCGAGACGAGGCCAGGCGAACCCGGCTCGAACTTCGGGTCGGCGGTCATGGTGGGGATGATGAGGGTGAAGACGCCCTCGTGCACGAAGCCATAGACCACCGCCACCACCTCGGGACCGACGCGGAGGCCGTAAATCTCGGCCGTGCCCTGCTCCAGCAGCTGGCGGTAGAAGGCGGTGACGCCGGGCTCCTCGAGCTTGTCGCGACGCTCGAGCTTGCCGAAGCGGGCGGTGCGGAAACGGACGAGCGCATCGAACAGCTCGTGCTTCTCCGCGGGCGTTTCGGCCAGTGCAAAGCTGACGGGACCGAGGGCGGCGAGCTTCTTGTGCTTGCGCCGCACATCCTTGGCGGCGCTGAACTTCGCCGGATCGATCGGGCGGCCACCGTCGCGGAGCGACAGCACGGTGGAGGCGTGGCCCATCGGCGCGAGGAAGCCGGCCTGCTCGAGGCCGTGCGTGCGGCCGAACAGCGGACCGGGCACGTTGATGAGGTGCACGAGATCGGCCGGTGGCAGCGCCGCGCGCACGGCGTGCCAGAGCGCCGCCGGGTCGGCGTCGCGCGCCAGCACCGGCGTGTAGTAGTCGGCGACGCCGAGGCCGAGGCCTTCGATGCGGCGGAGATGCCCGACGACGCGCGAGGTGAAGGGGAAGAGCGCCACCGGCCGGCCCTCGGCATCGCTGACGCCGATCAGGATGAGTTCCGCCCCCTGCTCGCGGCCGAGCGTGCCGGCGAGGACGGCGAGGAAGCCGGGCGCGGCGAAGACCGAGGCGGCGGCAGCCGCGACCTCGCGAACGAAGGGATCGTCGAGGCGGTAGCGGCGGGCGGTGAGCGTCATGGTGGTTCTCCTCAGCCGGCGCTGTCGATGACTTCGATACCGCCGGCGCGGTTCAGCGTATGGATGCCGCGGCGATCCCAGGCATCGCCCGGGGTGACGGGCCGCGGCGGCGCGAAGCGCACCGTGCGGGCGTCGAGCTCGAGCAGCTCGGCAAGGCCGAGGCCGCCGCCATAGGCGCGGGTGCCGTCCTGGACGGGCAGGAACAGCCGCTCGCCCTGCCGGACGAAGGCGCCGCCCGGCCGCGCCGCGCTACGGTCGATCAGCACCGGGTTCATCGGGTGCGGCAACCACGGCCCCTCGAGCCGGTCGGCGCCGAACACCACCATGGTGTCGGAGGCGTTGCCCTCCGAATGCCGCTCGGTGCCGAACAGCCAGAAGCGGCCATCGCGCTCGAGCAGCGTGGCGTCGGAAATCTCGCGGCCGGCGATGAGGGTGGTGTGGCGTACCCAGCGGTCGGGGAAGCGCTCGGCGCGATAGAGCACGACCTCGCGGGCGGTGCTTGACTCGGGGATCATCCACACCTCGCCGCCGAGCTCGAACACCTGCGGGTAACTCAGGTGGTGCGGCTCGACCAGCACCTGCCGCGGCGTGCCGAAAGCGCCGTCGGCGCCGAGTTCGGCGACCGAGATGACGCCGCGGGCGAGCGCATAGGGGAATTCCTCGACGAAGAGGAAGGTGCGGCCGTCGCGCGCGATGACGAACGGGTCGGCGAAGAAGCGCTCGCCGTCATCGGGCAAGGCCGCGAAGGGCGCGCCGGCGAGGCTGCCGGCGTCGGCGACGCCCTGCCCGTCCAGCCGGCGGTAGGCGGTCTGCCAGTAGAACGGCCGCGCGCCGAGCTTGCCGATTCGGCGGCGGATGAGGCCGAGCACGAGGTTCGGCAGGTAGCGGAGCAGCAGGCCGGCGCCGGAGCGCTGCCGCGGGAGCGGCACCGGCTCGGGCAGCTGCGCCAGTTGTCCGCTCGCGAAGCGGGCGACGCACTGCTCGACGAGGCCGATGGCGCCGGCGAGCAGGTCCGAGGCGCCGCTGCTGAGCCAGACGCGGTCGCCGATCATCGGGCGGGCGCGGCCGACGGGGGTGCCGTCGAGCCAGGCGACGATTTCCGGCAGCTCGCGGGTCGCGAGCATCTGCGACAGCCCGGCAGCGAGGCGCCGCTGGCCGGAGAAGGTGAGTGACAGCACCGGCACGCCACCGCCCTGCCCTGCGGTGCCGGCGAGGTCGATGATGAGTTCGGCCTTTTCTGAACCCGGTGCAGGCGCCGGCGCGCGGTCGAGCAGCGCGCCCGGGCGGCGGCGCTCGATTGCCGTGATGACGTCGAGGCCGCGCTCGGCAGGGGCCGGTCCGGCAGCGCGGGCGAAGGAAACGGCGTGGCCGGCAGCCTGCAGCCGCAGCGACAGTTGCTGCTGCCAGCGGCGCTGCTGCTCAAAGTACATCACAATTAAAATTTTCATAAAATTGCGACTATCCGCCATCGGTCACGAATGACGGCTTATGCTCTGGAATGCAGAGAAAACAATCTGCGAACCCCGGTACGGTAAACACGCCGCCGATGTTAAGCATGTATTAAGACTACACCCCACGAAGCGGACAGCCGACGCTAGGATGTTTTTCAGGTGGCGCGACCACAGCGCCCCGACGAAGTGAATTCTGCGCGGCGGTACGACAATGAATTTCCACTCAATGCCCGAACGGCCCAGGCGGCCGAAGCTGCTGATCGTGTTCGGCACGCGGCCGGAAGCGCTCAAGTGCTTCCCCGTGGCGATGGCCGCGATCGAAAGCCGTTACCTCGACACCGAGATCTGCGTCACTGCCCAGCATCGCGAGATGGTCGACAGCGTGATCGCGCTGACCGGCATGCCGGTCGATTACGACCTCAACGTCATGTCGCAGGGCCAGACGCTGTTCGACGTCACCGCCAAGGTGCTGAAGGGCATGGAGGCGGTGCTGGAGCAGTCGAAGCCGGACATCGTCATGGTGCAGGGCGACACCACTACCGCGATGACCGCGGCGCTCGCCGCCTTCTACAAGCGCATCCCGGTGGCGCACATCGAGGCGGGGCTGCGGAGCCACAACATCGACAGCCCCTTCCCCGAGGAGCTGAACCGGCTCATCGCCGGCAACATCGCCAGCTGGCACTTCGCCCCGACGGCGGAGGCGCGCGAGAACCTGATCCGCGAGGGCAAGGACCCGAGCCGCATCTTCGTTACCGGCAACACGGTGATCGACACCCTGCTGCACTTCTCGGGCACGATCGACAGCGATGACCTCGTGGCCCGCGAACTCGCGGCGCGCTTCCCGTTCCTCGACCCGGCCAAGAAGCTGATCCTCGTCACCGGCCACCGGCGCGAGAATTTCGACGGCGGCATCGACCGCATCTGCGCCGCGCTGAAGCTGCTGGCGACGCGCGGCGACGTGCAGGTCGTCTATCCCGTGCATCCCAACCCGAACGTCCGCGGCGTGGTGGAGGCGGAGCTGGGCGCGACGCCCAACATCCACCTGATCGAGCCGCAGGACTACCTGCCGTTCCTCTACCTGCAGAAGCGCAGCTACCTGGTGCTGACCGACTCGGGCGGCGTGCAGGAAGAGGCGCCGTCGCTGGGCAAGCCCGTGCTGGTGATGCGCGAGAACACCGAGCGCCCCGAAGGCGTCGCGGCCGGCACGGCCCGGCTGGTCGGCACCGATATCGAGAAGATCCTCGCCAACGCGAACCGCCTGCTGGACGACAGTGCGGCCTATCGCGGCATGGCGGAGCGTCACAACCCCTATGGCGACGGCCGGGCCAGTGCCCGGATCGTCGAGGAGCTACTGCGGCATGTCTGAGATCAATACCGTTTCCGTCATCGGCATGGGCTATATCGGCTTGCCGACCTGCGCCGTGTTCGCAAGCCGCGGGCTCGAGGTGATCGGGGTGGACGTCAACCCGCACGTGGTCGAGAAGGTCAACCACGGCGAGATCCACATCGTCGAACCAGATCTCGACGGGCTGATCCAGAAGGTCGTGGCCACCGGCCGGCTCCGCGCCCACACGGTGCCGCAGCCGGCGGATGCCTTCGTGATCGCCGTGCCAACGCCGATCACCCACGACAACAAGCCGGACATCTCCTACGTGCTGGCGGCCGCGCGGAGCATCGCGCCGGTGCTGAAGCAGGGCGACCTGGTGGTGCTCGAGAGTACCTCGCCGGTCGGTACGACCCGCCGGATGACGGCGCTGCTGGCCGAACTCCGCCCCGACCTGAAGTTCCCGCACTTCCATGGCGAGGCGGCCGACGTGATGGTCGCCTACTCGCCGGAGCGGGTGCTGCCGGGCAAGGTGCTGGCCGAGCTCATCAACAATGACCGCTCGATCGGCGGCCTCTCCAAGGCCTCGTCGGCGCGCGCGGTGGAACTCTACGGCCGCTTCGTCGCCGGCGACCTGTTCATCACCTCGGCCGAGGCGGCCGAGCTGGTGAAGCTGACCGAGAACGCCTTCCGCGACGTCAACATCGCCTTCGCCAACGAGCTGGCGGGGGTGTGCCAGGACCTGTCGCTGAACGTCTGGGAGGTGATCGAGCTCGCCAACCGGCACCCGCGGGTGAACATCCTGCAGCCGGGCCCGGGCGTCGGTGGCCACTGCATCGCGGTGGACCCCTATTTCATCATCGACGCGGCGCCCAACAGCACGCGCCTGATGAGCGCGGCGCGCCGCATTAACTCCGACCGGCCCGCGGCCGTCGTCCACGATATCGCAGCGGTGCTCGACCCGAGCCGGCGGCAGACGGTCGCGTGCCTCGGCCTCAGCTTCAAGCCCAACATCGACGACCTGCGCGAAAGCCCGGCCGTCGAGGTGGTGAAGCTGCTGACCGAGGTGCCGAACATCCGGATCGTCGCCGCCGAGCCGCATGCCCACGGGCTGCCGCACGAGCTCGACGGGCTCGGCGTCGAGTTCACCGACGCGCTGAGCGCCATCGACCAGGCCGACATCGTCGTGCTGCTGGTCGACCACCGCCAGTTCGGGCTGATCGACCCCGAGGCGCTGCAGGGCAAGCAGCTGATCGACACGCGCGGGCTGTGGACCTGGCGCAAGGCGAAGAAGCCCGACGCCCGCATCGAAGGCAGGAAGTCGCGCGAGGCCCGGCTGTCGCCGCACCCGCTGCGCCGGATCACGGACCGCGCCGCATGAACGCCAAGGCTTTCGACTGGGCCCAGCACCCGCTGCTGGCCGAGCGGCGCGCCGAGTTCCTCGGCACGCCCATGCACCTCGTCACCATGGCCGAGACGCTCGACCTGGCAGACGAGGCGATGACGCTGCGCCAGCCGCTGCACCATACCGTGATCAATGTCTCCAAGCTCGTCGGCATGCAGAAGAACGAGGAGCTGTACGAGGACGTGGCCAGCGCGGACCTGATCAACATCGACGGGGCGGGCGTGGTGTGGGGCGCGCGGCTGTTCGGCATCGAGGTGCCGGAGCGCGTCGCCGGCGTCGACATCATGGCGAACCTGTTCCGGCTCTGCGCCGAGCGCGGCTTCCGCCCGTACCTGCTTGGAGCCGAGCACGCCGTGCTGACGGCGGTCGTCGAGCGGCTGCGCCGCGAGTACCCCAAGCTCGAGATCGCCGGCTGGCGCGACGGCTACTTCAAGCCGGAGCAGGAGGCCGAGGTGGTGGAGGCGATCAACGCCGCGCAGGCGGACTGCCTGTTCGTCGCCATGCCGACGCCGCGCAAGGAGCGTGTCCTCAAGCAGTACCGCCAGCGCCTGCTGCCCACCTTCGTGATGGGCGTGGGCGGCAGCTTCGACGTCTATGGCGGCAAGGTGGCCCGCGCCCCGCGGCTGGTGCAGATGGCCGGGCTCGAGTGGCTGTTCCGCGTGGCGCAGGAGCCGGGCCGGCTCTGGCGGCGCTACTACGAGACCAACACCGCCTACGCGCTGCTGCTGTGGCGGGCCCTCCGGCAGGGCCGCCAGGTCCGGCAGTAGGGCCGCACAAGCTGTCACCCCGGCGCAGGCCGGGGCCCATCCTGAACCCTCTCCACCGCTTTTCCCTAGTGGCTACCCCTCAGGCTGGATCCCGGCCTGCGCCGGGATGACAGCACCGGCCACAAGCAGGCCCCGCCACTCGGCGGGGCTTTTTGTTGGGCTCAGGCGCGGGCGAGGCGGGCGCGGAGGTGGGTGGCGACGGCGCGGGTTTCGGCCGGGTGCAGCAGCGTCTGCAGCGCCAGGAACACCAGCCCGCCGGCCGTACCGCCGACGGCGAGCCGCACGACCGGCCAGGCCACGCCGGTGAGCTCGGAGCCGAGCCAGGCGGCAAGGCCGACACTGGCGGCGACGAGTGCCGAGGTGACGAGATCGAGCCACGGGATCGGCACCCGGGTCAGCCGGCGGCTGAGCACGATGTCGGCGACCAGGGTGATCGCCGTGCCGATCGCCAGCGCCAGCGCGGCGCCGACCGCGGCGAACTGCGGGATGAGAAGGAGCGAGGCGACGATGGTGCCGATCGAGCCCGGGATGGTGGTGACGATCAGCAGCCAGGGCCGCTTGTGGGCGTGAAAGACGTTCTCGAACACGAAGCTCGCGAAGTTGCTGCAGAGGATGGCGAGCGCGATCAGCGGGAACAGTTCGCCGACATGGCCGTGATAGGCGACCGGCAGCAGCAGTTCGGCGATGTCGTGACTGAGGGCCACCAGCAGCGCCGCGATCGGGAAGGAGAGCTGCGCCATCAGCGCCATCTGCCTCGACAGGAACTGCCCGGCGGCAGCCGGCCCCTGCTGGTCGAAGCGGCTGACCATCTCGGGAAAGGCGCCCATGTTGATGGCATTGGCCACCGTATCGATGGGCTGGCGGGCGAGCGCATAGGCGGCGGCGAAAATGGCCACCGCGCCGGCGTCGTAGTAGACCTTGAGCAGCACGCGCTCGGCGCTGTTGAGGCCGAAGCCGACCACCGCCATGGCGATCAGCGGGATGCCGAGCGCGAACAGCTCGCGATGCGTGAAGCGCGGCGCGCCCGGCACCACGCCCTGCAGGGCGACGAGCAGCGCCGCGACGCCGGCGATCAGCGTGCCCAGCGACGAGGCGAGCGACAGCAGGAGGAAGCTGCCCTGGAAGGCCAGGATCGCCGCGACGGGCAGCGCCAGCTGCAGCGCCGCCCGGGCGAACTCGAGCAGCGAATAGGTGCCGTGCCGCTGCTGCATCTGCAGGATGGTGAGCGCGAACCGGCTGACTGCGGCGACGCTGAGATAGACGCCGACCGCGACCGCGAACTCGACCCAGCGCTCGGGCGCGATCACCAGCGAGGCGGCGGCGGCGATCGCCAGCCCGAGGGTCGCGGTCACCAGCAGCACCCGCGCCGCAAGCAGCAGGCTGCCGCGGCTAATCTCGCCCTTGCCGCCGAGCCGCAGCAGCGCGATGCGCAGCCAGTTGGTGAGGGCGGAATCGGTGAGCTCGCCGACGGTGACGACGAGCGTCAGCAGGCCGTACTCGTTCTGGTCGATCAGCCGGGTGGCGATGACCAGCAGCAGCAGCGCCGAGAGGCGGGTGAGCAGGATCGCCGGGGCGTAGATGAGGGTGGAGCGCAGCACGTACGAGTTACTCTGGCGGCCGCTTCCGGCCAGTTAAGGTTCGCTTAACCCTCCGCGCGCGCGGGGTGGTAGCGGTTTCGTCCTACAGGATGAACGCCGGCAATTCGATGCAAATGCGCTCATAAACCGTGTCCGCGGGCTTCGCTTCCGGCGCCGGGCGCCGCCCGGTAGAGATGCGGCCATGCTGCAGCGTGCCCCGACGACGAAACTGCTGAACGTGCTGGTTGCGACCCCTGCTGCCGCCACCGGCCAGGGCGGTATCGACCGGGTGATGGCAACGCTGAAGGGCGAGCTCGAGCGCGACCCGCGCGGCACCGCAGCCACCTTTGCCGCGACCCGCGGGGCCGGCGCGCTGGCCCTGTCGCCACTTCTCGTGGCGGGTTTTGTCGGCCGGATGATCGGGCTGCGGGCAACCGGCCGGCTCGACCTGGTGCACATCAACCTTGCCAGCAACGGCAGCACCTATCGCAAGCTGCTGATCGCGGCGGCGGCGCAGGCGCTGGGCGTGCCCTACGTGCTGCATTTGCACGGGGCCGACTATCGCAGTTTCTGGAGCGACAAGCGGCCGTGGCTGAGCCGGCGCATCCGGGCGATGTTCGAAGGCGCGGCGCGCGTCGTGGTGCTCGGCCGTGTCTGGCGCGACTTCGTCGCCGCGCGGGCGCCGGGTGCTGCCGGGCAGATCGAGATCGTGCCCAATGCCAGCGCGCCGCCGGTGCTGCCGCATGTGGGCGGCGGCGAGCGGGTGCATATCCTGTTTCTCGGCCGGATCGGCGACCGCAAGGGCGTGCCGCAGCTCGGCGAGGCACTGTTCCGCATGAAGGCCGTGCCGGGCTGGCGCGCCACCATCGCGGGTGACGGCCATGTCGAAGCCGCCCGCGCCAAGGCGGGCGAGTACGGGCTGACCGACCGGGTGGAACTGCCAGGCTGGGTCGGGCCGGATCGCGTGGCGGAGCTGATGGCCTCGGCCGACATCCTCGTCCTGCCCTCGTTCTCGGAGAACCTGCCGGTTGCGATCATCGAGGCGATGGCCGCCGGCGTCCCGGTGGTGGCGACACCCGTCGGCGCCGTCGAGGATATCGTGGTGGACGGTGAAACCGGCCTGCTGGTGCCGGCCGGCGACGTCGATGCCCTGGCCGGCGCGCTGACGCGGCTCGTCGGCGACGCCGCCTTGCGGCAGAAGCTGGGCGCCGCCGGAAAGGCAATGCACCGCGAGAAGCTGGATCTGGTGCCGTTCGCCGACGCCATGCAGCGCGTCTGGGCCGAGGCGGCCGCGGTGCGTCATTAACACTAAGGTAACCTTTGCGTTTCGCGCGCCCAGTATTCGCAATATCCCATGCGTTGATGATTTGTTGCGCGGGGGGATTTTGTAGATGGCATTTGATGTATCTCGGCCGGATATTTCGACCGCACCGCTGACGAGTACTTCCCGCGCCGAACGCATCACGGTTCGATTTGTCGAGAACCGCGCCGAATGGGATGCACTGGTCGCCTCTGCTCCCGAACCCCACCTGCCCCAGGCCTTCGCCTACGCCGCCGGAAAGTCGGCGACCGGCTGGCCGGCGCGCCATGTCGTTTTCCTCAGTGCCGGACGACCGGTGGCCTTCACCGTCGTCCTCCAGATGAAGCGCTTCGGCCTGCCGCTGCTGAACCGCGTGAACCGCGGCCCGATCTTCCTCGGCGCCAACCCGTCGGACGAGCAGGTCGTCGCCGTGTACAAGGCGCTGCGCAACCGGTTCGGCCGCCTGTGGACGCTGCCACTTCTCATCGCGCCGGCCATGCACCAGTCCGACCGGTCCGACCGGCTGATGCGGCAGGCGGGCTATCGCCTTCGCGCCCCCAGTTGCTGGAGCTCCGGCCGCATCGACCTGACGATGGACGAGGACCAGCTGTGGGCGAGCTTCAACTCGACGTTCCGCAACCGCACCCGCGCCGCCGAGAAGGCCGGCGCCGAGCTGCGGATCGCCGAGGACGCCGAGACCTATGAGTGGATGATCGCCCGCCACCTCGAGAACATGGAAGAAAAGGAGTTCTCGGCGGCAAGCCCGACGATGCTCCGCACCCTGCGCCAGACCTCACCCGGCGACGTGATCGTGTTCCAGCTGGTCAGCGAGGGCAAACCCCTCGCCGGCATGTCGCTGGTGCGCTTCGGCAGTGTCGCCGAGTACCACATCGGCTGGTTCGGGGCCGAGGGCCGCAAGTTCAACGCCGGCAACTTCCTGATGTGGAACGTCATGCGCGAGCTCAAGGGCCGCGGGGTCAAGAGCTTCGACGTCGGCGGCCTGCGCAACGGCGACGGCTATGCGCGCTTCAAGCGCACCATGAACCCGGTCGAGTACAAGCTCGCGAGCGAGTGGATGAGCTTTTGAGGAGGTCAAGATGAGCCTGATGGATGTCGCCCGCGGCGCCTATGTCCGGAGCCCGACGGTGCTCCGCCGGACACTGGCGCCGCTGGTTTCGCTGCTCCCGGCGAAGACGAAGTTCGGTCCGGTGTACCGGAGCTGGCGCGAACGCATCGCCGCCGCTGCCGCCGACCCTGCCCTGGCCGATGCCGAGCACCGGAAGTCGTTGCGCGCCCTGCTGCGCAAGGCGCATGACGGCAGCCCGTTCTATCGCGACCTGCTCGACAAGGCGCTCGGCCGCGGCTTCGACCTCGACAGCTTCGAGCCGGCCGACCTCGCCCGCCTGCCGGTGCTGACCAAGACCGAGCTCCGCGCCGCCGGCGACGATGCGCTGACCGTGCCGCGCTCGCAGGTCGACCGGGGCGACACGTCGGGATCGAACGGCGAGCGGCCGTTCAGCTTCTACCTCGACCGCGACCGCTCGGCCCGCGAGATGGCCTTCGTCTATGCCGGCTGGAGTCGTGTCGGTTTTACCGAGCGCGATGCCAAGGTGGTACTGCGTGGCTTCGGCCTCGATCCGCGGGGCAAGCGCATCCACGAGTGGGAACCGGCGCTGAAGGAGCTGCGGCTCTCGGTGTTCCCGATGAGCACCGCCGACGTCGACCTCTACCTCGACTTGATCGACGCGCGCGGCATCCGCTACCTCTACGGCTACCCTTCGGCGATCGAGCTGTTCTGCCGGCACATGTCGCGTCTCGGCCGCGTGCCGCAGGTGCCGCTCAAGGGTATCCTGCCGATCTCCGAGCCGCTGTACCTGCACCAGCGCCGCGCCATCGAGGCCATACTGGGCGACGTGCCGATCGCCAATTTCTACGGCCTGAGCGAGAAGGTGCTGTTCGCCATCGAGCGCGACGACCTGAGCTACGAGTTCGAGCCGCTCTACGGCGCCGCCGAGCTGGTGGACGACGCGGGCCGGCCGATCACGGACCCGGGCGCGGAAGGCCGCATCGTCGGCACCGGCTTCCTGTCGACCGGCATGCCGTTCATCCGCTACGACACCGAGGACCACGCCACGCTGCTGGAGCCGGCGACGCCGGAGAACGGCCAGCGCCTGCGCGTCGGCCAGATCATTCCGCGACGCAAGCCGGATTTCCTGATTTCCGCCGAAGGCCGCCGGGTGGTGACGATCGACTTCACCCCGGAGAACCCGCGCTTCTTCAAGGGCATCGAGGAATACCAGTTCTTCCAGGACAAGCCCGGGCACGTCACCATCCGCTACATCCCGACGACGGAGGGCAGGCCTGAGGACGCCCGGCGCGTCGCCGACGACCTGCACCGGCGCACCCACGGCGGCATCGTCTTCGACATCGAGCAGGTGGAGCGCCTCGCCGGCGGCCGCGCCGGCAAGCGGGCGTTCATCGACCAGCGGCTGGATATTTCGAAGTACTGAGGGGGCGGGTTGGCGCGCTCCGTCTCCCCTGGTGAGGCGACCAGCAGGTCGGCGCATGTTACCGCCCCCTCCACCACCCTTCGGGTGGTCCCCCACCCCCGCTACGCGGAGGAGGATCCCGTGCAGTCACCTTCGATGCCACGCGTGGATCCTCCACCGTGGCGAAGCCACGGGGGAGGGGGACCGCGCGTAGCGAAGCGGAGCGTGGTGGAGGGGGCGGTCCACACGCCTACCTGTCAAGGCTGAGTATGCGCCCTACCCCCGGCGCCCTACAGCCCCAGCGCCTTGAGCAGCTTGCGGTCCGGGAGCGCGGGGCCGTGCGGCGCGATCACGCTCATGCCGTAGGGGTTGGAGAACTCCCAGATCGACCAGGGGATGCCGTGCCCTTCGGAGATGCGGCGCAGCGTTTCGAGATAGCGCAGCCGGTCGGGATCGAAGGCGCCGGAGCGGCCGTCTGCGGACATCAGCATGGCGCCGAACTCGCCCATGATCAGCCGCGCGGCGGGAATGCCATGGTTGCCCGCCCAATCCACCGCCTGCTGCACCCGCGCCTGCATCCGGGCCTCGCCCCAGTCCTCGGCGAAATAGCGGTCGATATCGCCGCGCACCACCTCGAGCTGTCGCGCCTGCTCGCCGCGCGGTACGCCGGCGGCATCCATGTGGGCGCCCAGCATCGCCCGCACCGCATCGGGGCTGCCCGCGCTCGCCGGCCAGGGCAGGCCGGAGGCGAAATCGCCGTCGCGCTCGGGCCGCTGGTGGGTGAACAGATGCGGCTCGTACATGTGGAAGCTGTAGAGGATGTTGGGGTCGTCGAAGCTCGGGTCGAGGTCGGTGAGGCCGTCGACATTGCCGCCGCAGGCCCCGGTCGCGACGATGGTGAGCTCGCTCGACACCGCCCGGATGGCGGCCACGGTGGAGGCCATGATCTGCTGCCAGTCATTGCTGCCCCACATGTCGCACGGGTAGTGCGCCGGCTCGTTGAAGGGCTCGAGCGCCACCCTGTCGGCCCCGAGCGGCGCCAGCATGTGTGCGAGGTCGACGATCATGGCGCGATACTGCGCGACGCCGGTGGCATCGGCCGCGCCGTTAACCAGTTCGTTGCTGTAGGCCGCCACCTGGCTCACCGGGTGGATGTTGAACACCACCTTGAGGCCGGCAGCGGTGACCTTGGCCACGTCGGCGGCGAGCAGCGCCAGCGCCTCCTGCCGCCGGTCGCCGGAGGTGGCGAGCAGCGGGCCCGGATCGACCGTCAGCCGCACGAAATCGAACCCCAGCGACCGGATCAGCGCGAACGGGTCGCCCGCCGGCCAGTCGCTCGCCGGGCGGTCGCGCGACAGCCACTCGGCCTCGGTCTGGTAGGGTGGCCAGCGATAGCTGCCATCGGGCGCGAGCGGCGACCAGTTGAGCCACTCATGCACGGCGACGCCGCGATGCAACTCGAGCGGCGCGGCCGCGGCGGGCGCGGCGGCGAGCGCGGCGAGCAGGGCAAGGGCGGCGATGCGCATGTCGGGCCTCCGTCGGTGCGGGGCCGCGACATTAACCGCGCGCAGAGAACGGCGGGTTGCCGGGCCTGAGCTTTCGGCGCCGATGGTATATGGAAAGTCAAACGCAACCCGGGACCTGTGGCGTGAAGCTCGGCTGGTACATCAATCGCCTGCGCAGCATGGGCCCGGCCGAGATCGGGCATCGCGTGGTGGAGGCCGGGCGCAAGCGCCGCTCACGCGGCCGCCACGAGGGCTGGGCGCGCTACCCGGCCGGCCCCCTGCCCGCGCTGCCGCTGCTGCGCGAAGCGGTGCGGCGCGCCGACGAGCCGATGCGGGCGGCGATTGCTGCCGCGGCACGGCGGGTGGTCGACGGCGAGTTCGAGGCGCTGGGCCGCACCTGGCCGGCGGACGCGGTGCGCGGCTTTCCGGCGACGCTGTGGCGGTTCGACCCGGTGACCGGTGGCTGCTGGCCGGGCTTCGAGGCCTACACCCACGACATCGACTTCCGCCATGACGGCAGCCGCGGCGACGTCAAGTACGTGTGGGAGATCAACCGCCTGCAGCAGCTGATCCCGCTGAGCGCGCACGCTGCGCTCGCCGGCGATGCGGAAGCGCTCGCCGCCATCGAAGCGATCATCGCCAGCTGGCACGAAGCCAACCCGCCGTTCCGCGGCGTCGGCTGGGCCTCGGGCATCGAGGTGGCGCTGCGCGCCATCAGCCTCGTCTTCGTCGCGACGCTGGTCGGCGACCGGCTGTCGGGAACGGCCCGGGAGCAACTCGGCCGTATCCTCACCGCCAGCGAATTCTGGCTCCGGCGCTTCCCCTCGAGACACTCATCGGCCAACAACCATCGGGTCGCCGAGCTCGCCGGCCTCTACCTGATCGGGCTGAGCGGCGGCCGCGCGCCGGCGGAGGTGCGCGCCGAGCTGGTCGCCGAGACATTGCGGCAGATCCTGCCCGACGGCGCCGGCGCCGAGCAGACGCCGACCTACGCCGCCTTCACCGCCGAGCTGGCGCTGCTTTGCGCCCTGGCCGCGCGGGGCGCCGGCGCGCCCTTTCCCCCCGAGTTCGACACCCGTCTCGGCGCCTTCGCGACGTTCGTCGGCTGGCTGGGCGGTGACGGGACCACCCCGGCGATCGGCGACGACGACGAGGGGCGCGTGCTGACGCTGCTGTCGCACGAGGCCGACTACCCCCGCTCGATCGCCGGCGCCATCGCCGGCTATCTCGGCGCGCCGGGCCCCGGGACCGGCGATTTCCGCGCCCTGCTGTTCGGCACCCCGTCCCACCCTGCCCCGCCACCCGCGGGGTTGCGGACGTTCGCCGATGGCGGCCTCAGCGTCTGGCACTGCCGCCAGAACGGCCGCGCGGTGCGGCTCACCTTCGACCACGGCCCGCTCGGCTACCTGTCGATCGCCGCGCATGGCCACGCCGACGCGCTGTCGCTGACGCTCAGCCTCGACGGCGAGCCGGTGCTGGTCGATCCCGGCACCTACCTCTATGGCTCGGGCGGCGACTGGCGCCGCTGGTTCCGCTCCACCCATGCGCACAACACCCTCAACCTCGGAGGCGTCAGCCAGAGCACCATGTCGGGGCCGTTCAACTGGTCGGAGAAGGCCTCGGCCCGGCTGGAGGAGACCGGCGACATGCCGAGCCCGTGGCTGCGCGCCACGCATGACGGCTATCGCCGCCGCTTCGGCCGCACCGTGCAGCGGACGCTGGAGCTCGAGGCCGGCCGGATCGCCGTCACCGACCAGCTGCTCGGCGGCCCGCCGCTCCCGGCCGAGCTGGTGTTCCAGCTGCCCCCGGGCCTCACGGCAACGCCGCAGGGCCGGTCGGTCACCGTGTGGCGTGGCGCCGACGCCCTGCTCCGCCTCGAGTTTCCCACCGACGCGATCGCACTCGCGACCGGCCAGGACGGCGTCGACGGCGGCTGGGCCTCGCCCCGCTTCGGCGAAAGAGTGCCGGCCACCCGGCTGAGCTGGCGCGGCGCGGTCGGCGAAGGCGCCGTCACCACCTGGCTCACGCCGCTCGGGGAAAAAGCGTCCGACAGCGCGCTTGACACCCATCCGGCCCAAACCTAATAAGGCGCCGCGCCCGAGGCCGGCTTTGCCGCCCGCGTCACCGGGGCGGAGTAGCTCAGTTGGTTAGAGCAGCGGAATCATAATCCGTGTGTCGGGGGTTCAAATCCCTCCTCCGCTACCAAAGCATACCCCCAGCGTACATCTTCCGTTCGCATTCGAGGCCCGCGCCCTTGGCTAGGCTGGGTTCGTGCCGTACTCAGACCGGGTAGTGCTGCTGTCCCGTAGACCCGGTTTGCCATGAAAATCATACTTGTCGCTTTTGCCATTGGCCTGCTGACGCTCCCTGCGGCGGCGGCCGACTTCCGCACGTGCAAGGGTGGTCATCGCGTCACCTGCGTGGTCGACGGAGACACCTTCTGGCTGAAGGGCGAGAAAATCCGGCTGGAGGGCTATGATTCGCCAGAGATGGGACCGCCGAAATGTTCCCGACCCGCAGTTGGTGCCATCGAGGCTCGGGACGCCCTGACCCAGCTTCTCAACTCCGGGACCGTCGAGCTCAAACGCCGCGGCGTGGACCGGTATGGCCGCACGCTGGCTCGCGTAATGATCAATGGGCAAGACATCACCGACACGATGATCGGCGCCGGGCACGGCCGGCGATACCAGCGCGGTCAACAGTCCTGGTGTTGATATAGCCACGGCCGCCGCTAACTGAAGTCGTACGGGTTCTTTCGGCGGCGGCGTTCCTTGGCCGCGCGGACCCTCTCGATGGCCAGGCGCACCCGTTCATCCTCGCGGCGGACGTAGTCATTTCCGGCAATGCGAGCTTCGGCATTGCCCCGCAACGCTTCGCGGGTCGCCTCCTCTACCGAGGTGCTAGAGGCCGGAGCCGGGCCGCCCGTGCCGTTGTAGCCGTCGAGAATGGTTCGGACGCGCCGCGGGCTTTGCTCTGCAGCCCGCCGGCTACCAATGCCGACGCGTGCGTCTCCCTGGCTGCCGCAGTGCGGACAATACAGTTTTGCGGAGAGCCGGGTTCCGAGGATGTTGAAGTCCGCCCCGAACTTCTCGATCAGCTGCTCGAGGTCCAGCATGAAGATGTGGCCGCGGGTGTGGTCCGGGTGGCAGACGGCCCAAAGATAGTACCCGGCCGCCCTAATCTCCTCCAACGTCCATTTCGGCTCTTGATCCATGGGCCAAAAATGCCGAGAACGAAATGAGAACACAAGCCGCCATGGATTGTGGGACGGGCCCACGGGACCTACAACCGGCCATGGTGAAGCGCACCGCCCGAAAGTACTCGCCCGAGCAGACGCCGACCGACCGCCGGCTCAGGTGGCTGATCATGGTCGCAGGGGCATTCGTTGCGGCCGGGCTGCTGCTCATGCTGTGGCGGGTGATCTCTGCTGCGGCAGCCGGTGAAGCGGTCGTCTGCTGGCTGGCCTGCTAGTCGTCGGTATCCTTCGCCCGTTCGCGCATCAGGTCCAGCAGCGTCGGTGACAGCGGCAGCTTGCGGCCGATATCCTCAACGAGTTCCGAGCGGCTGGCCGGCTGCTCATCGGGCCGCAACTTGCGGGTGACCTTGCGGCTCCGCTGCACGGCTGGGCCGATGTGCTGGCGGATGCTCGGCGCGGCAGGCTTGGGCGGGATGGTAGGGCGGCGCATCTCAGGTCGCGTCCTCGAGGTGCACGTCATCGGCGAGTCAATGAACGTTCGGGGAATCGGTTGCGATTGTGACCAGCGTCCAACCCCACGCCGGAGGTTGGGGCGTGGGGGCGATCGCAACGGCAGACCTACAGCTCTACCGCGTTCACTGGCGCTGCGTTCCTCCACGCACTTCGTAGGGCGGTCTCAAGCGTCGCCAGATCAACATCGCCGAAGCGGACGGTTGTAAGACCCTTCGGCCCTCGCCCGACATACGGCTCGGCGCCAGAGGGCTGCGACCGTACTAGTTGCGCTTGATCAGCTAGGGCCAGACGCAGCAGGACCGCCCCGTCCTCTCGCAGAACGGCGTAGGTCTTGCTGCGTCGAAAGGTGAGGCTGCCCCACCTCGGTTCGAGTGTGGTCCCTGGCAGTGAAAGCGCGATGCGCTGCACGTCGTCCGGAGTGGCCATCGACTTCTCCCATCACGTCCATCATAGACCCGCCGTGCCACTGCCATCAAATCGAGACCACAAGCTCTCATTGTTTGGGGTCCGTTCGCGCCAAGACCGGAGACTAGCCCGCAGCCAGATCAAACCCTGTGGATCGATCCCAATGACGACCGGACGATGAAGCCGGCAGAGGGCTAGCCCTTCCCGCCTGCCCCGCCATCTGATTGAAGCGCGTCGATCTCATTGCCGAAACTTAAATATCAGAATAAATACTTACCGACTTCTCTCGTGCATTCGGGGGGAACTGCGCGATGTCGTTGCTTGATCAGTCATTTATAGAAGACGAACACCTTACAGGAGCGGAACAGGAGCGGCTTGAGGCCGAAGTTCTAGCGGCGCTGCGTAGGCTCCGCCGAAAGCCCAACTTCGAAGGTCTGCCCACAGCGCTTACCGCGAGGGAGCGGGAAGTGCTGATGCACTTGATGCAGGGTCGAACCAACAAACAGACAGCTAAACAACTCGAGATCAGCCCGCGAACTGTCGAGGTTCATCGCACGAGGATCATGCTGAAGTTCAATGCCAAGAACACAGTAGAGCTTGCACTGCTGACGTTAGATGCATGGGCGAAGGTCGGTTACAAGCCGCACGCCTAGGTCATGGAAAAACTGGGGTCATCAAACGTCGTCGAGGATGACTGGTGAGGGAGAACCTGACCATTCGCTTCGATGCCAGCGCACCAGGTGGCCAGGCGCTCGTCCAGAACGCGCTTCGGGCCATCGATGCTGAGCGCTCGTTTGTCCTTCCACCCGGCTGGGTGATTGTCGGTGTGTCGACCGATGGCAAGGTGAAGACCCTGAGGCTGAAGTTCAGAGGCTATGACGACGTCGAAGCTCAGCGATCATCTCCCATTCCTCCGCACCTGAGCGCCGAGGCGACCCTGGATTGAAACGGGGGCAACGCGCTCGTGCGCCCTCCATGATCATGCCGGTGGCTTCCTCCTGGGGGCGACGCGGCGCCGCGCCCGGCGCTCGCGTTCCATCTCGCGCTCGAACCGGCGCTGCACTTCTTCCTCGATGGCATGCTCGTTGCGTTCGGCCGCGATCTCGCCGGCATAGGCATCGGCCGCCGCCTGCAGGGCCCGCGCTACGGCCTCGAGGTGGATGTTCGTCCGCACCTGCTGCTGCACCAGAAGCCCGGTCTGCTCGACGAGCTCTTTCACCGGGCCCATGTCGGCCAGCTGACCGGCAAGCGCGAATTCTTTGGTCTGCTCCTTCGGCGCCTTCCGGCCGAAGATCACCGACCAGGCGGCGAACAGCCCGACGGCGACGACGAACACGAGCGAGCCGAACGCCTGTAGGTTGGGATCAAGCCCCTCGAGTGCTGGCATAGCGGGCGTGCCTCTGTTCTGCGATGTCGCGGCCCGCATTCAGGATGCACCACAGGCTCATCGCCAGAGGCAGCGGATAGATGCCACTGCCCGACGTCTGCACAGCGGTCACCGAAAGCACGACCTGGAACCAGACGATGGATGAGCCGGCCGCCGCGGCCAGCCTTACCCATGGGGAGGCCCGGGCGTAGATCGTGCCGGCGAAGGTGCCGTTGAGCGCCAGCGCGATGAGCCAGAAGCCGCCCGCCAGCATGGAGACCAGCCCCCAGGCATCCTCGCCCATGAGGCGCAGCATGCCGGCCCATGCGGCGGTGTTCACCCAGGCATCGCCGGGCTGGGCCAAAGTCCAGCCCCAGTAGGTGGAGGTGGCCGCCATGCTCCATTCGAGGAAGCGTTCCTCGAAATGGTTGCGGATCCCGGTGACGATGCGGAGGAACATCAGACGACCCCCGCCTTCTTCTCCTCGCTGCGCTGCCAGATCTGCACGCCCAGCACGGCGCAGCCGGCAGCCAGCATGGTGATGAGCAGCCCGGTCACCGCCTCGACGCCCGCCAGCTGGCCGATCCAGATGCCGCGACAGATCGTGACGGCCACCATGATGAAGACGAGGGTGAACGCGAGGGCGAAGATCGGCCGCCAGCGCTGCGCCAGCCAGCCCTCGGTCTTGGCATCGGCGAGCAGCACCTGCTGGTAGCCGACCATGACGTCGCGGTTGGCTTCCGCGATGCGGGCCATCTCCTCGGTGAACTGCTGCTCGACCTGGCGCACCGCCGGGGCCGCCGCAACGGGATCGCGCTCGATCGCCTGCGTCACCGCCTCGGGGGTCGGGTCGGTCTTCAGCGCATCGGCCAAGGCGTCGATGGCAGCGCCGGCCAGCATGCCGCCGACGCCCCCGAGCGATTTCTGCACGACGGATTTGAGAACTGGCGCGCCGGCCTCGAGCAGCCGGTCGCCGAGCGACTTCAGGTCCATGGTCGATTCCTCTCAGAGCTTCTTGAAGGCAGCGACGAGCTCGTCGCGATAGCGCCACGCCAGCCAGGCGAACACGGCCCCGCCGATAAGCAGGCCGCCCCACAGCAGCAGGTCGCCCAGCCAGCCCAGATCGTGCACAGGCGCGTCGGTCGGCAGCTGCACCGCATCCCCCGCCCCCGTGGCGTTCTCTCCCGTACCGGCGACCACAGCGCCGCCAGTGGCCGTCCCGGTGACGGTAGCCGACTTCTTGAGGTCGACCGCCCGCTGCAGCGCCGCCAGCGTGGCCGGGCCGATGATGCCGTCGACCTTGTGGGTGCCGTGGTCGTGCTGGAAGCGCTTTGTCGCCTCGACGGTGCGGAGCCCGGGGATGCCGTCGGCCCGGCCGCACTCGTAGCCGAGTTGGTTGAGCCAGAGCTGCGCCTGCTGGACGTCGACGCGCTCGACGTGTGTCTCCGGCGCGACGTTCGTCTCGGTCACCCATGCCGGCCAGCGGTCGAACTCGGCGATGTCGGCTTCTTCGGCGCGGCGGCGCACCAGACCCGGCAGCCGCTTGCCGCCGGCCGTGATGCCCATCTTGCGCCAGAGGTCGGCGCCGATCGCGATAGCGCCTCGAGCGATGGCAGCGGCCCACTTCCACCCCAGCGAGCCGGGCCCGAGATTGTAGACGGCCGAGCAGCCCGCCTCGATGATGTTGAGCGACGCGCCGGCGAACTTCGCCTGCACCTTGGGCAGCACGTCATGGGCGAGGATCGCCAGCAGCACCTCGTATGCTTCGGCCCGGGTGATGGTGTCGCCGCGGCGCATCTTGCGGCCGTGCCTCTGCATCCACCAGTCGCGGAACACCGGGTTGCCCCAGGTGAAGCCGTAGCCGATGGTCGGCACTCCGGCGGGGTCGAGGTACCAGGTGGAGACGAAGCCCTCATGGCCGCCGACGAAGTTGACGATGCGGGCGGTCAGCATGGCGCTGCCGCCGCGCTGCGAAGCACGGTGCTCATGGTTTGTCTCCGATGTTGGCAGGGTCGAGATGGTTGACGCCGTCAGGCGCTACGGCTCGTGGAACCGGGCGGCGTGGCTTTGCGGCAACAAATGGACCAGAATGCGACGTTGTCGCCTTACATGTGATTTGTGACGGGAAGCATCGGAGCGCACCATACTTGCGGGTTTGTCGCAGGAGGATCCATTGCGGACCGCACTTCTCAGTATTTCTGCTGTTGCACTGCTGGCGGGTATTGCCCCCGCAGTCGCAGCTGATCTTAACGTCTATGAGCCAGGCGTCGTTTCAGCCGCTGCCCCGGCCGGCTTCGATGGGTTCTATGCCGGTGTGTCGCTCGGCGGAGCCTGGATTGGCGGCGAGATCGCCGATCCCGACTCCAATTACAGCGACGAGGGCGGCTGGCAGCCTGCCGAGACTGCTATGGGTTTCCTCGCAGGGGTGCAGATCGGCTATAATGTCACCGTCAGCGACAACTTTCTGATCGGCGTGGAGGCCGATGCTAAGGCCGTGTTCGCCGAGGACACGATCTGCTCGATCGATGACGACTGCGGCGATTACCAGTCGGGCGCCCCAGCGTTGGCGTTCAACCTCAATGGGCTGGGCGCGATCAACGCCCGAATCGGCTTCAACATTGCCGACAACGTACTGCTCTATGCTTTGGCCGGCGGCGCCGTCGCGAGCGTCACCACGCACCACTGGGATTCCGACGAGTACGACGGCTCGAACCGCCTCTTTGGCGGCTGGGACGTTGGCATCGGTGCCGAAATGATGGTCTCCGAAAACATGTCGGTTGGCGTCGAGGGCCGCTACTACAACTTCTCCAACGATGACACCTGGATCGATGCCTCCGATGAAGAATTCGGCGCGTCGCCTCAGGTCTTCACGTTGGCACTGACGGCCAACATGCATTTCTAAACAGGCTAGGCTCGGGGGTTGAGAAACAGGGGCGCTACACACGCCCCTGTTTTTCTTTGTGCACGGCCGCCGGGGTTTGTCTCCTGGCGCCGATCCTGCGTAGAGTGCAACTGCTCCGCGTCACAGCCTCCGGCTGCGGAGCAGAGGCCGGGCCGTCTTTCCTCCCCCAAGGAGAAATAGGTGACGGCCCGGCCTCAACCCCTGTTCGGAAGGCCTCATGGCGAAGCGTCAGTCACGCGAAGGCAGCTGCAGCGTCGAGGGCTGTGACAAGCCGATCCTCGCGGTCGGGCTGTGCAACACGCACTACGCTACGGCCCGACGCCACAACGGCGATCCACTCGGCAAGCACAATGCAGGTATCTGTTCAGTCGAAGGCTGTGATCAGCCCGCCGCGACCAAGGGCATGTGCAACCGGCACTACAGGGCGGCCAGGCGGGTCGAACACGACACCTCGCGCCTGTGCGCGATGGAGGGCTGCACCCGGTTCGCCAACTCGCGAGGCTGGTGCAGCGAGCACTACAAGATCGCAGCCCGCGTCAGCGATCTGAATTACGCCAACTCGAGCCGCTGCGCGGTCGTCGGTTGCACTGGGGAGGCTCAACTCAAGGGGCTGTGCGAGGCGCACTACATGCGTTTGCTGCGCTATGGCGACCCGCTCTACCAGAGGCCAAAGAAGGTGCGCGAGACGAAGCCGGGCATGTTGAGCGAGGAACAGGTACGACTCATCCAGTCGCAGGCCGGACTGCTGTCATCTGCCGAGTTGGCCGCCCAATATGGCACCACCATCCGAACGATCATCGCCATTCAGGCGGGTCGCAACTGGGGTCGACTGGAAAAATAGTGTTGTTCATCCGCAACATGCGCCCCGCGACTGTTGTCGTTTGGCGAAATTGAGTCGATTGCGCGAACAGAATGTGTCCTTCTTGTGCTCTGGTAGCTTTTGGAGGCACCCGAATGAACAAACTACTCGTATCTGTGCTGGCCGGCGCAGCCGCTCTGGGCTTCGCCTCGGCCGGTTATGCCGCCGACCTGATCGTTGAAACTCCGGTTGTTACCCCCGGCGTCGTCAGCGTCGCTGGCAACTGGGATGGTCCCTATGTTGGCGTGTTCGCCGGCTGGGGTCGTGGCACTGCCGATCACACCAACGCAGTCATCCCGAGCCCTTGCGCTCCTGACGGTTGCGATATCGACATGACCGGCTGGCTGGTTGGCGTCACTGCCGGCGCCAACTTCACGGTCGGCAGCGGCTTCGTGCTAGGTGTCGCCGGTGATATCGCCTGGTCGAACGTGAGTGGCGATGACACCTTCCCCGTCATCGGCGATTCCGAGAACAGCATCAATTGGGAAGGGTCCATCCGCGGCGTCGCCGGCTTCGATGGCGGCGCGTTCATGCCCTACCTGACCGCCGGTGTCGCATTCGCCAACGCCAGCCACTTCTCCGAGTTCGCCGACCTGACGGCTGACGCGACGCACTTCGGCTGGACTGCCGGCGTCGGTGTTGCCTTTGCGGTTGCCGACAACATCTCGCTCGACCTGCAGTACCGCCACAGCTGGTACGACGAGCAGGAGTACGACATGGACTTCGCGCCCAACAACCCGATCTTCGCTCTGCAGACCGACCGCGTCACGCTGGGCGTGAACTTCGGCTTCTAAGCCTTTCTACCGTATAGAGCAGGGAGCCCCGTTGCGTGCCGCGCAACGGGGTTTCTTTTTTAGCCCCCAGCTAGCGCATGGCGACGGCTAGAAGGTTGTTGTTGTTGGTGGCGCCGGTATTGTTCACTCGCACCGATACGCCAGTCGCCGCCGCTGCATAGGGGAGGGCCAGGCCTTCCATGCGGCCGAGGTTAGGGGTGGTGTTGTAGTCGGTGGTCGTTGTCGGGTCCAGCCAACTGAAGGTATTGGAAACACTCAAGTATTGTGCGTCGAACGCGAACAGTCCCCCTCCGGCTGCTACGTCTATGCTGACGCTCTTGTCGCCGGACCCATTGGTCACATTGCTGGCTACCGCCGTTGGGGCGGTGCCATCCACAAGATCGAACACTTCGTAAACCGCAACGCTGGTGTGGGTCCCACTAGCGCCGCTCACGACGATAGTGCCGGACGAGTTCGTGGTGTCGGCGATGATAAAGGCCCGGACGGCGCAGGCGCGACTACTCGACGCGGTACCGCCGAGGCTCTCCGGATCGTTGGGCTGCAGGACGCGCAAGCGGTCCTTGATGGTGATGCCGGGGGCGACAACCAGGAACCCCTTGGTGAAGCGCTTCGCGCTGGGATGACGGACGGCATTCAGCGTCTGCCAGGCGATCATCATCGCCATGACCGTGGTTTTGCCGGCGCCCGTCGCCAGCTTCAGCGCCATCCGCATCAGCTCTGGATTGGATGCAGCGTTCGCGGCTTCGAGGTGGGTCCAGAACCGGCGCCCCTGCGACGATGACCGTGGCGCGACCTCTGTCAGCCAGATGACCGTCTCCACGGCTTCGATCTGGCAGAAGAAGGGCCTCTGGTTCGCAAACTTGAAGCTGCGCCAATGCCGGAGCAGGCGGGCCGTGGTGGGCGTGACCTGCCACTGGCTCTCGGGGAGCCGACGCCAGCTCTCTACTGCCGAACGCACGCCGTTAATGGTCTCGGTTGGATTGTACTCCTGGCCAGCTTCGCCAACGAGCAAATCAGCCTGGACCGCCCGCCCCCGCACCTTCTTGGACTTGGAAATGGGGGAGACGAGCGCACTCTGGCGACGGCGCGGAACCACGATGCTGGTCGGCTGACCGTTGGCATCGAGCTCCCAGTGCCTGCTCGGCTCCTCATAAGGCGAGTTCAGAATCGGCGACTGGAAAAATGCGTCACTCATTCAGTGTCCCCCGACGTCGCTGATTCCCGCCCGCAGCGGTATCTGAATGGGTTGCCAAGTCTGCGCGGTCAACCCGGCAGAGCTACTTTAGCGGTAGAACCAAGAGAATATGCGCAACTAGTACCGTAGGTCATGCGAAGAACAGCTGGTTCACAATCTCTGGTGGAAGAGAATCGCGGTAACAACGCTCGAACAGCGGCGATCCTGCTGGCAAAGCTTAACCTCACGCCCTATCACACCCTGTTCAGCACTTGCGCTGCAATGACCTCCTTACCCTGCGGCAGAAAGCTTCCATGCGTTGCTTCACCAGGTCAACTTATCCTGAATAGCGTAGCTAGCCTGGCTCGTATGAGCCGGTCCTCGTGAGGATATAATCGGCCCGCAAGTCCCATACGTTGTGTGCGGCTCATGGTCAGTGCTCGCCAGTCGTGCTGTGCCAGGTACCGGGAACGCCGCTACGCGCGGTGCCCCTGCCCCTAAACATACGCTATGGACCGGCAGCAGATGAGGAGCGACGCGTGTTCGGCAGTAGCCGGAAACCACGCGCTCGGAGATAGGAGGAATTGGACGGCATTGTCAGCTCCGGCGCGAGGGCCGGCTGACAACAGATTCAAGATAGGTCTGACTAACTGCCCGTTTGGCGGGGCGTAGATCGCGGTCACCGTCCTGCTTTTCGCCCGGGACGACTAACGGCAGTCAAGCCAACGTGAGAAAACAGCGCCCGGAAATAACCCCGGGCGCCAAAAGTCTTGGATGATCATGATCCTTCTAGCGCAGCAGCCTATGCAGTACGTGCAGGCACCAGAGCCCGTGGCTCCAGCAACATACACTCCTCAAGAAGGTCGACGATCTGCTCTGCCACGTCAGACGTAGTGACCTCGTCGGGTCCTTCTAGCGCGTGGTCGAGTTCCACCATGATGCTGATAACCAGCTCATCACGGAAGCTGGGCTCCGGCGCGTCCGATGCGATCAACACCATCAGCGAGTGAACTCCAGATTGTTAGTCTGTTCAGGAATACGGAAGCGCGGCACCTCCTCATATTGTTCCCAAGCGGCCTCCCAAGCGAGCCGCAGTTCAGGATCCTGTGGTTCAGGTCCACCAACAAACTCGACGCGGCATCCTTCCTTCAAAGTGCAGAAGTCGTCCCGAATCTTCTTCAGGTTCGACAGATACACCTCCAGATCCTCGATCAAGTCGAAAAGCGAGAACTCCGGCTCCGTGCTCGAGATCAGGCGATCGTAGACCGTGTCGCTTAGGTCCTCGAGTTGTCCATAGGCGCCGAGGTCGATGAGGCAGTCAACGGGGCAATAGCTATGAATGCGTAGCTTTTCCGCGCCGGCGATGTTCAGATTTTTCTCGATCTTCAGCTCAGCGAAATAAGAGAATAGCTCGGTTTCTGAGACGATACGCGACATGTCAGCAGAGGTTTCAAGACCCTCTTCTTGTTTCACTTCATAATTCACTGTGTTTCCTTTCGATTTAGCAGTATCTTTGGGTCGCCGCGGAGAACGTCGCGACGAGTTTTCTGGTCGTCCGGCTTGCTGCCGGTCCGCCAAACTGATGAAATTGTGACAAGCGTCGCCGCGCACCGATCAGGTGCAACTACGCGAACGGCACTCTGTGGAAAGGTTGTGGCCTTCGGCTAAACGCCCTTGAGGGACCACTCTGGCAATGTACGCCTGACGTTCTTCTCCAGATGAGCCTGCAACTGGCTGAGCCGAACTGCCTCGTCCATGGCCAATTGGCGCTTCTCTGGATCAGCGAAGTCGAGTTGCTTCAGCTCATTGGCCCTCGCCTCGAGTTCACGAAGCTTATAGCGGTTGACGATGCTAGCCAGCTCAGCTGCAGCGTCCAGTAGTTGGCCGATCATGACTTCGGCGCGTCCTATCGAGCCGGAGTAGCCCGCATAAACCTGGTCCTCATCGACCTGACCCGACTGCGACGACGGGCCCCGATCATCGTCAAACGTTGGAGCCGGCATGCCCATCAAATCGAAATTGAGTTCGACATTCATCCAGTTGGAGTTGTTCTCGAGGTGCTTAAAGAAGGGCGTGCGCAAGTACGGATAGCTGGCGTCTGGCATTTGCCGCCTTTCCCGCGCCTCTCGCTCCAACTGCTTCCGCTTCCGCTCCAAGGCTGTCTTTGCCATCGTCACTCTCCAACCGATAATCGTGAATTATAGGTTTCACGTTCACGGTTGTCAAGGGGTTTTTTGCTCGCGCTCAATCCGTCAGCCGGAGCAGCAGGTTTTTCCCACGCCACGGTTGGGGTGCCTCCGCGGTAGGTCGGAGGAAAGCCTTGGGATTGCGGGTGCTGTGCGATCCGCAGAGACCGGCCGCCTGATAACTCTGGAGCATGATCCCCTAACCTCCTCCCCAGCCCCTACTCACCCTCGTTCGCTGCCAGCCGCTCCCTTTGACTTAGTTTTTCCAGCGCGCTCGAGATCCGGCCGTTCAGCTCGCTGTAGGCAACAAAGCTTCCGGTCTCCCCGCCACCACGCCGCCTCTTTGCGATCACCCTCTTGCCGGCGGCCCTAACTGCGCGAGCTGCCTGCTTCCGTTGCTCGAGCCTCCAGGCTCCGCTCACTTGATCCATCATCACCAGGCCAGCAATGCCAGCAGTCAGGAAGCGCTGTTTTCTGAAGCTCTCCAGGTAGGAGACCACCCCGGCCGGTACATTCTCTGACGCGACAGCGAACGTTGGGAGCATGAACTGAAAGTATCGGCCCTGAAGGGTTGCGAAGTTGAACTCTCCCAAGCTTTCCACCGTATCGATACCGAGTGCACGCAACTCCTGCTGATTCAGCGTGACCTCGACCCGAGCCCGTTTCTCCTTTTCGGGCAGAACTAGTCGTGTACCGGTTGCCGGATTCTGCCGGTCGAGGATCTTGTCCATGACCTTCCACTGGGCGCGGCCATGCTGGCGACCCGCGTAGAAGGTAGCGTCTACTGGCGCAGACAGATCCGCCAGCGGCCACCGCAGCAAATCCAGGTTTCGCGATGGCCTCCGCCGGTCGCCGATGAGGTAGCTCGTTTTCCGTCTACCTCGCCCCCACTTGAAGCTCGGGCGGTCATACGGATGCACAACGATATCGACCTTCGGGAACAAATGATGTGCGAGCAGCCCAACCATGCGATGCCGCGCGACCTCGGACGGCACCTTCGGCGTAAAGTCGACACTGACCTCAATGCCATCGATGCTGGGAACCTTCACAAACCGGTAGACCGCCCGGAGCACATCCAGGCACTCCGCGACCGTAGCTACGCGGCCCTCCTGGAAAGTGATCTGGAAGATGGTCGCCGTGCCGCCAGTGCCCGCGTCCTTCGCCTCCACCCAAGGCTGCACGCCGCTGAGCTCGAGGATCGGCCTCTGCACGTGCTGGAACTGCGTCGCCCGCGCCAACGTCACCGTCACGACCAGCCAGTCGATCACTGCCCGGCAGCGATATTCGCTAAGGTCGAACTCAGGCGTCGCCACCAACCTGCCCCGGAAGCGCGCTTGTGCCTTTTTCTCCGGCTCGACAGAGTAGTTCAGCACCAGCGCCGGTCGGACGGTCTTGATGTAGGGCAGTTCTGCCCGCCAGGTAGCAGTGGTCACAGCGAATCTCGTTTCGATCCGCCCTTATAGACAGCCCTCCTGGCGATGTGCGTCATTGATAGGGCGAACGTGACGATGGTACGAAACTGGCCGTCGCCGATGTCGTGTCCCGTCCTTGCGTCGAGGATGGCGATGCCGGCATCGGACAAATCGATCCGCTTTCAGGCTCTCGCAGGGAAGGTCCCAGAGACGAAAGAGCTCTAGCCAGCTACGTGCACTCGCGACCTCGTGATGGATGCTGCCCTGGCTCCCGTATTCGATCTACCTGGATGTCTGCTTCAGCTTCAATCGGAGGAATGCCGAGAAATTCCGGCGCCCTCACCTGCACTTCGACAAGCTCTCGAATTCCAGGAGCTGGAGCGAGAAACGGCACGCCGCCGTTCGTGACCATGGTCCCCGATCGCGAGCTCGAGCTCGAGGTTTCGAGCCCCGACGGGCCATTGGTCTTCTTCGATTTTGACACCCAGCGCTCGCGTCCTCTTCCGTGGGAACTGGTTCGTCGCGTCCGCCCCCTGGCAGGATCCGTTGACCTCCGTCCCTACTCGACCGGGTCGGCTTATTCGACCGACGACGACGAGTTTTCTTACAAGCTCGTTCGCTTCTGGCTGGGGGCCGATGATGATGAGGAGGAGGATTGGGAGGAGGGCTGCCTGCTCTTCCATGACGACATGATCGTCCACGCTTCTGTGGACGGTGACATCCATAACTAACAGCGAGCCGGGCCCAAGCCCGGCTCATTTCTTTTGTCTGGCAAACCGGGTTGCGCACGCAGGGGGAGCTGTTCCCTAAGGGCTAACAGACCAGCGTCCGCTTTGCGCCAGGAGAATCCAAGACTTACAAAACCGTAAGGTCACCGTCAGGCACTGGTGAGTTGACCTCTGGAGTGTCCCTCGGTGGCCGATTCGTGCCCCGCGGAGACCTCCGATGCGAAAACTCCCTCTGCTCCTCATTTTGCTGGCCGCCCCGTTGGGGCTGCCGACGTTGATGGCGGCGCCTGTGCAGGCAGCCGCGGCCAAAACCGAACTGGGCGATCTTTCGGCCCTTCGTGCCATTGCCGCTGACACGTTGAAGATCACGATGACCGGCGATCTCGGAGCTGCGGAGCGCCGGGTCAGCGATTTCGAGTCGGCCTGGGATGCGGCTGCGGGGGCCATGCAACCCAAGAGCCCGACCGAATGGGCGGCGATCGACCACGCGTCCGATGCGGCAATCGGCGCCCTCAGGGCCTCGCAACCGCGGGAGGCCGACGCCGAGGCGGCGCTCAACAGCCTCATAGCGACGCTGGACGACCCCAGGAGCGTCGCCGCGGCGCCGATCGCCCACGGCGCACCACAGGCGTTCGCCGTAACCAATGCGGATGGCAGCCCTCTGCCCTGCGAGGTCGCGCTGAAGACCCTGCGCGATGCGGCCAGCGGAAAGACACCCACCGACCAGGCCGGTTTCGACACCTTGATGAACAAGGGGCTCGAGCGCTGCAATTCCGACGACGACAAGCGGGCCGACGGCTTCTTCGCCAACGCCTTCGCGCTGCTTTAGGAGGCGAAAGTGACATTGACCTTTCCCGCCAGCGTCGCCGCTGAGGAATCGGCGCTCAACCGCGTGCCACGCGTCACCGTGGACTTCTGGTTGATCAAGCTCATGGCCGTGACCGTCGGTGAAACGGCGGCGGACTACCTCTCACTCAATCTCGGACTGGGACTGCCGCTGACGACTGTCATCATGACCGGCGTGCTGGCCATTGCCCTCGTAGTTCAGTTTGCCCAGAGACGTTACGTGCCGGTCTGGTACTGGCTCGCAGTGGTGCTGATCAGCGTGGTCGGAACGCTCATCACCGACAACCTCGTCGATATCTTCGGCGTGCCGCTGGAAGTGACGACCATCGCTTGTACCATCCTGTTGGCGCTAACCTTCGGGGCCTGGTACGCGAGTGAGCGCACGCTCTCGATCCATACCATCGTCACCGGCCGGCGCGAGACGTTCTACTGGCTTGCCATCCTCTTCACCTTCGCTCTGGGTACGGCCGCCGGCGACCTCGTGGCCGAGAAGCTCGACGTTGGCTATCTCATGACCGGCATGCTTTTCGGAGCCGTCATCGCGGCCATCGCCGTTGCCTACTTCATCTTCAAGCTCAACGCCGTCCTGTCGTTCTGGCTGGCCTACATCCTAACGCGGCCGCTCGGCGCCTCGTTTGGCGACCTGCTGTCGCAACCGACTGACTATGGCGGGCTCGGGCTCGGCACAATCGTCACCAGCCTCGTCTTCCTCGGCTGCATCGCCGCGATCGTCGCCTACATGAGCATCGTCAATCGCGACGGCGAGATGGTCGCCGAGGCCGAACCGGGTTCTCCAGCCTGAGCGCTGCGCCTCGCGGCTCAAGCAAGGACAGGCGCGATGGCGGCTCAATGCTCGCCATCGCGTTGGCATGGCCCTATATTCCGGTCAGCGTCCACGGAGCACACCATGCGGATCCTCGTCGTCGAGGACGACCAGCGCACCCACGACTATCTGCGCAAGGGGCTCATCGAGGCCGGTCATGTCTGTGACGTGATCGAGGACGGGCGGGACGCGCTGGCCCATGCCTCGCGCGAACCCTACGATGTCATGGTAATCGACCGAATGCTGCCTGGCCTCGACGGGCTGTCGCTGGTCAAGGCGCTACGGGCGGCCGACGTGCGCGCGCCGGTGCTGTTCCTTACCTCTGTCGGCGGTGTTGACGACCGGGTCGATGGGCTTGATGCCGGCGGCGACGACTATGTGGTCAAGCCCTTTGCCTTCTCGGAGGTGCTGGCTCGCCTCAACGCACTGGCACGTCGCCCGCCGCCCCAGGCTGCCGAAAAGACCAAGCTCAGTGTATCCGATCTCGAGTTGGACCTCGTCCGGCGCTCCTGCAGACGCGGAGGCCAGGATATCGAACTGATGCCGCGCGAGTTCGCGTTGCTGGAGTACCTGATGCGCAACCAGGGCCGTGTGCTGACCCGCACCATGCTGCTCGAGCGGGTCTGGGAGTTCCACTTCGATCCGCAAACCAGCGTCGTCGAGACGCATATCAGCCGTCTCCGGGCCAAGATCGACAAGCCGTTCGGGCGGCCGCTGCTCCACACTATCCGCCAGACCGGCTACAGCCTTCATGCCTAGTCTGATTTTGCGCAGCACGCCGGCGCGGGTGACGGCAATACTCAGCGTCGCCTTCTTCGTTTCCCTCGCGCTGGCGACGGCGATCGCCTTCTTCCTGATCCGGCAGGAGTTGCTCGCCCGCATCGACCGCAGCGTCCAGGACACCTATTCCATCATCAGTCAGTCCTATGGCGAGAATGACGTCGTGGACCTGATGGACTCCGTGACCAGCCACGCAAACTCGACCAAGGACCGTGTCTTTCTTCTCCTCGACCGGTCGGGGCAAGTGCTCGCCGGCAACTTGACGGCGGCCCCCGATCGGGATGGCTGGTCGACACTCCCGGCCTATGCCGTCGAGGGACGAAGCCGTTCGGACTACCGCATCTACTCGGGCCAGATCGACGGCTACCGGCTGGTCGTCGGCTTCAGTCTGAACGAAGCTGACGACGTGGGCTGGCTGGTCCTCACCAGCCTTGGCTGGGCCGGCGCCGCATTCGTCTTGCTGGTCACCGCCACCGGTCTCGTTGTCGCGGCACGCGGCCAACGACGGCTGGACAGCATTTCGCAGACCATGGAACGGATCGGCCACGGCGACCTCAAGGCGCGCATACCTTTGAGCCGCCGCAACGACGACATCGACGCGCTGAGCACCAGCGTGAACGCTGCCCTCGAGCGGCTCGCCGCGCTGGTCGAGGGCATGCGTCAAGTCGGCGTCGACATCGCTCACGAACTCAAGACGCCGCTCAATCGCCTGGGCATCTCGCTGGAAGCGACAGTCGAAGCCAATGAGCGCGGCGAGCCGGTCACGGCACTGCTCGACCAGGCACAGGCGGAGGGGCGACGTATAAACGCCACGTTCGATGCGCTGCTCCGCATCGCCCAGATTGAATCCGGAGCGCGCCGGGCTCGGTTCACCGATCTCGATATGAGACCGATTCTGGAAACCATCGCTGAGGTCTACGCGCCCGTGGCGGCCGAGAGCGGGCAGAGGCTTGCGATGACGGCCGACGACCCGCTTGGGCGGGTACATGGTGACAAGGACTTACTGACTCAGCTCATCGCCAATCTCGTTGAGAACGCCATACGGCACTGCCCGTCGGGCGCAGAGATCGTCGTGTCCGGACACCGGCGCGCGACCCAGCTCGAAATTCTCGTCGCGGATACCGGACCCGGCATCCCGGAGGGGGAGCAGCACAACGTATTCCGCAGGCTGTACCGCCTGCAAAAGAGCCGCACGACCAGTGGCAGCGGGCTGGGGCTCAGTCTGGTCAAGGCAATATCCGACCTGCACGGCGCGCACATCGCCTTGCGGGACAACGCGCCGGGCCTCATCGTCGTGGTTGAGTTCCCGCTGACCCCAGTGTCGTCAGGTCCGTAGGAGCAAAAACTTGTTCAAGCCGAACTGCCTCTCTATGCCGGCCTGATCGCGGTGGCTGCCTTGCTGGGCACGGTCTGGGCGCTGCTCTGCCTTGTTGCTGCCTTCGCCCTGCGACTTGAGCGCCCAAGTGCTGCCCACAGTAATACAGAACCGTAAGTCGACTGCCAGAAGCCCGACAGCACGGCCCTCTATCTCCGGTTTTGGCCAATGGGCGACTTTTCGCCCGACCAGGATTGGCCCAGAAGGAGAAGCTAATGACTTTCCGAACCAACCTTGCCGCCCTACTGGCGCTAACGGTACTCAGCGGCGGCGTGGCTCACGCCGAGCAGAATGACCAGGCCGCGGAGACAAGTGCTGTCGCCCACGCCACCATCACCGCCGCGGAGGCTATTGCCGCCGTCGAAAAGCAGGGCACGGGCAAGGTCGTCGAACTGGCACTGGAAGCCAACGGCCCGGGCGTGGTCTATCGGGTCACGCTAATGACCGCGGACGGCACCGCGTCAACCTTCACCGTCGACGCCACGACCGGCGCCGTCATGGCTGCTGGTCAATCCTCGGACAATGCCGAAGTGGCCGGAACTTCGACTGAAGGCGAGAATGCTGACGAGGGCCCGGAGAGCCAGGAACAGGGCGAGGACTAACCCGGCAAGGAACTAGACGGTCGGGGGGCCGCCATGACTTGGTGGCGGCCACCTCCAGAGCCCGCTAAACCGGGGGGTGCAGCGACCCTACTGCTCTTCCCGCAGCGACGAGGTCGGTGAGGCACTGGCGTTGCGTATCGCGTTGCGACCCGCCGCAAACGTTGCGGCAGCTATGACAAAGAGCGCCACCATCAGATAGGTCCACGGCAAGGTGAGGAACTCCGGCGGCGGATCGAACACGCCCTGCAGCACAGTCACGAGTGTCATCGCGATGGCCAGCCCGAGCAGGCTTCCCGCAACCAACCCACCCCCAACGACTACAGCCACCTCACTCCACACGAACGCGGCGAGTTCTTTCACGTTCGCGCCCAACCCACGAAGAATGGCGAAGTCTCGCCGCCGGTCGGCAAAACCCAAGGCCAGGACCAGGGCGGTTGATCCGACGGCAAGCAGGACCGCAAAGACCAGCTCGATCCGGCTCAATCCCCTGAGGTCGACGGCCGTGAGGCTGGACGCGATGAGATTGATGGTCTCTCCCAGTGATGACACCCGCGCCCGGCCGTTCAGCCGCCCCTCTACCTCCGCCTTGATCGCAGTAAGGTCTCCGTTGGTCCGCGCCAGAACCACTTCTGCGGCGTCTGTGCCGGTGACCTTGCTGATGTAGTCGGCATTGGCGACGAGAAAGCTGTCGCGCGGCGCGGTGGGGAACTCCCTCGCCACTCCCGAGAAGACAAAGGGCACGGGCCGGTAGACGTGATCGGCCCCTTGCAGTCGCAGGTTGATGGTGTCTCCGAGCGCGAGCTGAAAGTCGGTGACGGTCTCCTCCGACACCAGCACCGCGTCGGGCCGTTGAGCGAGAAGGGCAAGCGTTCCGCTGGCGTCGCCGTTCTGGAAATAGGCATTCGATATGGTCGTCGCCCGACCGATCGTTGCGGCATTGATGCCGTAAAGGTCCTGCAGGTCCGTCCCGACATAGGCGAAGCGATGTTGCATCGGTTCGGCATCGGTAATCCCCGGGATCTTGCGGATCTCCTCGATAAGTGCGCCGGCCGGCGCCGCCGTGGTGCCGGTAATGGTGAGGTCCGCCCCATTGGTGAGGTCGGCATCCACCCGCGCCTGGGCTTCATAGGTCGCGTTGAAGATCGACGTCGAGACCAGGAAGGCGACGGCCAGGGTCGTCGTGGCGACCCCCAGGGCAATGCGCCGCCGCTGCCACGACAGGGCGGAAGCCACCGCCGGCGCCATGCGGCCCGCCAGCGGCGACAGCACTGCGCGCATCCTGCGGCGCCCCCCGCCGAGCAGCCCTCGCGTCAGTCTCACTACAAAGAGAGCTGCGCCGATCCAGAACAGCAGCGGGGCGAGGAACGAGGTATAGTCGACCGCCGTTGCCGCGACGCCTTCGGCGGCGAGCACGATCTGATAGCCCGTTGCGGCGGTTCGCCAGAGCAGGACGCCGCCGACGGCGACACAGATCAGGTCGAGGTAGAGCCGTTGCCACAGCGGGTGCTCGGTCCGGACGACGCGCTGGCGCGTTGTCGCGAACGATACTAACGAGGCACTGCGATAGGCGGGGACGAGGATTGCCGCTGCGGCTAGCGCGAGCCCAGCCCCCACTCCGACGGCAATCCATGGCCATGATGGGAACGATGCGGAAAGGCTCCCGGCGAACACCCCGACAACGAAGGCCAGCACCACGCCCAGCAGCGCTCCGAGGATCCCGATTAGCCCCGCCTCGACGGCGACGTACTGCAACGACGCTTGCGGGGACGCGCCGCGGAGTTTCAGCAGGCCCTGGTCACGCTCACGCGTCCGCCGGCCGGATGCGGCGACCACGAAAGTCAGGATAACCCCGAGGGCAACACCCGGAGCACCGAGAAAGACAAACAGGACGCGGGCATAGAGCGCATCGCCCCGCGCCGCATCGAGTTGGGCCGCAAGGTTGTTGCCCAGCACGGCCGTCCCTGCCGCGCGCGCCTCGAAGTTTCGCCCGGCCGACGACGCATAGGCATACGCAGCCTCCGGGTCGGACGAAAGGACCCTGTGATCAAGGATGACATGCAGTTGCGCCCGCACACCCTCCGACCGTGCCGAAGCAGAGGAGGCGAAGAGGCTCGCCCATTGGTCGGAGGGCAGCAGCACTGCGTTGTCGGGAGGCGCCGTGGGTGCGGCTCCCGGGGGAACGCCGACGGCCTGAAAGAAGGAATCGGCTGAGCGCAGGTCAACCACCCCGCTTACCTTCACGGTGGCATCGGGTTGGCCCGTTCGACGCAAAGTCACGTTGTCGCCGGGCTGCGCGTGCAGGTTGGCGGCTGTCTGCTGCAGCAGCACCGCCCCTTCAAGATTGCCAGCCAAGACCCTTATGTCGGCCGAACGGGTGGCGAAGTAGCCTTTGGGCAGGCCTACGGCCTTTCCCGCCCCGGTCGTCTGCACAGTGCCGTCGCTCTTGAACTCGAAAGCGTCGACCGCTGCGTAGTCCACGCGGTCAATGCGATGGACGGGCACCGCGGCCCCGATAGCGTCCGTCACCTTGACGGGATCAGCGCCCGGGACCAGCTCGACCTGCCAGTCGGTGGAGACGCTCTGCAAAGCCCGGCCAGTCATCGAGCGAGCGCTCTGATCGAGGAACAGGCCGAGATCGACGAGCAGGGCCACGACGATGGCAACACCCCCGATCGCTGCTGCAAGGCGGCCTAGTCGCGTCCGAAGCAGACCGCGCAACCATGCAAGGATCATCGCGCAATCTCGACGACGTGCCCGTGGTCAATCGTCCAGACTTTGTCCATGAGCTTTGCCATGGCGAGATCGTGGGTCGCGATCACCAGAGCGATATCGAGGCGATCAGCCCAAGCTTTCAACTTGCCGATCACATCGGACGCGGTTTCATGATCCAGCTGGCCGGTGGGCTCATCGGCCAGCAGCAATGGCGGGGTGGTGACCATGGCCCGAGCCAGTGCGACCCGCTGCGCCTGTCCACCCGACAGTTCATCAGGGAGCTTGTCGGCAAGTCCTGCTACGCCAAACAGGGCCAGTAGAACGAACGCCCGGGTGTCTGCATCACCGCCGCGACCGGCAATCTCGAGCGGTAGGTGGACGTTCTCCACGACATCGAGCCAGGGAATGAGGCTTCGCGTCTGGAACATCAGCCCGATCTTGGTCGGGAGCAGCGGCGCGTTGCCCTCAAGGCCCGGCCATGTGATTTGCCCGCTCGAGGGTTGGTCAAGCCCCGCGATAATATTGAGCAGCGTCGACTTGCCGCTTCCCGACCGCCCGAGGAGCGCGATGCGATCGCCCGGGGCAATGCTGAGGGTGCCATCTTCCACGGCCGGCGCGCCGTCATAGGTTTTGCCCAACCCGCGCATTTCGACCAGGTTCGTCATTCGAACTGCCCGTCCGACAGGCGCAGAACGCGATCGGCACGGCCGGCTAGAGCGGCACTGTGGGTAGCGACAATGACTGCCACGCCTCTCTCCTGCTGCATCCTGAGGGTCGCCAGAATGCTGCCCTCGGTCGCGGCGTCGATTTCGCCGGTGGGCTCATCGCAGATCAGGATCGGCGGGTTGGCGGCCAAGGCCACCGCCAGGGCCGCGCGCGCTGCCTCCCCGCCCGAGAGGGTTGGCGGCAAAGCATGGGCGCGATGCGTGAGTTCCACCGATCCGAGCAGGTTGTCGATCTCCATGTTGGTCGCCAGCCCCGCCAGATGCCGCTGCAATCTGATGTTCTCAGCGACATTCAGGTGCGTGAACAGGTTGCCGCTCTGCAGCACAATGCCCATCGAGGTCGCCCGTATCCGCGCCTTCACCCGCTCGGGCCGCCGGGTGATCCGCTGCCCTGCGATATCAACGCTGCCACCGTCGGGATCGTCGAGCCCGGCAATGCAGGCCAGCAATGTGGACTTGCCGCTTCCCGAGGGGCCTGTGACAGCGACGAACTCCCCCTTGGCGACGGCCAGTTCCACGCCGCGCAACGCGAAAATCTCGTCTTCGGCGGTATGGAAGAACCTGTAGAGACTCGTCGCCCGAACGGCGTCCACGTCACTGGATCCGGATGGAGTTTGCCATCAGGTTCCACTGGTCGACATTGTCGGCACCCAGCGGCGCGGACATGTCGAGCGTCACCAGCTTGCCTGCCTTGAACAGAAGGAAGCGCACGTCTTCAAGGCGGATCTGCTTGTTGGTGACCGCGTTGGGCTGTGAGTTGGCCGCATAGTCGATGCGAATGGCCCTTCCGCCGTCGAGCTTGACGTCCTTGACGGAGGCGACCTTGACGGCGCGGCCGGCATCGACGAGCGACTTGGCCTCCCCAGTGCTGACTTCGCCGAGGGTCGGCGCCGCTGCCGCGGTCGCGACCGTCACCTCGATCGTGTTGTACTTGTCGGCGAACCTGGCGCCGGCTGCCTCGTCGGTCCGCGACCACCCCTCCGGAACCTTGATGGTGAAGCCCGGGCCCTTGTAATCGACGAAGACCTGGCTGTCGGGAATGTCGCCGGGCGGGTTCTTCTCAGCGGTGACGGCGCTTTCCGCCAAAGCCGGAACGGTCAGGAGGCCAACGGTCAAAAGTGAAATGGCTGCGTGTTTGACGGACATCTCGTTTCCTGTCGAAAACGTCTCAGAGCGAATGTCCAGAGGTTGATCCCGAAGCCTTACGGCCTGCTGCCGGGCTACTTACAGATTTGTATCTTGGAAGCCTGATATTCGCCGTGCTCCGAGCGCTTCATCCCGGCCGTCGACGCGACGTCACGCCGATGACCGCTCGCCGGAACGATGCCGGATGAACCGACACCCGAACCACGCAAGATTTGCCCTGCGGCCCCTCACATCCCGTATGGAGATCATAATGCCACTCAACCTCAAAGCCGCCGTCGCCGTAACCCTCGTCGCGCTGCTCTCCGCGCCCGCCCTGGCGGCCACGGCGACGCCCCTCAGCGCCACCATGGCGATGGCAGAAAAGACCGACGTGATGCCGGTCGCTCAGCTCACCAGCATGATCGGCGTCTGGACCGCCAACGACCTCAGCATGTTGGACAAGGCGAAGTCGATCAAGGTGCTCGATACCAAGACCATGTACAAGGATGCTGATCTCAAGCAGATCGCCTCGGTGGAGACCACCAAGAAGGCCGATATCGACAAGATCCGCGCCGCTCTCAAGGGCGATGCGGCCCTCGACGCCTGGCTGACGAAGAACAAGGTCGACCTCAACCGCGTGGTCGCCGTCTCGGCGCCGGCCAACGGCACGCCCGAGCTCGTGCTCTACTGATCGCACTCGGCGCGGGGCGGGCGAGGCCGCCCCGCGTCTATTCCGCCGCCTGCGAGGGCGCCATGCCGCCCATCCGCTCGATGAAGGCGATCACCGCGTCGAGCCCATCGCGCCGCAGCAGGTCGGTGAACACGTAGGGCCGCCCTTCGGCGGTCAGATTAGGCTCGGTCAACAATCAAGCCATTGCTAGCACTGCCGATATTTTAACCTATAGATGATCGCCGTGCTGACGTCCTGGCTGCGGACGGAGGCGGAGGCCGATTTCCCGCCCGACGCCCGAACAAGAAGACTGGTATTGGTGCGCATGGTCACCGAGGTTCCGCAGGCTGACCAGACCGTGGCAACCGCCTTGGACGAGGCGGTGAACTTGCCCTTCTTCGGGCCAGCCACGTCGCGACTGAAGACCGGCCCCTGGCCGCCCGGGAGGAACTCCTCGAGCCTGAATGTGGCGGAAGCTCCGGCGGGAAGCTCGGTGTAGCCGGAAAAATCGACGGACAGGACGGCAACGCTGTATCCAGCAGGTACCGCGACAGGGATCGCCAACGAACATGCCTTGCGGTCGAACGATTTGCCTGATGACCCGCCTGCCGCCACGCGATATCGGCTGAATTTCACGGTGAGCTGCGTGCCGCCGCCAGTGACAGCGGCCGATGCAGTACCTGCCGGGCAGCCGGGGCCGCCATAAGCTGGCTTGCCCAGCTTCAGGCCAGGCGCGGCCAGAACGGGCGCGCAGAGTGCTACGAGGGCGATTGCTGCGGCGATGAGGTGCTTCAATGCTCGCTCCATGCCGGATCCTGCCGGGCGCTAGAATTTCATGCTCAGTGAGGTGCCAACCTGCATGTGCGTGCCGGTCACCGAGCCAGTCGAGCCCAACACGAACGCCCCCACCTCCGTGCTGTCCGTCACGCTCCAGCCGAGCCGGGCGCCATACTCAGCAAAGGCCTCGTCCTGCCCAGCAACGGTTAGCGGACCGACCAAGGCCACATCGATTGCCAATTCCTCCGGCGCAAACGTGTAGCCGATGGCGCCATGTGCAGTGAGATCGAGGTTGGGTGCGATGGAAGTAGTCCATGCGGCCTTAGCCTTGAGCGTGTCGTATGTGGAGGTCGAACTGCCCAGCGAAGCAGCGAACGGGTTGCTGTCGGTTTGTTCCTCGCCCGCGTCATCGAGGCTGAGCCAGTTGCGAGCATAGCTGGCGCTGAGGATAATTTCGTTGCTCGGATCAGGCGCGATCAGTACGCCACCCTCAAGCCAGGTGCCGATCATCGTACCGTTGCCGGTGGCATTCCCCGACGTTGCAACCGGCGCAAAATCATCGCCCGCGCCGAAAAGCGTGTAGCTGCGCGAGAAGCTCAGGTTCATGCCTGGCGAGGCCGCAACACCAACGTTGCCGAGCCACCGGAAGGCGCCGCCGTCCTCGGGCTGGAGGTAGCCCAGCTTGCCCCCAAGCATGACGCCGCTGGCGGAGGCGTTGCCGACCGATTGCTCAAACAGTGCTGCGCCTGCATCGATGCTCAGGCCGTAGTCCAAATTGAGGTGGGTGGTGAGACCGACCGTATGCGACCCGACCGCACCAAGGAGCCCAACCTGATCATCACGTTCGAGCGGCTGGTTGGCACTGAGGATCAGGCCGGCCGTGGTGTTGAGCTGTGTGACAAGGGTCGTCTGGGCCGATGCGAGTTGCTCAACCGAAGCGGCCTGAAGGCCCAAGGTCGTGTAGCCGAGAAAGCCGTAGTCCAGGCTGGTCAGTTCCGTGTTGCTGTCCTCATCGCCGTCCAGCAGTTGGAACAGGATGTCGGAGTTGAGCTTACCGTCGCCGTCGGGCGTGACGAAGGAATGGAGAATGACCGATCGGTCAGGGTCGGCAGAAACGTCGGCCACAACGTTGCGGATCACCCCGTTCTCGTCGACGCGCAGCTGCACCCGGTCGCCTTCGCGTCCATCGACGCGGTAGTCCGAGGAGTAAGCCAGAATGGCCCCTTCTGCGGTGTCGGGCACGAGCGGAATCTCGCTGAGTGGCGTGGAGACGTCGCAGGCAACGGCGGGCCGTTCCAGAGTCACCAGCATCTCGCTGAACAGCACCGAAACGCCGGTGTCATCGTCCGAAGGGATGGTGGTGATGCCAGCGCAGCCGTCAGCTGGGGCAGCCAAGGCCGGCGCTACCAGCAAGGCAAAGGCGGCAATCGTGGCGGGCAGCTTCATGTTGCGCTCCTGAGACGGAGCGGAGGGTGCCATGACACCCTCCGCTGGCCATCACAAGATTAGCACTGCTTCCACTGCAGCTGGTAAATGATCGCCGCGCTGACGTCCTCCGAATCCACCGTCGCCATCGCCTGCTGGTTGTTCTTGGTGTTCACGCGGATGGACGAGTTGGTTCGAAGGTTCACGTCGGCACCGCACTTGGACCAGACGATGGTTTGCGCGGTCAGCTCGTTGTGGATCAGGTAGTCCTCGTCGCGCGGCCCGTTGAACTTCTTGACGAAGGTCGGGCCTCGGGCGCCGGCGAAGAAGTACTCGACGTTGAACTGCGAGTCCGCTCCCTTGGGCAGGTTGTTGTAGCCGCGATAGTCGATTGCCAGCACCGAGACGCTGATGCCCTGCGGCACATGCACCGGGATGGCGACGTTACAGCTCTTGCGGTCGAACTTCTTACCGCTGTCTCCGCCCGCCTCGACTAGGTACGAGTCGAACAGCAAGCTGAGCGAAGTGGCATCCGGGCTGAGGGTCGCCGAGACGCTGCCGCCGGGGCACCCGGTGCCGCCATACCCGGGCTCGCCCAGCGTGATGTTCTCCTGCGCGGATGCAGCACCGGCGAGACCTACGGTCAGGGCGAGAGTGGCAATCGCAATACGAATGTTCATGGACCGATCCTCTAAATGGGAGAGACTTTCCCACGGAAAAAGGATGATACGCGGCACATGACCGAGGGCTGAGTTCGACATTCATTGCAGGTTCAGAAGGGCTGGAGCTGTCGGAGGGGGTGGCACTGTTGCAACTCAACCCCTGACGGAGCAGCGGTCAGATCAAAGACAAACCTCCGTCGCTGGCACGGGACCGGGTTCCCGCGTGCAGACTCACAGTTGGTCTCTGGATTCATGTCGCCGTCCCCCGACCAGGGACGGCGATACCCGCACCCGAACAGTCTCATTGCCCACGATGATCGACGCGCCGTTTGCGGGACAATATCCAGACCAAGCCGCCGGCCACCGCAAGGATCGGCAGCCCGACGCCGGCCGCAGGCCCGGGCACCCCGACTGAATGGCTGCCGCCCCGTCCCCAGCCCAAGCCAGGAGTGTCGCCCCGGTCCGGTGGCTGGTCGGCCATTGCTGAGGGAATGGCGGCGAGGACAAATGCAGCTGCTGTTGCCAGGTTCTTCAAGCTGGACATGGTGGCCTCCATGATGAGTGTGGTGGTGCCAGCGGTCCGACGCGCCCTCCCGCCACAGAAGACGGCGCCGCACCGTTCATCAGGTTCAATCTAGTGGTGGTGGGTTGCCATAGCTCAACTGAGCTAGGAGCGGTGGTCGCGTGGGTCTTGCTGGCGAGGGCTTGATCCCCGACGAGGGGGACTTGAGCTTCCCCCAACTAGAGTCGAGGCGGTTGAGGCGATCTTGAGCGCGCGATCCATCGTCGCGGAAAGGATCGGTACACCGCCGGTGGTTGCGAGGGCGCCCGACCGCGCCTTCGTGTAGACACATGTTGGTACGGCGCCGTCCGCCGGGGCTGATACTCCTACCGAAGGAAGGAGGTACCAATGCCAAGGCGGACTGCCGATTGGGTTCGACAACGGGCCGAACGTGTCGGTCGCAGCCAGGAGAGGCAAGCACTTGCAGTGGTCACTCCGGCCAGAACCTAGGCCAATGGCAGGCGAAGGCTGCACGTCTACGGGCTGTGTTGGAACGACGGAGAAGGACCGGCGAGCCCTGCGAGGACATCATCTACGAAGCCATGGCGGCTGTTGCCGAGATTGAGGCGGAACGCCGCTCGCTCGAACAGCGTAGTGCGAATCTGGCGCCCGAGATTATGCGGCATAGCCGTTTTCAGGATGTGGTGCGGGCGATGGACACGGCATCGGCCGCGATGAGGTCAGTGCTGCCCGCGTCGGACGACCCCCGACCGGGGGCATTTGCACCTCGCTGAAGCCTGCGCTACGAGAACTGCGCGACCGGCTTCCAATTTTCGTGCGAGGCCAGCCGGGCAGCAGAGGGTGTGGTGGCGGCCAAGCTGCTGCCCGGCCCAAGGGCCCGTGGCCCGTCCCCCTTTGAGGTCCAAAGGGGCGCTTTTGTTACCACAGGGCAGCTTTGAAACCGCTGACAGCTCGCCTACGTTTCCCCCGCGAGGCAGCCTTTCGGACGATGGCTATGTGTAGGTTTTACATCCATGTCAGAGACGGGGATCGGATCTACAGCGACGACCGGGGAGTTGAGGTGGCCGACCCAGAGCGCCTCTTGCCCCACATTCGCGGGACGGGTCGCGACATCATTGATGACGAAGGCGGCCCATCTATGGACGAGCAACGAGTTGTTGAGGTTGTCGACCGTCGTGGGAAAGTGGGGCTGAGCTTGCCCTTCACTGCCGGTTACACGCAGCACTGAGACGGACACGCTCCACTCTCTCGAGGGAGCGTGTCCTGAGCTTCACTACGACGCGGTAGCGCGGGCCGCCACGTATACCGTGACGGTGTTTCCTTCGGCGGTTGCGCCAAGCACGTCAGCCATCGTGGCGCCCCGGCCCTGGATCGCCGCCACTGCGGCTCCATTCGCCTGCAGCGCGCCCCGGATGTTCGTGGCGCCCTCGGTAGCGAGAGCCGAGGTCACTTCGTCGGCGGAGCAGTTCGATACCAGAACGACGCGGACGTTGGTCGCGGCGGTGATCTTGGCGGGGTCCGCCATCGTCATGCCCGACATCATCCCTGCCAGTCCGCCGGTTTCGCACGCCACCGTGTCGCCGCTGGCCGCCCCGAGCGCTGCCTGGGCGGCATTCGCCTCCTCGAGTGTCACGGTGCCGTCGCCGTTCGCATCAAGGACGATGTTGGCGTTGCCACTCGCTTCGATCGCGGCATTGGCTGCCGTCACTTCCTCGGCGCTGATCGTTCCGTCGCCGTTTGCATCGATGTTCAACGTGGCGCTGGCGCTACCAGATGCTGAGGCCTCGCCGGATGCCGACGCAGCAGCGTCTGCCGCCGCCTGTTCCTCGGCGGAAACATTGCCATCGCCGTTCGCGTCCACCGTCTGCGTGGCAGTAACGTCGGTGCCGACATTGACTTGGGCAAAGGCAGCGGGACTCGCCGCGAGGAGAGAGGCAGTCAATAACGTAAGAATTGAAGTGCGGATCATCTGTTCGGGACCTTGTTTGTTGCCGGGTTGCTATCCAACAGTTGCAGTAGGCGGCAGGTTCCACGCAGTCGTAAGAACCGGCGGCATCGTCATTTCACGGGAAATGAAAGCGCCAGCACCGGGGTGCTGGCTCACAGAGGTCGGGCAACCTCACGCACCCTAGGGCACGAGCGCTGGCACAAACAATTCAGACGGGTAGGCCTAGTTCCAAAGAAAAGCGGCGACACGAGCTTTCCCTCCAGCTCCAGCGCGGCCCAACCGCGATAACCCGGTAGGTATGACCGAACTCAAGCTTCATTTGAGAGGTCCGGTGGCACTTCGACCCGCCATCAGGCCGGCCGCGCTTGGGCTGGCGAACAAGAAATATGCGGCGAACCGAAGCGTCTAGGAAGTCGGCGGCAGTGAATTGCGGCGGGCCTAGCGACTACGCCGTTGACGAGTTGTCGCATGCGAGCGGAGCACTCGGCTGGCATTCCCGCGACGTTTGCCTCATGGGGCCGACAACTCGGTTGAGTTCACGCCTCGAGCCTTGGCCGCGGGTAACACGAGCCACGTTTCAGCTCTGTGCGGCTCGACCTACCTGTGTGGATCAAGATGCGATGGCACTTGGGCCATTCGGGAGATCTGACCGGCCACATACATCCGGACGCAGCTCTCCACCGGTCGCGTTCGATCTCTGATCATATGACCAGCAGAGCGGAACCACTGCGGACGTTGTCGTAAAGGTGGATGATATCCTGGGGCAGCATGCGAACGCAGCCCGAAGAGATCGCCTTCCCAATCGTCCGCTCGTCAGGGTTTCCGTGGATGCGGTAGAGTGTGTCCTGGTTGCCTTGGTGGATGTATAGCGCCCTAGGACCCATCGGATTATCCGGCCCGGGCTCCATGCCATAGCGGTACCTCTCTAGTTGAGGCTGGCGCTTGATCATATCTGATGGCGGTGTCCAGGTCGGCCACTCCTTCTTGTAGGCGATGTGAGCCCTACCCGACCAGGCGAACCCGGCAGCGCCGATACCGACGCCGTACCGGGTCGCCGTGCCATCTGCGTGCACATGGTAGAGGTAGCGCTCGTTCGTATTCACGATCACCGTGCCCGGAGCCTCGCCCGTAGGATACGCAACTTCTTGCCGCCAGAATCTAGGTAGTACCAATTCCATATTGGACGCGCGGATCGGATACCGGTCATCATTGACAGCCGCGTACATCTCCGCCACTTCCACGGGCACCTTAGCCGTGCCGCTCTTGGGCGTCTTTGCGACGACGGGCTTTTCGGTGACATGCAACTCCTCGGCAACAGGCGTGTCCTGCGCAGCCGTGACGGGAATGACCGAGCTCGTCGTGGTGGCACAACCTGCCATTGCGGTCGCGAGCAGGCTTGCGCCTCCGAGCAGGAAGGACCTGCGGTACAGATCGGTCATTTCGTTTAGCTTTCAGTGCGTGGAGCAGACCGGACATGAACGCGCCGGCCGATGCTTGACAATGATATGTGTACCGATCATCAGTATGCGTGTCAATTTCTGGGGGAGCGTCCTATGTCCCTGATTTCTCGTCCGGGACATCTGGCCCGGCGCTTTCACCAAATCTCAACAACCCTCTTCGATGCTGAGATGCGCAGGGCGAAAATCGACCTGACCTCTGTCCAATACGCCGCCCTGGTTGCGATCCGGGACAACCCGTGCCTGGATCAAGCCACACTCGCCAGCACGATCGTCTACGACCGCACCACCATCGGCGGCGTAGTGGACCGGCTCGTGGACAAGGGCTTCGTCACCCGCGTTGTCAGTCAAGCCGACCGCAGGTCCAGAGTACTCACAGTGACGGACGCCGGTGCCGATATTATTGAACGCGCCGAACCGCCGGTGATACGAGCGCAAGCGCAATTGCTGGAACACCTCGACCAGGCTGAAGCCGCTGAGCTGTTGAGGCTCCTGGGAAAAGTCGTGCTAGCACTCGGCGACGTTACGCGCCCGTCGCGATAGCTGCCGTTGGCGGGATCAGTGGCGGTGGTCAGAAGTCCGATTCCATCCGGTGGGCAGGGCGGTCGACCGAGCGACAATGATCCCACCGGCAAGGCGGGCAGCAGGGTGTTCGCCATAGCGAAGCTGATCCCCTACGCCGTGGCCGCAGGCGACGGTCAGGTTCGCGCCAGGGTCGGGCAGGCCATGCCCGACCCACTTAATTACTGATGGAAAGTGCCCGGCCGTAGGAAGTCGGGTCTTTTGTTGCTCCGGCTGGCGCATCAGTCCAGCAAGATCAGCGACGGCGGCAGCTTTCGGCCGATGGTGGGCTTGCAGCGTTGAGCAGGAATCAACCTTCTCGGAGCGAGCACATGGAATCGCAGATCAGCCAGTTTGTCGTCCAGCATGGGTACCTTGGGCTGGCCCTTGTGGTGGGGTTGGAAAGCATGGGCATACCGCTTCCCGGCGAGACGGTCCTGATCGCAACCTCGATCCTTGCTGGCACGACCCACAGCCTGAACGTGTGGTGGATCGTTGTGGCTGCTACGGTCGGGGCGATCGTCGGTGATAATATCGGCTTCTGGATCGGGCGCCGGCTTGGCTACGGGCTGGTCCTTCGCTACGGACGCGTGCTGCATCTCACCGAGCGTCGGATCAAGGTTGGGCGTTACCTCTTCTCCCGATGGGGCGGCTGGGTAGTGTTCTTGGGCCGCTTCGTTGCCGTCCTAAGGGCCTGGGCAGCGCTGCTGGCCGGAATAAACCACATGCGGTGGTGGCGGTTCTTCCTGTTCAACGCTGCCGGGTGTGTGATGTGGGCCAGCATCTATGGCCTTGCCGCCTATTACCTCGGCACGGCGGTTTCCGACGCTACTCGTCCGATCGCGATCGCTCTAGGTGTCGTAGCGGTGTTGGCAATTGGCTCGGGTCTGCTCCTGTTCAGGCATCTGGAGCAATCGCTGGGGCAACACGCGGAGGCTGCATACCCGGGGCCACTGGTGCTCAAGTAGGGCGGCCAACAGGCCCGACCGGACCCCACTCAGGCGGCGGCCAGCCGATAGAATGATGACATCGCTGCGTACTTCCAGTGCGGCGGCCGACCATACGGCAATCTTTTCGTGCAGTGGTCGAGGGTCAGAGCGGTCTCGACAGGACGAACTCGTTCACTGACATGCCGGCTCGGCGGTCGCCTGCCGATCGCAGGGCAGCCGCGAAGAGTTTGGAGCGGTAGGCCGAGCCGTTGTGGTCATCACCCGCTCGATGGTGACGCCCAGTCGGCCGAACCAGCTCAAGGCCCGATGGAGGAAGGCCGTGGTGTCGTCCTGGCCTTCGGAGGGCAGGATCTCGGTATAGGCGAGCAGCGAGGCATCATCGGCGACGTGCAGGAAGTCCCAGCCATGCCCCTTGTTGCCGTGCATGCCCGGTCTCCGAGGCAGAAAGCGATGACCGATCCCGTTGATTTTGCCCAGCTTCTTGATGTCAAGGTGGATCATCTCGCCCGGCCGCTCGCGCTCGTAGCGGATCACCGGCGCTCTGGGCTCGAGCCGCGCCAGCCGGTTGAGGCCAAGCCGCCGCAACACCAGTCCTACGCCGGCAGGTAGAAGTCAGTGGAGATGGAGGCAAAGGCCATCAGCGAACAGAGCACGAGAAAAACGCGCCAGATTGCAGGCATGGTCTGGGTGGGGTCGCCGGCGTTACCACGGCGGTTGCTTCGGTTGTCATGTCGGGATCGTACCGGCAACGAAAGCCCTTTACTTCCTCGGTCCACGACCGCCTCGCCGAGGCATAGACTCCTGCGCGACGCGGGCCGGTCTTAGTCGGCCCTTTTCGTTCCGGCAGGCCAGCATCTCAAGTGACGGCGTGAGGCTGCAGCCTGGCCCAGTCGAAGGTGACGCCGGTGCCCGGCTGGTCGGGGGCCACCGCCCTGCCCTGCTCGAGGGTCAGCGGCAGGGTGGTGTACTGATCGATGTCGAAGCTGTGCGCCTCGACCCAGCCATCGCTCGGGTAGCCGGCGACGAGGCCGACGTGAAGCTCCTGCATACCGTGGCTGCAAACCGGGATGCCGGTCGGACCGAACAGCGCCGCGGCGCGCAGCCAGCCAGTGATGCCGCCGCAATTGCTGGCATCAGGCTGGATGAACGAGAGCTTCGACTGCGCCAGCGCGTAGCCGAACTCGTGAATGGTGTGGAGGTTTTCGCCCATGGCCAGCGGCATGCCGGTGGCGTCCGCGATTTCGGCGTGCCCCAGATAGTTGTCCGGCTCGATCGGCTCCTCGAACCAGAGCAGGTCGAAGGGCTGGAAGGCGCGTGCTGCGGCGATCGCCTGCGGTACGTCGAAGCCGTAATTGGCGTCCACCATGAAGGTGACGTCCGGGCCGATTAGCCCGCGCACGGCTTTCACCCGCGCCACGTCTTCCTCGAGCGTCGGCTGGCCTACCTTGATCTTCACCGCGTCGAAGCCGGCCGCGATGTAGCCCTCGACGTTCCGCAGCAACTGCTCGAGTGGGAAGTTGAGGTCGATGCCGCCTCGATACGCCTTGGCCATCCGGCCGGCGCCGCCGGCCAGCTGCCAGAGCGCCCTGCCCTCGCGCTTGCCCCTGAGGTCCCACATGGCGATATCCACCGCCGACATGGCGAAGGCCGTGATCCCGCCGCGTCCCACATAGTGGATGTGCCACCACATGCCGTCGTAGATGCCATCAATGTCGGTAGCATCCTTGCCAAGGAGGAACGGCGCCAGCTCGTGCTCGATGATGGCACGAATGGCCCGCCCACCCTTGCCGCCGGTGTAGGTGTAGCCGGTGCCCTCGCTGCCGTCGGCGAGCCGGATGGTCACAGTCACCAACTCGAAATGGGTGTGGGCGCCATGCCTGGCGTCGCTCATTGCCTCTCGCAGCGGCACGCGGAAGAGCTGCGTGCGGACGTCGGTGATCTCGGTGCTCATCCCCCGCCCCCCCCAGTCAGGCCCAATTGAGGTACATGGTCTTCTTGCGCAGATAGCCGTCGAAGCCGTACTTGCCGTCCTCGCCGCCCAGTCCCGACTGTTTCCAGCCATTGTGGAAGCCCTGGATCAGCTCGCCATTGGTCCGGTTGCAGTAGATCTCCCCGAACTCGAGCTTGTTCGCGGCCCGCATCAGCCTCCGCATGTCGCGGGTGTAGATGTAAGCCGAGAGCCCATACTGGCTGTCGTTCGCCAGCGACAGCGCCTCCTCGAAGCCGCCCACGGTCATGGCGGGGACTACTGGGCCGAAGATTTCCTGCCGCATCGCCGGCGCGCTATTGTCACGAAGCCGGAGGACGGTCGGCGCAAACCAGTGTCCCCTGGCGTACTCGCCCTCGCGGAGGGGCCCGCCTTTGAGCAGCATCTCGGCGCCTGCAGCCACGGATTCCTCGACGATGGCGGCGACTTTGTCCACTTCTGGCCCGCTGATCTTGGGGCCAAGGTCCGGATTGGTCAGCGGATCGCCCACCCGTAGGGCGCGGGTGCGGGTGATGAACTTGTCGAGGAACTGGTCCGCGATCCGCTCGTGCAGGTACATGCGCTCGTTGCAGGTGCAGATCTGGCCGCAATTGGTAAAGCGAGCCGTCATCGCGCTCGTCACTGCGGCGTCGATATCGGCGTCGTCCATGACGATGAACGGCGCCTTGCCGCCGAGCTCGAGGCGGAGCACCTTTATCTGGTCGGCTCCGGCTCGGTAGATCTCCTTGCCGGCACGGGTGCTGCCGGTCATGCTCACGAGATCGGAGAGCGGGCTCGTCACCAGCGCCTCGCCGACCACGTGGCCTACGCCGGTGACTACGTTGAATACACCCGCCGGGAAGCATGCTTGTTCCGCCAGCGCGGCGAGCGCCAGTCCGGAAATCGGCGTGAACTCATGCGCCTTGAGCACGAAGGCGTTACCCGCGACCAATGCTGGCCCCAGCTTGCGGGCGGCGAGGGCGGATGGATAGTTCCAGGCGGTGAGGCCGACAACGACGCCGTGCGGCACGCGGCGGATCCAGACCTCCTCTTGCGGCGCATCGGACGGGAGGATGTCGCCCTCGATGCGCCGAGCGTTCTCCGCAGCATAACGCAGGAAGCTCTCGGTGGCGCCGATCTCGCCCACCGCTTGGTTTAGCGGCTTGCCCTGCTCGGCGACGACGATCCGCGCCAGCGTGTCGGCATTGGCGCGCACGAGGTCGGCCAGGGCCGAGACCAGCTTACCGCGCTCGATAGCCGGGAGCGCGGCCCAAGCCGGCTGAGCACGGCGCGCCGCTTCCAGCGCGGCGGTCGCATCGTCGGCCGTACCCTCCGGCACCGTCGCGACAATGGATTCGTTGGCGGGATTTTCGACCTCCGTACGGCCGGACGCGTATCCGCCTGTCCAACGCCCCTCGATGAACATGGCACCTTCGAACAGGCCGTCCCCGCACATTCCCGCCAGCATCTGCTCGAGCACAACCGACCCCATTTTGGTCTGACCTAAATCGCTTTAGAAAAGCAGCAACCGGACCTTGCGGTCAACATGCCAATGCTTGGTACGACTAAACTACAAACACTCTTGCGCTTTCATCCGATCTGCGGGATCAATCTGCGGGTCGAGGAGGAAGAATGCTGGACGAAACCGCCCCGAGCCCGGAAGTCGTGTCCCGCGTTACCGAGCGGGCCGCAGCCGACGCAATCGTCGACCGGATCGAGTCCCGCATTTCCGCCGGTGAACTGCCCGACGGCGCCTTCCTGCCCGCCGAACGTGAGCTGATGGCTGAGTTCGGGATCAGCCGCACGGTGGTGCGCGAGGCCATCGCGCGGCTGGCGAGCCGCGGGCTGATCGAAGCCCGGCACCGCTACCGTCCCGTGGTGCGCCGCCCCGGGTATGATGCGGCGCTGTCGGCGATCGGCGGGGTGGTCTCGCACCTGCTCAGCCAGAGTAGCGGCGTCAAGAACCTCTACGACATGCGCGTGTTCCTAGAAGCTGCATTGGTGCGCAATGCAGCGCTCAACGCCCGCAAGGACGACATCGCGGCGCTGCGAGAGGCACTTGCCGCGAACGAGGCGGCGATCGCGGATTCCGTGCGGTTCTACAGTTCCGACGTGGCCTTCCACGCCGTGCTCTACGACATCCCGCGCAACCCGGCGTTTCCCGCCGTGCACAAGGCGTTCACGTCATGGCTGGCGCCGCACTGGGAGCGGATGCTCCGCTCGCCGGAACGCAACCGCATCAACTACCTGAGCCACCGCGCGATCTGCGAGGCTATCGTGGAACGCGACCCGGATGGCGCAGAGCGGGCACTGCAGAACCACCTGGGCGCCGCGTGGGAATACGTCCGCGGGACCTTCGAGGACTCCGGGCCGGAGTTCGGCGATGGCTGACGAGTTCGATCACATCGTCATCGGCGGGGGCGCCGCCGGCTGCGTCGCTGCCGCGCGGCTGGTCGAGGCGGGCCGCCGCGTGCTGCTGCTGGAGGCCGGGCACTCGCACCACCACCCGCTTCTCGACATGCCGCCAGGCATCTTCAAGATGATCAACGGCAGCAAGTTCATGCAGTACCACCGCACGACGCCGCAGGAGCATCTCGACGGCCGCGTGCACGAGATCAGCCAGGGCAACGTGCTGGGGGGTGGCACATCGGTGAACGCGCAGGTTTACATGCGCGGCCGTCCCTCCGACTATAACGCGTGGGACGAGCTGTTGCGCGGCAACAATGCCGGCGTGCGCTGGGACTGGGAGCATGTCCTGCCGCATTTCCGCGGCATGGAGGGCAACAATCGGCTCTGCGACGAGCGCCACAACTCCGAAGGGCCGCTGCTCGTCTCCGACCCCGGCTACATCGACGACGTATCCCGCTGGTTCGTGCAGAGCATGCAGAGCCTCGGGTTGCCCTTCAACCACGACTTCAACGGCCCGACCCAGCGCGGCGTCGGCTTCTACCAGTTCATGAACCGGCAGGGGAAACGGTCGAGCGCCGCCTACGCCTTCATCGAGCCCCTGCGTGGCAATCCGCGTCTCACGCTCAGGTTGAACGCCGCGGTAGCTCGCATCATCGTCGAGGGCGAACGGGCGGTCGGCGTCAGCTATCGCGACAGCTCCGGGGAGCACATCGCGCATGCGGCCTCCGATGTCATCGTCTCATCAGGCGCCCTCGTCACGCCAAAGCTGCTGATGTTGTCCGGAATCGGCCCCCCCGACGAGCTTCGCAGCCACAGCCTCTCCGTCGTCGCCGACCTGCCGGGCGTCGGTCAGAACTTGATGGATCACCCAGAGGTGCCGCTCATCGCCACCTTCAACGGCCCTTACGGATATCATGGGCAAGGCGAAGGCTGGCGGATGATCCAGCACGGCATGCACTTCAAGCTGTTCGGCAGCGGCAAGATTCTGTCGGCGGGCGTCGAAGCGGGGGCTTTCGTCAATCCGCTGGAGCCGGACGCGGAGCCCTCGATCCAGGCGTTCTGCGTGCCCGACATCTACCTCGACCGCGACGTGCTCGATGCCGTGGAGAAGACCCACGGGGTGACCATCACCACGGTGGTCACCAAGCCCAGGTCGCGTGGCTTCGTGAAGCTGCGTTCGGCCGACCCTGGCGACATGCCGATCGTCTCCCCACACCTGCTGAAACATCCCGACGACATGAAGACGATGATCGCCGGGCAGCGGTTCTTCCTGCGCGCGTTCGAGAACGGCCCCCTCGGCAACCGAGTGGCGCGAATCGTGAAGCCTGATCCCGCCGACCTCAGCGACGAAGCGCTGACATCACACTGCAAGCGTCTGGTGAAAACCAACTACCACCCCGCCGGCACGGCTCGGATGGGCGCCGACGGCGACCGGATGGCGGTGCTTGATGCGGCCATGCGAGTCCGCGGCATCGACAACCTGCGGGTCGCCGACATGTCGGCCTGCCCCAACATCAACGCCGGCAACACCGCGGCCCCCGCCATGATGCTGGGTGACCGGTGTGCCGGGTTCATTCTTCAGGGTGAGGTGGCGGCCAGCACCCGCCCGCAGGAGCGTCATGTGGCCTAGACCCCATTCCGGCGCCGCCGGAGATAGCAGGAGGGCCAACCGCCCGGCCTGAGACGTGCCTGACCATTGAGGAGATTAGGGAGGAAACCATGATCATCAATCGTCGCCGACTACTGATTTCGTCTGCCATGGCCGCCGCTGCTGCCAGCTTCGCCGGCCGTGCCTTTGCCGCAGCCCCGCCGCTCGCCAAGAAAGACAGCTACAAGGTCGGCTTTGCGCAGACCGAGTCCAACAACCCCTGGCGCCTGGCCCAGACCAAGTCCATGCAGGACGAGGCCGCCAAGCGCGGCTGGCAGCTGGTCTATACCGACGCCGCCGGCTCCGCCGCCAAGCAGGTGGCCGACGTCAACTCGATGGTCGCGCAGCAGGTCGACCTGATCTTCCTCGCCCCCCGCGAAGAAGTGCCGCTGATCCCCGCCATCATGGCCGCGAAGGGGGCCAATATACCGGTCATCCTCCTGGACCGAAACGTGGCCCAGGACCTAGCCAAGCCGGGCGAGGACTACGTCACCTTCATCGGCTCGAACTTCATCGAGGAAGGCCAGCGCATCGCCGACTACCTGGTCGGTATGAACGGCGACAAGAAGACTATCATCGAGCTCGAAGGCACCGTCGGCTCCTCGCCAGCCAACGACCGCAAGAAGGGCTTCGATGACGTCATTGCCAAGAACGCGGGCTACACGATCGTCGCCTCGCAGTCGGGCGACTTCGCCCGCGACAAGGGCCGGCAGGTGGCAGAGACGCTGCTGCAGGCGCACCCGGAAGCCAATGTCATCTATGCCCATAATGACGAGATGGCGATCGGGGCGATTGCCGCGCTCGAAGCCGCCGGCCGCAAGGCGGGCCGGGACGACTGCCTGGTGTTTTCGATCGATGGCGGGCGCGAGGCCGTGCAGTTGGTCGTCGACGGCAAGATCGAGTGCGTGGTGGAGTGCAATCCGCGCTTTGGACCCAAGGCGTTCGACACGGCAGTGGCGTATGCGAATGGCGAAACGATCCCGCCGGTGATCATCAACCCCGACCAGATCTACACGCCGGACAACGCCAAGGATCTGCTCGACACTGCATACTAACGTAGCTGGGGCCGCCGGCTGACAGTAGCCGGTGGCCTCCACTACGATGCCAGCAGGGGGAGGACGAACCGATCATGGGCGACGACCTGCTGCTCGCGATGCGTGGAATCCACAAGCGGTTCGCGGGAATCCCGGCGCTGAGCGATGCATCGCTCGAGGTCCAGCCGGGGGAGGTGCACGCGCTGGTCGGACAGAACGGCGCGGGCAAATCCACCCTCATCAAGGTGCTGACCGGCTACCACAAGCGCGACGCCGGTGAGGTGAGCTTTCTCGGGCGCCCGTTCGAGGTTGGCTCGCCGCAACAGGCACAGGCGAGCGGCATTAGTACGATCTATCAGGAGATCAACCTCGTACCGCTGCGCAGCGTCACAGAGAACGTTTGCCTGGGGCGCGAGAAGCGCCGCTTCGGCCTGCTCGACTGGCGTGCCATGCATGAGGAGGCCGAGCGGCTGCTCAGCCGCTTCAGCGTCCGCCTCGACGTGCGTCGACCGCTCATGGATTTTTCCACCGCCACGCAGCAAATGGTGGCAATTGCCCGTGCCATCGGCTTCTCGGCGCGCCTGGTGATTATGGACGAACCCACCTCCTCGCTCGACGAGAAGGAGGTCGAAGTACTGTTCAACGTCGTGCGCCAGCTGAAGGCCGACGGCGTCTCGGTGATCTTCGTCTCGCACAAGCTCGACGAGCTTTACGAGATCTGCGATCGCGTCACCATCATGCGCGACGGCCGCACGGTGCGCAGCGCCGACATGGCCGAGATCAGCAAGCTCGAACTCGTCTCGCAGATGCTGGGGCGCGACGTTTCGGGGACGGAAGGCCACGCGACGGCCTTCAGCCGACCACCGGTCGAAGGCCACGGCGACGTGGTCCTCGAAGCGCAGTCGCTGGCCGCCGGACAGGCCGTACGCGATGTCAGCTTCCATTTGCGGCGCGGCGAGATCGCCGGCTTTGCGGGACTGCTCGGGGCCGGCCGCACGGAAACCGCCCGCGTCGTCTTCGGCGCCGACACCTCCACTTCCGGCAGCATGACGCTACGGCAGCAGCCGTACACCCCGACGCATCCGCGCGACGCGATCGAATCGGGACTCGGCTTCGTGACCGAGGACCGGAAGCTCGAGGGTATCGTGCCCGACCTCAGCGTGGCCGAGAATCTCACCCTGGCGCTCCTGCCACGCATCAGCTCCAGGGGCGTCGTTGACGAGCAGAAACAGCGGGAGATTGTTGAACGCTTCATCCGGGAGCTCGGCATCAAGTGCTCGGGGCCGGCGCAGAAGATCCGCGAACTCTCGGGCGGCAACCAGCAGAAGGTGTTGCTTGCCCGCTGGCTGGCTATGAACCCTGACATCCTGATCCTGGACGAGCCGACCCGTGGCATCGACGTCGGGGCCAAGGGCGAGATCCAGCGCCTCATCCGCTCGCTCTCGGACAGCGGGCTCACGGTACTGATGATTTCATCCGAGCTCGAGGAGGTCGCCGAGGGTGCCGACCGGGTGTTCGTGCTGCGCGAAGGCCGGACGGTCGCCGAACTGGAGGGCAACGCCATCACCGAGGAAGCGATCGTCGCGGCGATGGCGCAGGGTCACGTCGTGCATCAGGAGGCCGCACCGTGACCGACCTCGCACCGCGCCGGGCGTTCGACAGCTTCGATCTCGCCAGTTTCCTCGGCCGCTACGGCACGCTGATCGCGCTTGTTCTGCTTATCGTCTTCAACCTGATCTTCACTCGCAACTTCGCGACGCTGCAGACCCTGAACGTCAACCTCACGCAGGTCTGCACCATTGTCATCGTCGCCGTCGGCATGACACTGGTGATCGCCACCGGCGGTATCGACCTATCGGTCGGCTCAATCATGGCGATCGCCGGGGCGCTGGCGCCGCTGATCTTCCTGAGCCCGATCTTCGGGGGCAACGTCGCCATAGGCGTCGCCGTTGCGATGGTCGCAGCGGTCCTGGTCGCGACGCTGTGTGGGCTGTTCAACGGATGGCTGGTGGCGCAATTCCGCATCCAGCCGATCGTCGCCACGCTGGTGCTGTTCATTGCCGGCCGCGGCGTCGCGCAGGCGATGACCAACTCCAACCTGCAGGTCTTCCGGGTTCCCGAGTTCCAGTGGATCGGCTTGGGGCGGCCGTTCGGTATCCCGGTGCAGGTGATCGTCATGCTCGTCCTCGTGCTGGCGGCGGCCTGGATGCTGCGACGCACGCATTTCGGCCGCTCGATCCTCGCCACCGGCGGCAACGAGCGGGCGGCAGAACTCGCCGGCATCGCGGTCAGACGCACCAAGCTGGCCGTCTATGCCATTTCCGGCTTTTGCGCGGGCATCGCCGGGCTCGTGGTCATTGCCATCAATTCTGCCAGCGACGCCAACTTGGTGGGGCTTGGCATGGAGCTCGATGCCATTGCGGCGGTCGCCGTGGGCGGCACCCTTCTGATTGGCGGACGCGCCACCATCCTCGGCACGCTGCTTGGTGCGCTCACCATCCAACTCGTCCGCTACACCCTGCTTGCCAACGGCGTGCCCGATGCAGCGGCCCTGATCGTCAAGGCGGCGATCATCGCGCTTGCCGTCTGGCTGCAGCAGCAGAGGCGAGCATGAACCGCGCCCGGCTCGCCCGTATGGTGGGTACCTATGGCGTGCTGATCGCGCTCGCCGCGCTGATCCTGTTCGGCTGGTCGCGCTACGACAACTTCCTCAGCGCGTTCAACGTCACCACCGTGGTCCGATACAACGCAATGTTCGCGCTGATTGCGCTAGGCATGTGCTTCGTCATCATGACCGGCGGCATCGACCTCAGCGTCGGTTCCACCGCAGCGCTGGGCAGCGTCGCCGCAGCGCTCGGCAGCCGCTACGGCCTGGCCCCGGGGGTTGCAGCCGGGGTCGGGGTCGGGCTGGTGGTCGGCGTCATCAACGGCCTGCTCGTCACCCGCGCGAACATCATGCCGTTCATCGCCACCTTGTGTACGCTGCTCGCGGCCAGCGGGACCGCGCTGCTGCTCTCCAACCAGACATCGGTGCCGATCAACCCGGCAAGCGGGTTTCCTCAGCTCGGCATGGGCACGATCTGGATCGTGCCGATCCCGACAGCCATCGCCATCGTCGCCTATGCGCTCGGCTCCGTCATCCTCAACTACACCAGTACCGGCCGCACGGTGCTGGCCATCGGCGGGGGCGAGGATGCTTCGCGGCTCATGGGCCTGCCCGTCGCTCGGGTTACCCTGCTGGTTTATGTCGTGAGCGGGGGTCTGGCCGGCTTGGCCGGAGTGTTGCTCGCCGCCGTGGGCTTCGCCGGGCAGCCGACGGAGGGTGTCGGGTGGGAGCTGTTCGCCATCGCGGCGGTAGTGGTCGGTGGCACCCTGCTGACGGGGGGTAGCGGCTCCGTCCTGACAACCTTGGCCGGCGTCCTGCTGCTAGGCACCCTGTTCAACGTGCTCAACTTCGAGAACGGCAAGGGCTGGATCTCGCTGTCGGCTGCCTGGCAGTCCGTGGTGCGCGGCCTGTTCCTGCTGGCCGTCGTACTGTTGCAGGCCCGCCTTACCCGAAGCCGTCCCGCGAAGGCATAGTTCCCTGCTTGAGCCCGGCAGCTTCGGAGGCAAGGTGCCTGACAACTCGACTTTCTTCGCAATCTGCACGGACCCTTCCGGCAGAGCGATATCCTCCAGCACCTGTTCGAGACGGCGGTGGAGCGGTGTCTGCGCGAAGGTCTGGTCGGCGGGAAAGGCTTGCGGTTGATGCCAGCTTGATCGCCGCTGACGCGAACAAACAGGGCTCGGTACCCGCGACGCGGCCCCGTGCCTTGGGCCAACACGCGCCTATGAACGCTCGCGGAATCGGCGCGAGAAGGTCGGGATGCTCTTCACCCAGTCTAAGCGCATCCCCGGCTCGATGGCTTCCAACTGCGCGGACCATGTTTCGCCGCGACGAGTTCTTGCGCGCCGCATCCGCCTAGAACCTCAGTAAGCTTGCCAAGCTCAGACCAATGAGAGCGTTCGTGTAGGCCAAGCGAACCCGGCGGCTCCGCCTGCACCGCTCTCGGCCGCACCGACCACCAGACGCGCCGTTCATGCAACCGAACGCGGCGCCGACTAAATCAGCGATATCGCCCAAGAGGGGACGTTTGCTACCAGCGCTATACCTCGATTTTCACCGGGATCGCCGGTCGGGGGGTATGGCGGTAGCGGACCTCCGCTACCAATTTGCACCGACACCTAAAAGCCACGGAAATCCTGGGGTTTGCCGCAAAGTGGTAGGCGCCACGCCGGATACGTGTCACCGCGATGTGACACCGTCCAGACGCGAGAGATTCCGGCCGTGGCACGGCGGCTTACATCACCCGGAAAGACGGGCGATTCTGGTTCCAGAAGAGATTCGCGGGTGCCGTAGCTGCGGCTGCAACGAACCGGAGCCACATCCGGCTCTCGCTGCGCACCGGCGACTACCACCTCGCCGTCAGGCGCATGTCGAGGGTGCTTGCGTTGGTGTCCGAGTACGAAATTCAGCCCGATATCGTGAGCCGCGCCAGAACGCTTATGGAGCAGATGCGCCGCTACAACATGCAGGCCAGCGCTGATGCCGAGACCTTGGTCGAGCGCCGCAGTCTGGAACTTCTCGTCAGTCGCCTCATCGACGAGGCCAGGGCGCGCAACCATCCGCTGACCACCGAGCCGGCCGATTTCTGGCGTAGCTGGGTCGTCTTCTGCAACGGCAACATCCGGGTCGAGGAAGATACGGTGCGCACGCCCACGCGGGCGCCCAGCCCACCCGGCCGCGCCCTGCCGACCGCAGTTTCCGAGCTGGCGCCGTTTTCCCCCATTGCCGCGGCAGGTCAGGAGGCAAACCCGGAACCTGCCGGCTCCGGCGTCCTGCTCTCCGAGGCACGGCGGCTCTACCTCGAACAGCGGCGGACCAGCGACGGCGACGGGCGGGCCGAAGAGGACGCCGGCATCGTCCTCGATTTCCTCGTGGATTTTCTGGGCGATCGTCCCATGACCTCGCTCGGCGAAGGCGACTTCATGCGGGTGGAGAACGCCCTTCCCGACGTTCCGCACCCGACGGGCGTCCCCGGAACGCATCGCGGCACCCTCTTCTGCCGCTGGCAATATGCCGAGGAACACGGCTGGGCGGGGCTGCGGCGCGTGTCCAGGACACGCCTCAAGAACGGCTGGCACCGCTGCCTGCACTCGTTCTTCGCATGGGCGCGGAAGAAGGGCCTTTACAACGGTCCGGACTATGCCTTCACCCTGGTCAGCGCCGGCAATGCGGGGGAGCAGCAGCGTGACGCCTGGCAGCCCGCGGAGATCATCAAGCTCTTCTCGCTGCCGCTCTTCACCGGCTGCCAGTCGGCCGCCTGGCACTGGGAGCCCGGCAATGCCTTCGTTCAGTCGCACCTCTACTGGGCCTATCTATTGATCTTTTTCGCCGGTGTTCGCCCCTCCGAGATTGGCCGCACGCGAACCAGCAACTTCGCGTTCATCGAAGGGGTCTGGTACCTGGATTACCGATCGAAGTCTGAGCGGGCCTAGGGCGAGAACAAGGTCAAGAAGGCGGCCTCCGCACGGCTCGTGCCGATACCTCGCCTGCTGATCGATCTGGGTTTTCTGGAGCGGCGGGAATGCCTGATCGCCGCCGGCGAAGACCGGCTCTTCCCCGAGTGGAAAGTATACGTCCACAAGAAGTCCGGACGCGAAATGTGGGGACACGAGTCCAGCAAGAGCTGGCAGTATATCAAGACCAAGTTCGGCTTTGCCCGGGATGCTCTGACGCTCTACGGCGGTCGGCATACTCGTGCCACGTGGTACGACGAGGCTGGGATCCCCCGACGCATCCGACTGCGCCTGCTGGGCCACAAGCCCACCGAGGTGGCCGACCGCTACGGCGCCGTGCACATCACCCCGGAAGAAGCTGACCTCGTGCTTTCCAAGACCAATTCGGTGGAGGAGCAGGTTGCTGAGATGCTTATCACGGCCAAGCTGCGCGCGGACTACGGCGAGCTGAACCCCATCAGGACCTCGACCAAGTCGTGACCGTCCCGCTAAGGTGTCTCGCGCCCGCCGACGGGGTGGTGGCCCCAGCGTGGCCGAGCTGTCTCGTCGACCGCACCCGCAAGTCGCTCCCAGGGGATGATACCGGAAGCTAGGGGTTGTTGGCTGCCCCACGGGTATCTGACAGGGTTCTCGCTCGCGCAATATTGCCGAGCTGCGGCCTACGTCTGGCAGCGACGTCCAGCAGTTCCGTGCGGCGCCTTCCGTGCTCGAAGCGCCCGTAGTGACTCTGGGTCCGATCGGTGCAGTGACCGGCGGCCGTTGCCACGGCCTCGCCGGCGCCACACGTCTTCTTGTAGTCGGCAATGGCTTGGTGTCGGTAGGCCGGGTGACGCTTCGCGGGAAGGTCAGGTCCTGGACCGAACGCATGGAGGCCGAACAGGCGGCCTGGCGAGCACCGGGTGTCCTGACGGTGAACGATCAGGTGACCATCGGCATCTGAACCGGTGATCGGAGCGCCTGCCGGCCGAACGGGAGGCGCTCGCCTCCCGTTCGCATCATGCCGAGTTTCGCAGATCGCCCCCTCGAGGAGCCGTCATTTCCGCACGGTTCCGGTTCGCTGATCGTGGCACAGGCTGGCTCGGCATGGGTAGCGAGGACAGTGCCAACTTTCCTGCGCCCTACCCCATTTTGAAACCAGTCGGGGCACCTTCATCGCGACGATGAGCCACCGCGCTGCGACGGCCCGGCTCCGGCGATGTCGGGTCCCTCTACGTCTTCGCTGAGCTCATTGCCGTCCTCGCCGTCGGGGGACACCAAATGGCTCACCCTGGCGGGTTCGGATAGGATGGCTTGGAGCTTCTCCTCGATCACCCGGTCGGCGTTGGTGACGCGCGCGTGCTGGCGCATGTGCTCCACCCAGGATTCGAGCTGAAAGATCTCGAGGAAGCGTCCCGGGGTCGCGACGTCCTCGAACACGCCCCAGCCGTAGGCTCCGTCCCTTTGGCGCTCGCGGCCGATGCGTTGCATTCCAGCGACGAACTTCCCTCGGCTCCCCTCCGCTACGTGATACTCGACCGTCACCAGCACCGGTCCGCGGTCGCCCTGGACGTCCAACGCGACGATCGGCGCCGGCCAGTGCATCGATGGCATGAAGTCGAGCGCGGCGCCGGTCTGCAGCTTCCAGCGCCAGGTCAGCACGGCGAAGACGAGGCAGCCAGCTGCAGCGAGGAAGTGCGCCCCGGCCAGCCCGATCAGCCCGGCGAGCTCGCCCCAGATCGCGCTTCCAAAGGCAAGGCCGCCGAACATGAACGTCACGTAGATGGCGAGCCCGCGACCGCGCACCCAATTCGGCAGGGCGACCTGGGCGGAAACGTTGAGGCTCGCCAGAACGGCGATCCAGGACATGCCGGCCAGGAGACTGGCGACGATCGCTGTCCATGGCTGGTGGGCGACGCCGTAGAGGACGAGGGCAACGGCGGTGCCGATGGTACCGGCCGCGACAAGCCCGTCCGCCCCCAGCGCCGTCCGTATCCGATGCATGAAGCCGGCGCCGGCAATGGCTCCGGCACCGATGGCGCCCAGCAGGATGCCGTAGAGTTCAGGGCCGCCCTCTATCTGCGTGCGCGAGACCAGCGGCAGCAGCGCCCAATAAGCGCTGCCGAAGGGGAAGAATGCTAGCACCCGTACCAACGTCGCCCGCAACGGCGGATTTGCGCGTGCGTGCCGTATGCCGATGCGCACGGCCCCGAGGAAGTTCTCCGCGGGAAGCCTGGAGGGCGGCTTTTGCGGGGGTCGCCACCACCACAGCGCCCCGATGGTGCCGACGTTGCTGACGCCGTTCATGCCGAAGGGCGCGGCGATGCCGAAGAACGCGATCAGTGCGCCCCCCAACGCGGGACCTATGGCACGACTGATGTTGACGCCGACGCTGTTTGCGGCGACGGCGGCGGGCAGGTCCGGCTTGGGGACCAGCATGGGTACGATCGACTGCCAGGAAGGAGCCGTCACCGCCGCACCCGCTCCGATCGCGAACATGAACGCCAGCAGGATCGGTGCAGTAACGACCTGGAACCAGACCAGGACCGCAAAGATGCTTGAGCAAAGCGCGATGCAGATTTCCACTGCGATCAGCAGGCGGCGCTTGTCGATGATGTCGGCCAGCGCTCCCGCCGGTATCGCCAGGAACAGCATGGGCAGGGTGTCGGCAACCTGCACCAACGACACCATCAAGGGGCTGGGATCGAGACTCGTCATGAGCCAGCCCGCCGCGGCGGCATACATCCAACTGCCCGTATTGGCGACAACGGTCGCAATCCAGATCACCGAATAGGCAGGATGGCGAAACGGCCCGAACGGCGAGGCGCCACCCTGCCGTTCCGGAACTCCGGCATTTTCGGAAGTGCTCATGGTGCCTCCCGACAGCCGTCGAGGTCCACTGGTAGTTCGATGCGGCTCTTTCGTCCGAATGACGCCCTCGTCTGCATCAACTGCATGGCTTCGCGTGAAGCCGCGAAACGCTGGTGACCGGATGGCAGTTGAATGCGGAGTTCATGGCGTTTCGCCCGCGGCTTCGGGCTGCGAGGTCTGGCCCTGGCCGCAGGGGCTGCCGTCCCACTCCCAAAGGTCGCCGGCGTTGCCCGCCTGCCGTTTGGCCATCTGCAGCAGGGCGGCCGGTTCGCCCTTCGGCATCTCTCCGAGCGTCCGGAGGATCTCCACCCCCGCGCCGAGCACCGCGCCGGTGCCATAGGGCACGCTGGAGGCAGGGTTGAATACCCTCGGCTCGGGGGCGGGGGGCTGCACCAGGTACACCTCGCCGTCCGGGCGGATGGCGCTACCCAGTGCATTCCAGCCACGCTGCACCAGGGGCCAGTAGGTCGCCGCGTCCAGAAGCCCCTGGCGGATGCCCGACGCGAAGGCCCGGACGAAGAGACCGGTCGCGCTTGCTTCGGGCAGCGGCACGTGGGTGGCGTCGAGCAGGCTGGGGTTCCAGAACCCGTCGGGCTGCTGGGCATCCGCGATAGCGCGGCTCATCTTCTGGAACAAGTCCACATAGAACGGGCGGCTCGGATAGTCGTCGGGCAGAAGCTCGAGCACGAGCGCGAGACCGGCCAGCACCCAGCCGTTGGCGCGAGCCCAGAACACCTTCCGTCCGGCCGGGGTGCGCTCGCCGACGAACCTTGAGTCGCGGTAGAAGAGGTTCGCCTCGGGATCGAACAGAATCTCGTAGGCGAACCGGAACTCGTCGTCCATGAACTGCAGGTAGCGCTTGTTTCCGGTGGCATCGAAGAGCGCCAGGATAGTGGGCGGCGACATGTAGAGCGCGTCCGCCCAGACCCAACGGTCGGTGACGCTCCGGCCATACGGTGGCTCCTCCCCGAAAACCCATTCCTGGGTGATCGGGTTCTGCACGATCTGGTCGAACAGCTTCGTCCATGGCTCCAGCAGGGCAGGATCCTTCGGGTCGGACATCTGATAGAGGCGCAGCCACACGCGGCCGGCCGCCTGACCGTCGGCGTGGTAGGTCCGCGAACCGGTGGTGAAATCCAGGCAGCGGCCGGCGCGGACCACTGGCGCGAGGTAACGCGGATCTCCGGTGGCGAGGCTGGCGTCGAGCAGGCCGTCATAGAGGGGCGCCATGATCCAACTCCCCGGCTCATAAGAAGCAGGGTTCTCCAGTGCCCAGTCCGCCACGTGCCGGATGGTTCGCAGCACCGCTTCGGGACTTGGCCCGCCGCCGGGGAGCTCGGGCTTGCCGCTTGGCTTGGCCTCCGCCTTGGGAGCGGCCGCGAGCGCGGCCGCAGCCCCCCCTATCGCCTTGACCCTGATGTTGGAGACGATCGCTTCCCCAGCGGAAGGCCGGAATTCCAGGCTAAGCTGGCCGTCAGTCACCTCGACCGGGAAGGTCCGGGTCGTGGGAAGGCGGGGGCCGCCTGCTGTCTTGACGACGTCGAAGTGATCGAGGGCCGTCTTGCCATTTGCTATGACGTCGAAGACCCGTTCTCCCGGCTGGCGGGCGGTGTTCGGTTCGATGAAGCCGAGGGTCACTTCGTAATGGCCGTCGGCGATGGGAATCTCGTAGCTGAACGTCCCTAGGCGATAGTAGAGATAGAGCAAGCCGTCCGCGATCTGCTGCGCCTGGGTGTCGTCACCCTGCTGTGCGAACACGTCGATGGCGGTCGTTTCTCGCGCGGAAGGACCGAAATTCCCGCCCGAGAAGAAGTTGTCCGAACCGAAATGCGCGCCGGTCGAGTCGACGAGGCCGCTGGCCAGCCGGCCGGCGGCGATGTTGACGTCGCTGGAGTTCAGCGACCAATCCACCACGTCCCTTACCTCACCGCCCGCGTGCTGCCCGATGGCTGTCACGCGGTTGACGCCGCGCTGCAGGGTCACGTTCTTGAACACGCACGTCCGCTGTTCGCACTGGGCGGCTTCGAGCTTTCCGACCGGCTTGTCGTTGACCGACAGCTCGACCGAGCTGGCGTTGCTGTAGACCTTGACGTCCACCACGGGGTAGGCCCGGTCGGTATATCGGTGGCCCACGATGTGGGTGACCGGGAGAATGCTCCAGTTTGCCTGGTAGAAGTAGAAGGGGTCCTTGCGGGTCCGATGATCGAAGGCGACGAGCCCCTTCGTGTTCACCCCCAGCACATCCCCTTCGTTGCGGTGGTCGGACCCGAAGTCGAACATGTCCCACACGAAACTGCCCCAGAGGTAGGGCTTGCTGGCGATAACGCGGTAGTTCTCCTCATGGACGAAGGCGGCATATTCCTCCGGCTGGTAGGCAACCTGGCCAACCGGTGCGCTGCGGCGGTCGGGATACCCGCCGAGCGGATTGTCGGTGTGATGTGACAGGGCTGCCCCGGCGCCGTACTCGCTCACTGCGAGCGGCTGGTCGGGGGTTCTCGCGAGCGTGGAGTCGAGCAGGGGCGAGAAATCCGCGAACTCGGGCGTGTACCAGAGGAAGTAGCGGTTGGTGGCGAAGAGGTCGGTTATACCCTCAGTAGCGAACGGGCCGGAACGCTCGACGGGGTGGGGGTACTCGGCGTAGACGGTGGGCCGGCTCGGATCCTCCTCCTTGGCCGTCTCCTGCATCTGATGCAGGAGCGGCGTCACGTTGTCGTACGGATCGGAGCAGTTGAGCTGGCCCTGCGTCGATTCGTTCCCGATCGCCCACGTGGCAATGGAGGCGTGGTTGTAGTTCTGTCGGATGAGTTCCTGGAGCTGTTCCTTGGCGCTCGCCGCGAATTCCGGCGTCGGGTCTTCTTTCGCGCACCGCTTCACTCTGGTGTAGATGCCGAAGGCCGCCTCCGCCCATGCGATGAGCCCGAGCTCGCTGGCGCGCTCGTAGGTGTGCTGGCTGTAGGGGTAGTGGGCGAAGCGCACGGCGTTGGCACCCATCTCCCGGATCAGAGCCAGCGAATTGTCCGTGTCGGCGTCAGTGATCGCCCAAGCCTTGCCAAGCAAATCCTGGTGCATTCCGACGCCATTGAGCCGGCCTATATGCCGGCCGTTCAGGAACAGGCCCTCCTTCGGATCGAAACGCATCTGGCGGATGCCGAAATGCTGCACCACCTCATCGATCGTCGTTCCATCTTCCCGCACCAGCGTCGCCACCAGCCTATAGAGATGCGGATCGTCGACCCCCTGCCACAGGTGGGGCTTGTCGACCTCGAGCCTGCCCGTCACTTCGGCGTGCTCGCCCGGTGTGAGCGTCGTCGGCTCCTCAGCGCGCGCGGCACTCCTGCCGTCGGTATCCAGCAACTCGAAGCGTACGCGATAAGGGCTGCTCGCGGGCTCGACATACGGCTGGACCTCCTTCTCGCCGGCCCGGGACAGCTTGGCGCGAACCTCCACCGTCGCTGCGGCGTCGGAGATGGCGGTCGTGGTCGCGTAGATTCCCGGGCCGCCCATGTCATCGAGGGCGAAGGAGGCAACGTCGGGAGTGGAGACCAGGGCCACGTAGCGGTACAGCCCACCCGACACGTTGAAGTCGCCGCGCATCGGGGGGATGGCCGTGGGAGCCGCATCGTTCTTGGGGGCAGTGTTGTCCACCTTGACCAAGAGTTCGTTTGATCCATTCTCCCTGAGGTCGTCGGTCACATCGAAACGAAAAACCGTGAAACCGCCCTTGTGCTGGCCGAGGTACCGGCCGTTCAGCCAGACATCGGCGAGAAGGCTGGCAGCACCGAACTCGAGCCAGTGGCGCGCGCCTTCGGTGGGGGTGTCGAACTCCAGCCGGTACCAACCGACGCCGCGCTTGTAGCCTTCGGCCTTGAGGCTCGCCGCATCCTTGGCGTTCCATGTGTGCGGCAGGTCGACCGTTTGCCAGCCCGAACTGCTGCCCCTGAGGGCGTCCTTCTCGCTGAGTTGGTCATCCTGCACGAAGTGCCAGTTGTCCATCAGGGGAAGGGTAACGCGGACCTCTGTCGGCTCGGGGACTTGGGCGAGCGTTGTCCCGGCGAACATCAGGGCGAACATCGCGGCCGCGACCCAGACGATCAGGCGCTGCCAGTGCTCAGTCACGCGGTCTGTTGCTGAGATGCCCATCATCTATGCCTCCCTGTCGGCGATGTCCCTGCCGGTCTAGTCAAGCGAAGTGTCGCGCGGCACGTCCTCTCCGGCCCAGATGCGCTTCTGCGTCCAGGGCGCATCGGGGGCGGTCCAGAACGGGTCATCGGGCGGCAGCCCCAGGTGCACGAGGCCGGTGAGCGCCACATAGAGCGAGCCGGTTGCGTTGTAGGGCTCCTGCAACCCCGGCTAGTGTCCCACGGCGCCAATCTGCAGCCAGCCCCCCTCGTCGAACGTCCGGGGCGCTTCCATTATGCGGCGGACCACCGCGGTGATGCCGGCACGGACAGCGCCGGGCTCCAAGGTCTTTGGCAGGCCCCAGGCCAACGCCATGTAGGCCAGGTGATAGAACGCCGCAAAGCGATAAGCCGAAGAGCGCCCCATCACGGGAAAACTGCCATCGGGCGCAATCAGGCGCTCCAGGATGGTGGCGTAGCGCCCCGCGCGTTCGAGCGCGACGCGCAGCGATTTCTCGGCCCCGGGGTGGCCTTTCTCCTTTGCCACCTTGAGGACCTGCAGCAGCATCGGATGGATAACGTATGAGTTGTAGTAGTCGGCGTGGAACTCAGCCCCGTCGCCATAGATGCCGTCGCCCAGGTACCATTCGTTCTCGAACAGCCACACGGCGCGCTCTATCGCGGCGAACTGGACATCTCCGGTGAGCTTCCAAAGCGCCGACTCGATCAGGGCGGGGAACAGCACCCAGTGGTTGTCGTGGCTGAGTGGCACGGTTCGAGAAACCCGCAGCGCATCGGCGACGTTCTTGCGCTGCTCCCTGGTGAGTGGCTCCCACAACTGGGTCGGCGCGGCAAGGAGGGCGGAGGCGAGATAGGCGGATTCCACCAGCGGCTGGTCGGGGACCTGGCCGAAGTTCATGTAGTCCGGCGATGCGGGATCGGTGGCGTTGATCAGGGCCTGTCGGGCGAGTTCGATGAACTGGGCGCGCTCCCGGCCCTCGCTGGTATCGTCCGGGCCCAGCTCAAGCCAGGGAGCGATCCCCGCCAAGGTGCGGGCAAAGGCCTCGTAGTGGGTCCAGGCGGCGCGCCGCTTCTCCCATTCGTGGGTCGGCAGGAGTTTGTGCAGCTCTCCGCGGCTCGTCGCCTCGAGGACCGGACGGGCGATGTGGATGAGCACCCCTACGAGGTATGCTCGTTCGGCGGCGCCGCTGTTCTCGACATACTGCGCACCTGCCGGGCCGGAGTACCCCCCACCCGCCATGATGAAAGCGACCAAAAGAGCGTTTTGCAGCAGCCTTGTCAGCATCGCTGCTCCTCAATGTGGTCCAGAAGCGAGGGGGCACGAGAGACCAGCATGCGCTTCCTCCAGGACGCCCGGAGCAACCAGCCTCCAAGGGGAAGGTTCCGCAGTCGGCGTCGAACCCAGGCGGGCAAAGCCTAATGGCGAACCGACCGGAATCGGTGGGGTCGGGGGACCGCATACCGTGGTCGTAGGTGCTCCCCGCCGGTGATGGCAGTGAGGGGTCCGGAGGTGGACGCGTCAGGTCGGCAGTCCCTCCCTGGTGCCGTCATTCAGGTGCCACCTCACAAGGGCCGGAGTCGGGACGTGCGTCCTTGCCGCTCGCGTCAAGGCGGTCGCAGGCTCCGAGGTTGGCCGGGATCGGCGGTCACGCGTGCTGGTCCGCCGCCGTGCCGCTTGGCTGAACCGACCACTCCGCTGGCTCATCATCCCTGTCGGCAGCGGCCTCCGTCGCGGTCCTGTGGATCTTGCCGGGCTTGTGATGGGCCGGAGCATAAATGACATAGAGCTGCATGGGTTCGTCACCGGTATTGGTGACGTTGTGCCAGGTGCCCGCCGGGATCAGCACGCACCAGCCATCGGAGACCTCCCTGTCGAAGGTGAGATCGTCCTTGGAGGGGGCCGATCTGAGCCCGGCCCCGGCCTCCATCCAACCGCAGGAACTGGTCGGTGCCCACTTGAGCGGCGGGTGAACGGCACCGAGAGCTGGTATTCAGCATGATGGCAACCAGCTCCGCCGGCTGGAGTGTCACTCCACTTGCTGCACCGACCTGATGGCGCAGATTTCCGCCTGCCTATGAGGGCGCCGTCCATGCGTTGGATTGAGCCATTCAAAGGGGCTCACCGAGCCGGATGCTCCTCATCCGGCGGCTCGCACCAATCCATTTCCGGCGCCTGCATTCCGCCAGCCAGAAAGGCGATGAACGCCTTGAAGTACGGTGTCTCCTGGTGCAACTGATGCGCGGCGGCCCCGACATACTGTTCTCCTGAGACAAACGTGTCGCTGCCGTCTATGCCGGCGTAGAAGTCAAAGGAGAGGCAACCGGGCTCTGCTCTGCTTGCGGCAACGTGAGCCCGCCCGGCTTCCATTACCTCCGCCAGGGTCCCAGGCTTGAGCCTGACTGTCCAAAAAGGGGCCTTTCGCATTCACCCCTCCTCAACTAGCGCGAACAGGCCAACGCCCGACGAGCAGGCCTAGGGCAACCCGACGATGCAGTCGGGGATCTGCAGGCCCATGCCGCCCGCGGCGCACTTGAAGCGCGGCCCCACGCGGACGACGCCGACGCCCTCGGAATTGGCTCCGGCTTCCACGGCCGTGGCGCCGCCGGAACTGATGATCTGCAGATAGCCGCCACCGGACTTGGTCGCCATCAGCGTGCCGACTGCGCCCCCGCCATTGCTGGCCTGGAGGATGCCGCCGCCGCCCTCGGGATCCTTGGACATGACGGCATAGATCTCGTTGCCGCCGGGACCGGTGACGATCACCTGCGGGCGGCCGTCCGCGGTCATCTCCATCTTGGCAATGGCAGCGCCGCTGCCGTCGTTGACGATCACCGCGCCTGCCCCGTCTCCAGCGGTGAGGCCGGCCGCGACCAGCTTTTTCGAATTGCGAACGACGATCTCGCCGCCGCCGCCCTGGCTGGTTCGCATCTGCGCCAGCGGACCCGGCTCGCCATGGACGGCGACGAGGCCTCCGCCATCCGCAGCCGAACCGAGGGTTGCCACCACCTTGTCGCCGTTGAAGGCAGTGATGGCGCCGCCAAGCGATTCCGGGGCGGAGCCCTCGGCGTCGAGCCCGATCTTGCCGGAAGTGTCGGCGAGGAAGAAGTAACCGGCGCCCGCACTGTCGGCGGTCAGTTCAGCGATGGTGTTGCCCTTGGTGACAATGTCCACTGCCCCGCGACCCTCGGCATTCGGCCCGATCCCGATCACCGGTTCCTCGTCGGTGTTGAAGAGGACGAGCCCGGTCTGGGCCCCCGCCGTGGCCTGCAGCCCGTCCTTGCCGTCGGCCGCCCGCAGGACAAGCCTGCCGGCACCATCTGCCGCCCACAGCTCGGCCACGCTGTTGTCGCCGTCGAAGGCCGTGAACTGACCCTTGCCGTCAGGGGACACCGCGACACTGGCTGCGAGGTCCCCGGCATTGCTGTAGGCAATGATGGAGCTGCCGTCGCTGCGCGCGATGGCCTTCACCCCCGGCTTGTTCGTCTCGTCGTAGAGGAACAGGGCGCCGCCCTTGCTACCGACGTCCACGCCCATGTTGGCGAGCGCCTTGCCTTCCTTCTGCACGGCGACCAGGCCGTTCCCTTCCTCGGTAGCGCCCACCGACGCTACCACCTCGGCGCTGGAATTGTAGACCAGCAGCACGCCGCCATGTCCGGGCCTGCTGACCGAGGAGCCTTCGGCCACGAGTGCGGGATTGCCGGTCGAGGTGTTGAGGTCCAGCTCGCCACTTCCCGTTTCGTTGATGCCGAGCATTCCGACCTCGTAGCCGCTCTCGCGCAGCGATATCTTGGCCTTCTTGCCTGCGGAACCGCCCAAGAGAAACAGCGTGCCGGCGGCCTGGGCGTCGCTCAAGATTATCTGCCCATCACCGCCAGTGCCTGTTTGCAGGGTGACTGCGGGATTGCCGTTGGACTTCAGGTTGAGGACGGCCTGCCCGTCGGACTGGGTCAGCAGCGAGATCTCCTGGTGGCCCTTGTCGTAGACGGTGAGCGCTCCCGCCCCCTCCGAGGACTCGGTCATGGCAATGACCCGCTGCCCGCCCGCCCACACGCCGACTGCGCCCTTACCGTCTATGGAGCCCAGCAGCGCGACCTGCTCGCTCTACTCGTTCTGCACGAAAACGGCGCCCGAACCTTGCAGGAACGCCCTCGGCTTGCCGCTGCCGTCATAGGCAAAGACCGTGCCGTAGCCGTTGGTATTCATCCCCATTGCAGCGGTATGGGCCCCGCTCGCCGAGCGGGTGGAGACGAGGCCGGCACCGTTGGTGAGTGACACCGATACGGCTGCGCTGCCGGGCGACTCCGACACGCCCAGAATCGCTCGCCCGTCGCTGCCGATGACCTCGAATGGCGCCGCGATCTGGATCGTGCCGCCCGGGCTGCGCTTGATCAGGTCGTCGAGCGTGACCTCCCCGGCGGCCATGGTCCACCCGGCATAGGCGAGGGCGGGAAGAACGCCGACACCCAACAGCAGGGCCAGGCGCCGGCGAGCGGACGACCTCGTGCCCTGGGCCAGTGCGGACTCCACCTGGGCGAGGCGGCTTTCGAGGGCAAGAAGGCGTTCATGGTCCGGATTGGTCACGGCATCTCTCCCTATTCGCATGACGGATGCAGGCGCAGGCTCAGTTGCCACATGGCCGTACGAGCTCGACGCGCCGGTTCTCGGCACGGCCCTCGACGGTGTCATTGGTTGCCACCGGCCGGTCGAAGCCGTAGCCGGCGGTTGCGAGGCGAGCGGGTTCGATGCCGAACCGGTCCACCAGGGCAGTCTTGAATGCTTGTGCGCGCCGGGACGAGAGGTCTAGGTTGTAGCTCCGGCTGCCCACGATGTCGGTGTGCCCCTCGACGGCGACCGTCCAGTCCGGGTGGCGCTGCAGGATCGTGGATGCCAATCGCAACGCCGGCTCCGAAGCCGGGTTCAACACGTCGCTGTCGAACTCGAAAATAGACGCCCGGATCGGAATCTGCTCGGGCGTGACCATCTCGTCCGCGGCGCGGGAGGCAACCGGGCACGTCGTCGCAATCAGAGTTGCGAACAGCACGATCGTGGCCGCCGATGCGCTCGGGGAAGTCAAAGCCACCCCTCCAGGATCTCACGTCCGCAAAGAACGATGCGCCCGTTGCCTGTCTAGAGTACCCAGGCAGCGACATCAGCGGAAGTCTGCTTTTAAGCTACTGCTGCACCTGACCAGACGATCACCAAGGAGAGCGAGGAGATCAGTCTGATGAGCGTACCGGGCGTCGGCCCACTGATCTCAACTGCAGTCGTCGCCGCGATCGGCACCGGTGAGGCATTCGATCGAGGGCGGGACTTCGGCGCCTGGCTCGGGCTCGTCCCACGGCAATACAGTACCGGTGGCCGTTCGATCCTCGGCAGCATATCCAAGCGCGGCAGTCGATACCTTCGAACGCTCTTCATCCAGGCTTCCAAGGTATTGCTCATGCGCCCGCAGAACTGACCGAAGTTCAGCTTCGGCCCGTGGCTCGCCAATGCCGCGCCCAGGATGCATCGCAACAAGCTGGCTGCTGCACTTGCCAACAAGCTCGCCCGCATCGCCTGGAGCGTGCTGAACACCGGCAAGGCCTTCGACACCCACAAGCTCGAGGTCGAGGTCGAGGCAGTGTAGCCCGCAACCTCCACACTCGTTCGCGACTGAAGGAATGTATGGAACGGATCGATAGACGCGTCCTGAGCCTGGTGGCCCAAATGGCTGTTCAGCAGCCTGTCCGCTAATGAGGCCAAAGACGCGTGCGTATACCCATCAAGGCCACGGCCCACGTGCCGATCAAACAGGCCGGATACATATCAGCGACCTCCGCTTTCCACGCACGAACTCACTTGCGATCAGCAACCGGTCCATACATTCGGGCCAGAAACCGGCCTTTGAGCTATCCTTATCGGCTCCTGGGAGCGAAGCGGTGGGCGGGATGGCGAGGAAGTGGATATGGACACCGCCGTTCAAGTTCGCCGGCCTTAGAACAAGCGCCTCATAGTTGGCCAGAAGCGCCCACTGTCGCGAGGCAGGTGTGGTCGATCCGAGTTCGCCTGGAGATGTCAGCTTCTCCCAGGGACCTCGCTCTCTTCAACCTCGCCATCGACAGCAAGCTTCCGCCTCAAGGTTGAGGACGTCTGCTCCGGCCACGTCGCTCGCGATCGCGCGGTTATCATTCAGCCCAAGACCGGTCGACCGGTCCAGTTCGAGATCACCGAGGTTACTCGACAATCGATCGAACGGCTGATCGCAGTTCAATCGCCGAGCAACGGCTATCTCTCTCGAAGCCGAGTGCATGGTCAGCCGCATATCTCTTCCCGGCAGTATGCTCGCATCGTTCATCGCTGGATAAGTAACATCGGATTGGATGACCGCGGCTTCGGAACGCACTCTCTCCGGAGGACTAAGGTAGCGCAGCTCTGTCGCAAGACGGGCAACCTAAGAGCAGTCCAGTTGCTGCTCGGTCACGCGAAGATCGAAAGCACGGTGCGCTATCTCGGCGTAGAGGTCGACGATGCGCTTCGGCTGGCAGAGCAGATCGAGCTGTAGCAAGTGGCGCGAAACCAAGGGTCGGTTTCGACAGGAGCCACCGGGTCCGAATAAAATCGACCATTGTGGAGGCCGGGCGCGCGCCCCGCACATGGACAGTCGGTCAGCTAAAGGGTGCCTTCGCGATGGGCCTGACGGGTCGTGGCGACGACGGGCCGAAACCCCAGGCTTCGGGCTACTGCCCCGTCGAGCTGACCAAACCAGGGGTTGGTCAAGGGTTCAGACGAGGGCGCCATTGGAGCGCCGACAAGGCCGGCGAGCTCGTACATCGACATCGGCGCCTCGTCGACGATGTTGACGATGCGGCCATCCAAAGCGCCGGTCAGGGCAAGCTCGACTGCGGTATGAATGTCCCGATGATGAATCATGCTGAGCTTGTTCGCCGGATGCCATTTGAACCTTTCAGCCAGGTGGGGGATCGACTGAAGGTGACCGTCCTCGTCGCCATAGACAAAGCCAAGCCGCAGAATGGACCACTTGAGCCCGCTGTCGCGGAGCTCCCTCTCGGCCGCAATCTTGCTGGCCGGATAGGCCATCTTCGGGCTAACCGCGTCCCCTTCCCTTGCGGGACGAGGACCATCAGCGTCATACACAAGACCGGTGCTTGCCATGATGAACCGAACGCCGGGAGAGTGCTGCCTGGCGGCAGCGATCAGGTTCTTGGTACCTTCTACGTTCGCCCTCCAGATGTCGTTGGGATCAGGGGTTCGCAGAACGGCAGCCAGATGCACGATGGCTGAAACGTCCTCGACTGCAGGAGTCAAAGATGTCGGGGCAAGCAAGTCGCCTGTGATGGCGGCAGCGCCTTCAGCCGGCTGCTTGCCGGAACGAACGAGAGCGCGGCAATCCATCCCTGCTGTTACCAGGCGCTTGAGAAGCCGAGCTCCAACCAGGCCCGTTCCACCTGTAACCAAGATCGTCACGGTTCAGTTCTCCCATAATCGTGGTTGTGAAGCCGTTCGGTAGCGGCACGAAGTACGTTCGCGACCAGATCCAGCGTTGCGCCGTCGACGCCTTCGAACGCGACGGCCCGCATCATGGCGATTGGGTCAGGCAGATCTTCCCACAGCCTCCGTCCCGCCTCCGTGAGCCCCAGTACGCGCTGTCGCTGGTCATCGGAATCCGGGGCCTGTTCGACGAAGCCCTTGCGGACCAGCGCGCCGACGACGTCGCTGAGGGTTGGCTTTTCGATCTGCAGAATACCGAGGAATTCCCGCTGGGCGGTCGGACCATGGTTCGCCAACTGGTGCAGAACGTACCACTGCGTTGACCCCAGATCGTACGGACGCAGAATTCGTTCCATGGTCGCCCGGCTGGCAAGATGGAACCGCTTAGCCCATGCGCCAGCGGATTGTGAGCTCGAGTTGTCCATGAAATCACTGTCGTTCGCTACCGAACGATATTAGTTCGGTAGCGAACGACATGTCAATCCACCACGAACAGGCAGGTGCACTGGGCGAAGTCCGCTTCGCGCCAATAGCGGTCGTTCGCCTGCCGCCTCGGCTGGCGCCTCAGGCCTGCGCGGTTGGCTTTTCGAACCACACCGGCTGGTAGGCGAGCGGCGCTACCAGCTTTTCGGCCCGGCCGTGCCAGAGGTCGGTGGCGTTGTGCAGGTAGCGCATGCTGAGCTCGAGCCCCTGCCCGTACATAGACTGGTTGAGGCCCTCCGCCGTCGCGTTTTCGAGCGTCGACTGGGCCACGGTCTTGCCCTGGTGCAGGGCCCGCGCCACTTCGATGACCGGATCGCTGTCGAGGTAGAACTTGGTCTCGATGGCGTAGCGCTCCATCAGGGCCGGATCCGGGCTGTTGAACGCCTTCACCCAGATCGAGGTGTCGAGGTAGAGCGGCTGGACGTATTCCATCAGGTGGTCGAACCAGGCGAGGAACGCCTCGTCGGTGTGCGGCTGCGGCGGCTTGAAGGTATGCGCCGAGAGCAGCGCGCGCTGGAACATGGTGCCGATGAAGCTCTCGAAGGCCTTGCCCGCCGCGCCGAGGTCGGCAAGGAACAGCCGGGTGAAGGGCGTTTCCTCCCCCGACAGGTAGACCTTGCGGAATACGTGGACGTCGCAATAGGCCGAGCAGGTCATCACCTCGACCGCGTCGACCTCGTGCTCGCGGCCGCGCGCCTTGGGTGAGCCCATGAGCACGTCGTGGGTGAGGTTCCACTCCGACCCGGCATGCATCGAAAGGTAGGGTTTTGCGACGGTATCGCAGGCCTGGTGGGTGATGCCTCCGACGGCCCAGGCGAGCTTCTTGTCGATCTCGGGATGTGCATCGGCATCGTCCCAGCGCCTGATCGACTCGGCCAGCAGCGGATGCATCCACTTGCCGCCGCCGCGCGTGCAGGCCCCGAGCCGCACCACTTGCGGCTGGCGTTCGCAGGCCTCGGTGAACGCGGGTTCGACCCGCGCGTCGGCCTTCATCAGTCTCAAACTATCGTCACAGATTGCCCAATGGGTCAGCATGTCCGACATGGCGGAGCCCTTTCCAGAAAATACCCAATGCGTCGTGTTCAGTGCGTCCGGTGCCCGCTAGGCAGGGCGCCGCTCTGATCGGTCCCTCATGCGGGAATGCCCGCGAGTTCAAGCTGCTCGGCGTGGTGGCACGCCACCTGCCGGCCGCCCGCCAAGGTGCGGAGCGGCGGCACGTCCGTGCGGCAGGCTTCCGTGGCGAAGGCGCAGCGCGGGTGGAACAGGCAGCCCGCCGGCGGCTTCGAGGGATCGGGTATTTCGCCCGTCTGTTCGGTGCGCGGCCGGCCGCGCAGGTCGGGCGACGATATCGGAATGGCGGCAATCAACGCCGCAGTGTACGGATGCAGCGGCCGTGCAAAGATCTGCGCGCTCGGCGCGAATTCGACCACCCGCCCGACATACATCACCGCCACGTGGTCGGAGACGTGCTTGACCACCGAGAGGTCGTGGCTGATGAACAGGTAGGTCAGGTTGAACTCGTCCTGCAGGTCCTGCAGCAGGTTGAGAGTCTGGGCGCGCACCGACACGTCGAGGGCGGAGACCGCCTCGTCTGCCACCACCAGATGCGGCTCGACCACGAGCGCGCGGGCGATAACGATGCGCTGGCGCTCACCGCCCGAAAAAGCATGCGGATAGCGCGACATGTATTCGGTCCGGAGCCCGACCTTGCCCATGATCGCTGCGACGCGATCGCGCACTTCGGAGCGCGCCACGCCCTGCGCGAAGAGTGGTTGACCGATGGCCTCGAGCACGGTCTGGCGCGCATTGAGCGAGGTGAACGGGTCCTGGAAGATCATGCGGATGTCGTGCCGCAGACCCATCAGCGTCTTGGGCGGCGCGCGCGTCAGGTCGATCCAGTCGCCTGCCCCGCGCCGGCGATAGCGGATTTCGCCGGAGGTCGGCTCGTAGACGCGCAGGATGGCGCGGCCAAGCGTGGACTTGCCGCACCCGGATTCGCCCACGAGGCCGACAGTCTCGCCGTCCGCCACGGTAAGGTCGACACCGTCCACGGCCTTCACCACGCCGGTCTTCTGCTTGAAGAAGCCGCCGCTCTGGCCGAAATGCATCTTGAGGTCGCGGACCTCGAGGCAGGGCTCGGAGGTCTTTGCGTCCTTCGCTGGCCGCATCATCACGTCGGTCATGCCATGACCCCTTCCGTGTTGGACCAGGCGGCAGCGTGGGCCGGATCGTGCCGGAAGCAGCGCGAGGTGCTGCCCTCGAGCCGGTAGAGGTCGGGCTCCTGCTGGTCGCACAGGCCGAGGCGCCGTTCCGGACAACGGGTGACGAAGGGGCACCCCTTGGGACGCGCGAACGGGCTCGGCACCATGCCGCGGATCTGGGTCAGGCGCTCGCCGCGCTGCAAGTCGAGGCGGGGCACCGAGCCGAGCAGCGCGCGCGAGTAGGGATGCTGGGGATGGTTGAACAGGTCGAACACATTGGCCTGTTCCATGGTGCGGCCCAGATACATGACCGTCACGTCGTCGGCGACTTCGGCGACGACGCCGAGGTCGTGGGTGATCAGCATGATCGAGATGCCCGACTCGCGCTGGATCTCGCGCATCAGGTTGAGCACGTTGGCCTGCGTGGTCACATCGAGCGCCGTGGTCGGCTCGTCGGCGATCACCAGTTCGGGACGGCAGGCCAGCGCCATGGCGATCATGGCGCGCTGCCGCATGCCGCCCGAAAGCTGGAACGGATAGGCCGAAAAGCGCGCCTCGGCGTTGGGGATGCGGACCCGGCTCAGCAGCTCGATCGTGCGCTTCCTGGCCTCGGCCGCCGACACTTCCTCGTGGATGAGGATCATCTCGCTGATCTGGCTGCCGATGGTGTGAACCGGCGACATTGAGGTCATCGGTTCCTGGAAGATCATCGAGATGTACTTGCCGCGGATCGCCCGCATCTGCTTGCTGTTGGGGTCGAGCTTGGCGATGTCGACGGTACGCCCATCCCGGAAGTGGTAGATCATCTCGCCCGAAACGATCTCACCTGGCTTCTTGAGAATCTGCAGGATCGACGACGCGGTGATCGACTTGCCCGAGCCGCTCTCGCCAACCACGCACATGGTGTGGTTGCGACGCAATGTGAGGTCGAGCCCATCCACCGCCTTCACTACGCCGGTCCGGGTCTTGAAGTGGGTCGAGAGGTTCCTGACTTCGAGTAGGATGTCCGACATGGCCGCCCCTAGTTGTGAGTGTAGGGATCGGCTGCGTCGCGCAGGCCGTCGCCGAGGAAGTTCAGGGCGAGCACGGCAACAACTACCGCGACACCGGGCAGGATCAGCCAGGGCGCAGTCGCCACCGTGTTGACGTTCTGCGCCTCCTGCAGCAGCACGCCCCAGCTCACCACCGGCGCCCTGAGGCCGATGCCGAGGAACGACAAGGCCGTCTCTGCGAGGATCATTTCCGGGATGGCCAGCGTGGTCACCGCGATGATGTGGCTCATGAAGGCCGGCAGGAGCTGCCGCGTGATGATGCGGAACTCGCTGATGCCGTCGAGCCGCGCCGCCGTCACGAAATCTTCGGACTTGAGCGACATCACCTTGCCGCGCGTCTCGCGCGCCAGCGAGGTCCAGCCGATCAGCGACAGCAACACCGTGATCACGAAGTAGACCGCAAGCGGGTCCCAGATCAGCGGGATCGCCGCGGCAAGGCCCATCCAGAGCGGGATGGTCGGCATCGAGCGCAGGAACTCGATGGTACGCTGAATCCACTGGTCGACGCGGCCCCCGTAATAGCCGGAGATGCCGCCCAGGATCAGCCCGATGACGAGGCTGATCGCGACGCCGACCAGGCCAATCGACATCGACACGCGCGTGCCGTGCACGATGCGGGAGAAGTTGTCGCGCCCCAGCCGATCGGTGCCGAGCAGGAAGAACGGATCACGCGGGTTGGTCGGACCGATCAGGTGGACATCCCACTCGAACAGGCCCCAGAATCGGTACTTGTCGCCCCGCACGAAGAATCCGACAGGGACCGGTTTGTCGGGGTTCTCGACGAAGGACTTCCGGAAGGTGCGCTGGTCGGTCTCCACCTTGTAGTCGTGCACATGCAGCGAAAGGCCAGATCCGTCATGCGCCATGAGGTGCAGCGCCTGGGGCGGCGAATACTGATGCCGGCCGGAGGTGCGGTTCGGGTCCTGCGGCGCGATGATTTCGGCGAAGGCGCCGACGAAATAGATGAACCCCACGATCCACAGGCAGATCACCGCTGCCTTGTGGCGCGAGAACTTCCAGCGCATGAGCTGCCACTGGCTGGCAACATCCACCACGGTGCCAAAATCCGACTCGACGATGTCGTCGGCCACGGAGCTGCGGGCGCCGGAGACCGGCAGCGTGTCGCCCTTGGTGGGGGGGTGGGTTTCCGGAACGGCGGTGGGGAGATCGGTGGTCATCGCCCTACTCCAGCCGGATACGCGGATCGAGGATGGCGAGCAGGATGTCCGAGATGATCGTGCCCACCAGCGTCAGCACGGACAGGAGTAGGATGAATCCGCCCGCGAGATACATGTCCTGGCTCTGCAGAGAACTAAGCAGCAGCGGCCCCACGGTCGGCAGGTTGAGCACCACGGAAACGATCACGGCGCCGGAAACGAGGCTGGGCAGCACCCACCCAACCGTCGAAACGAACGGGTTGAGAGCGATCCGGATCGGGTATTTGAGGATGAGCCGCATCTCCGACAGCCCCTTTGCGCGGGCCGTGGTGACGTAGGGCTTGTTGAGCTCGTCGAGCAGGTTGGCGCGCATGATGCGGATCAACTCCGCCGTGCGGGCTGCCCCGATCACGATCATCGGTATCCACAAGTGGCTCATGAGGTCCCAGACCTTCGCCCAGGACCACGGCGCCGTGCGGTATTGCGGCGAGAACAGGCCGCCGACGGACTGCCCGAAATAGCGGAAGCCAATATACATCAGCACCAACGCGAGCAGGAAGTTCGGGATCGCCAGACCGATAAAGCCGATGAAGGTGACGATGTAGTCACCGATCGAATACTGCTTGACGGCCGAGTACACGCCGATCGGGAACGAGATGGCCCAGGCAAAGAGCAGCGTGGCCAGCGACAGCAGCATGGTGAAGCCGAGCTGGTCCCAGATGAGCTCGGCAACAGGCCGCTTCCACTGGAACGAGTAGCCGAAATCGCCTTCGAACAGGATGCCGCTGATCCAGCGCCAATACTGGACGTAGAGCGGCTGATCGAGCCCGAAGCGGCGCGTCAGAAACGCGATCTGTTCCTGGCTGACGTCGCTGCCCTGCTGCATGCTGGCGACGAGCGTGGTGAGGAAGTCACCCGGCGGAAGCTGGATGATGACGAATGCGGCGATGGAGATGACGAACATCATCACCACCATCGCGAACAGCCGTTTGGCGATGAAACGGATCATCTGCCTGCCTCCGGACGGATACCTTCGCCGCCCATCATGCGAGGCGTTCCACCTTCTTGAGGAACTCGGGATTGGGGTCGAGCGCCATGCCCGGCACATCCGGGCAGGTCACCGTGCCGTCGGCATTCACCGGGGCGGTGTGGAGGAAGATATCCGGCTTGCCCTCCGGCTTGGGGTAGTACTCCAACATGCGCGCGTTCGGGATCGCGGCAAGCAGGTTGAGGTGCGCGAGCTGCTCGCCATGCGGGCAGATGTCGAGCCCATTGGCATCGGCCATCGCCGCGATCTTGAGGAACTCGGTGACGCCGCCGGTGTAGCGCGCATCGGGCTGCAGGATCGAGATCGCCCCGGTGGCAATGAGGTCGCGGAAGCCGTGCTTGGTGTATTCGTTCTCGCCGGTGGCGATGGTGACGCCGGTCGCCTCGAACAGGCGGCGGAAGCCGTCATAGTCGTCGGGCTGCACCGGTTCCTCGAACCAGAAGATGTCCTGGTCCTCGACCCGGCGGGCGAGCGAGATAGCGTCATAGGCGCGGTAGGCGCAGTTGGCGTCGATCATCACCTTGATTTCAGGGCCCACGGCCTTGCGGACGGCGCGCACGCGCTCGACGTCCTCGGTGATCGAAACAGCGCCCACCTTCATCTTGACGGCACGGGCGCCCATCTCGACGAAGCCGACCATTTCCTCGGCCAGTTCCTTGAGGCCCTTGCCCGGCGCGTAATAGCCCCCGGCGGTGTAGATCGGAATGTCGGTGCGATAGCCGCCGACGAGCTTGTAGAGCGGCAGGCCCGCGACCTTTCCCTTGATGTCCCATAGCGCGGTGTCGATCGAGGACAGGGCGCGCGTTTCCATGCCCTTGCGGCCATAGAGCTTCGGCGACCACAGCTCTTTCCAGATTGCCTCGGTCATCAGCGGGTCGCGGCCGATCAGTTTTTTTGCAAACTGCTCGCGGAAGGCGCGCTCGGCGGGACGTGGCCGGCCGATGCCGTAGCCGGTGATGCCCGCGTTCGTCTGCACCTCCACGAAGCTGATCTCGTGGTTGGTGTAGGTGTGAAGCCCGTTGCTGATGGGAACATCGCGCTCCCACTTGTACTCCTTGACGTCAATGGCGGTGATCTTCAGTCCGGAGGCAGTCATCGGGGCATCCTGAAAATGGAATGGTTGAAACGGCGGCGCGTCGCGCCGTGACGGAGGAGTGCGCCATGGGCGCACTCCCGGTGCTTCAATGCAGGCTTACTGCGGGCCGGCCGCGTACTGCTCGACCTGGGTCGGCCCTGGGAACAGCGGCGCCGAGCTGGCGTAGGCGACAGCGGGCACGTTCTGCAGGCGGTGTACGCCGATGCCGTTCACCGGCAGGCCGAGGCCGAGGATGTTGAACTGCTCCTTGTGGACCTTGAGAATCTGCCGATACAGCTCGGCCTGCTTCTCGAGGTCGGGCTCGACCTGCATCTGCTCGTAGAGCTTGATGACGCCCTTCATCCACTCGGGCGGCTCCTGCGGGTCGGGCCCCCCGACGGCCGACTGCACCCACCCCGTCATCCAGGCGGCATCGCTGTTGAGCGGGACATAGGCGCGCGGGAACACGTAGGTGTTCATCGAGGCGCCGTCCCCGTCATCGACCAGAACCTGGTGCTCGTTGGCGTCGCGCATCGTATTCTTGGCGGCCTTCTCAAGCGCGCGGGACTGCACGTTGAAGCCGATGGCGCGCCAGTTCTCCTCGAGGAAGGGCAGCATGTCGACATAGGGCTGGCGGTCGGCACGGGTGGTGATCACGAAACTTATCGGTTTACCGTCGGGAGACAGGCGCCACCCGTTGGCGTCCCGCTTGTCATAGCCCGCCTCATCGAGCAGCTTGTTCGCCATGTCGGGATCGTATTGGGTGAACTGCGTGCCCATCTCTTCGTCGTAGAACTGCTGTTCTTCGGGGCGCGGAGAGATCTGGTGGGGCGTTCCCTGGCCGGCATAGATGATGTCGATGATCTCCTGCCGGTCGAGCGCAACGCTGAGGGCAACGCGCACGTCTCGGTTGGAGAACAGGGCTTTGAGGACCGGGTCCCGCGCCGTCTGGTTGAGGTGGATCTGCACCGACGAAGCTGCGGCGCCGTTCACGATATCGAAGAACTTGAGGCCAGCCTTGGCCTCATTGTCGAACATCACGGCGCGGTTGTTCGGCGTATTGATGTAGCGGGCGTTGTAGTCGACCTCCCCGTTCAGCACCTTGAGCAGCATGACTTCGAAGTCCTTGACGACTTCGATGGTCGAGCCGTCGAGGTAAGGCAGCTGGTTCCCCTGGTCGTCGATCTTCCAGTAGTAGGGGTTGCGCTCCATGGTGATGAGCTCGGTGTCGTCGGCGCGGCGGGTGTACACCCACGGCGTGATCACCGGCTTTTCGAGATTATTATAAATGTTTTGCCGCTCCATGAACCGCTCTTCCCAGTTCGTGAAGCCGGCGGCTTTGGCCTCTGCTTCGGCATTTGGGTTAAAGTCGGGGTGGAACTGCTCCATGTAGTGATGAGGGTAGGTCGCGAGCCATATGCCACTACTGGTGGCCAGCTGCAGCGGCAGCATCGACTTGGGCCGGCTGAAGGTGAACTTCACCGTGTAATCGTCGATCGCCTCGACCTTGAGCCCGTCAGCGGCGGTCAGAAAGCCCAGGCGAACGAGTGGGTCGATATTGTCATTGAACTGCACATAGTTCGCCCAGAACACGATATCGGCTGCCGTAAACGGCTCGCCGTCAGACCATTTCATGCCCTCTCGCAGATCGAAGACATACTCGGTCGCGTCGGCATTGACCTCGTAACCCTCGGCGATGTTCGGCACCACCGCGCTCATCTCATTGTTCCAGCGCATGAGCGGCTCGTAGTGGTAGAAGGTTTGCAGCCAGGACTCGTCGCCGGCGCCCTGATAGACCTGCCGCAAGTTGCCGCCATAGGTGCGGACCCCGTCGACCGGAGTGATGACCATCGGCTCGCTGCCGACGCGCTCGGCGACCGACGGCAGCTCCATCGCATCGAGCATGGGCGCCTGTGCGGTGGCCGTCTGGGCCAGCGCTGCGGGCGCGATGAAGGCGGAGCTCAGCAATCCGAACAGGACGGCGTGCGCATAGGCAAATCGGCGCGTGAAGCGTCTCAAGGTATCCCCTCCCTAGATGCGGCACGGCGGTGGTTTTTTGACCGTCCGCGCCTCCGAGAAGGTCCTCCACCTTCCCACCTATGACTCATAGGCAGGGGTGGCGATGTCGTCTAATCATCAAAAGTAAGGACCCGATGACCTGAGGTTATGGCCCCGTTGTCGCGCTATTCCAGTCGCATCAGCTTGCGTGAGATGGAGGTGATCCGCTCCATTCTCACCCATGGCACGATGGCGAAGGCGGCGCAGATGATCAACGTCTCGCAGCCGGCAATCAGCCGCATGGTCAAACAGGCCGAGGACCGCACCGGCCTGCAACTGTTCGAGCGCCGCGGCTCGAAGCTGATCCCGACCCCCGACCTTACGACGCTGAGCCACGAGTTCGAGAAGGTCTTTGCAAGCGTTGACCGCGTGCAGACCCTTACCTGGGCCTTGGGCGCCGGCCTTGGCCGGCCCGTGCATGTGTCGGCGATGTCGGTGCTCGCCGAGACCATGCTGACGCCCGCGCTCGTCGATGTGCGAAAGCTGCATGCGCAAACGCCGGTGGCCGTGCGCCTCAACCACCGACCCGGTGTCGAGCAGGACGTTATCCGCGAGGATTCCGATCTGGGGCTCGTACACGGTATCGCACAGCACGACGCGCTGACCGCAGTGAGCCTGTGCAGCGCCCGCGTGGTGTGCCTGATGCACCGCGACCATCCGCTGGCCTCGCGGCCCGAACTCAGTCCGCGCGACCTCGCAGAAGAGCCGCTCATCTCGATGGGCCGCCTCTCGCCGCTGAGCCAGCACGTCATCGAGGCCTTTGAGGCGGCCGGGGTCGCACGGCGTATCGGCATTCAGATCGCCGACTCGGGCCTCGCCGCTCACTTCTGCGCCAGCGGCCTCGGGCTTGCCCTGCTGGATCCATTCTTCCTCAAGGCCGGCCTGACGCCCGATCTGGTCATGCGGCCGTTCACGCCGAACATTCAGATCGAGTGCTTCGCCATCCACTCGAACCAGCGCGTCCTGCCGGAACTCGAAGCCGACCTACTGGAATGCCTCAAGGCGGCTGGTGCGAAGTGGGAGCGCGAATTTCGTCAACTGCTCAATATTTAGGACAAGCACTGCGAACATGGCGCAGTGACGTCTGACATAAGCCTTACCGGTGTGGGGGGGACGGTCGTGACGGCACACGTCGGGTTCAGAGCGCTGGTTCAACATCCCGGGTTCGTGCCGCTCTGGATCGCGGACGGCGTTTCCAATCTGGGGATATTCACGTTCTCGCTGGCCTTGCAGTTCCTGATGATCGAGGTGATGGGTGCAAACCAGATCGAGATCGGATTGGTCCGCTCGGCACAGTGGATGCCGTTTCTTCTGTTCGGCCTCATCTCAGGCGTGATTGCCGATCGTGTCCGTCGCAAACATTTGCTGGTGGGAACAGATATCGCCAGTTCGGTGCTTATCGTCCTGATAGCGGGTATGGCCATCGGCGGCGTCCTGACGGTCCCCTTGTTGACGGTGCTGGTATTCGCCCTCGGCTCGGTAGCCGTGTTCAACGGAGGCACGCATCAGTCTTTCGTGGCGGACCTGTTGCCAACGCGCTTGCTCACCAAAGGCAACGTCGTCCTGAGCCAAACCTATACGGTCGCGCAGACGTTGGGGCCCATTATCGGCGGCTTGCTGGTGCGCCTTGCCGGAGCGCCTTTCACAATGGTGGCAAACGCCATCTCCTGTGTCCTCTCTGCGCTGCTGCTGTGGCGTGTGCCGGACGTGGACAGCGAGTCCATGCCGACGCGGCGGTCGGTGCTTTCCGACCTCAAGGAGGGCTTCAGCTACGTCTACCGCCATCCCACGTTGGCGCCATATGCGTTGATGCTGCACCTCTGGTTCATCGGGAACAGCGTGGCCGGTACGGTCTACGTGTTCCATGCAGCTTCGATCGGGCTCGACAGCGCGACCATAGGGCTGACACTGGCCTGTGCTGGCGTGGCCGGCATCTTTGGCGCAGCCGTCGCAGAGAAGACTTCGACCTGGCTGGGACTCGGTATCGTTGTGGCCGCTGCCGACTTGTGCACCGGTTTGGGCTGGCTGCTCATAGCCTTCGCGCCGAGCGGCGACGGGGCGCTATGGGTGATCTGCGCCGCACAGCTTGTCTATGGTGTCGGCTTCGGCGCCACGGGGCCGCTGTCGGGGAGCTACCGCAATGCAGTGACGCCGCCGCAGTTGCGCGGCCGGATGAACACGACGATCCGCTCGTTCAACTGGGGGCTGATGGCGGTGGCGGCGCCGCTTGGCGGTTGGCTGGCCTACACATTCGATGATCGCGTTGCACTGGGGATCGGCGGTGCGGTCATCGCTCTATCGGCTGTAGCACTCGCCATGAGCCGCTTCCGGACGGCGGTAATGCCGGAATCGAAATCATCCTCGAGCGCTGTACCGAACTGAGTGTCTGCCTTGGGCCCAAAAGCGGACAATTAGTGACATACCATCAGCATCGATGGTCGACCGTATGTTTCACTCGGTAGGGCCGACGCATTGACTACAACTACCGTCGGTGGGCTGAGCTACGCCATCCTTCGCCCTGAGGGCTTCGGCATTTGTAAACCAAGCTCGAAGTGTTCGTCGGCTAGGTCTGAAGGGCACGTAGCAGCGTGGCGCCGTAGTACCTCGTCGATGCGGGCGATGCAGACCGCGGCGGCAGCGCGGTAGCGGTGGTCAGCGCTATCGATGATCTGAAGGACGGTGCTGCCGTAATCAGCCCGCCCTCCGGGGGCTCTTTTCAGTCGGGGCCGCCTTCATCTCGACGATGAGCCGCCGCGCTGCGACGGCTCGGCTCCGCCGATATCGGGCTCCTCTGCGTCTTCGCTGAAGTCATTGCCGCCCTTTCGTCAGGGGCCACCAAATGGGTCACCCTGGCGGGTTCGGAGAGGACGGCTTGCAGGCTTTCCTCGATCACCCGATCCGCTTTGGTGACGCGCGCGTGCTGGCGCATGCCGACCGTCTCGAGGGCCTGGGCGAAGAGCTTGGA
>JBQCFF010000119.1:0-2367 GCA_051959485.1 Devosia sp. | reverse complement strand
CGCGTATTCGAGCCCCAGCACGTTGTCGATGAAGATCTTGCGGCCGTAGTCGGCCTCGGTGAAGCCGTAGCTCTTCGGGTCGAGCTCGGGCGCCGGGTCCTCTTCGCGCATCTTCAGCGGGTCGAGGTCGGCATGCAGGTGGCCGCGCATGCGGTAGGCGCGGATCATCATGATGGCGCGGATGGAGTCGCGCGTCGCCTGCAGCACGTCGACCGGCGTCGGCGCCGGCGTGCCTTCCGCCTTCGAGCGGTCGGTCAGCGCCTTCTTGGCCTTGACCTCGATCTCGCCCCAGTTGCCGTCGAGTGCCGAGACCAGCTCGCCATCCGCCGGCCGCGGCCAATCGCGCCGTTGCCAGCTCGGGCCTTCGGCGTTCTGCTCGACCTGTTCGGCCGTGTCCTCGAGCCGGGCGAAATAGCTGGCCCAGCTGGGATCGATGGAGTTCGGGTCCGCCTTGAAGCGGGCGTAGAGCCCTTCGATGTAATCGGCGTTGCCGCCGTAGAGGAAGGAAGAGAGCAAGAACTGTTCGTTCTTATCTTGTCGGGTCATCTTCGTTGCCACGGGACCTTTGCGCCCCGCTATCCTTCTCATCATCTAGTCCGGAAGGGCTGACGTCCGGATGTTAACGCGCGGGCGGAATGTGCCCGCATAACCTTTGTTTGACGTTAAGGCGCGGGTGGTGCCCGCGCCTCGGCTTCGACAGTGAGCACGACCCTCGCTGGCGCGGGCTCTGCTCCAATTCCGTTTCCCGCGTTAACCTTTTAGGACGTCCGCGAGCGTTTGACCAATCCTCGCAGGGGAACGCGACACCTTTATGCCCGCCCGTTCCATCGCGGCGATTTTATCCTCGGCGCCGCCCTTGCCGCCCGAGATCACGGCGCCGGCATGGCCCATGGTGCGGCCCTTCGGCGCCGTCAGGCCGGCGATGAACCCGGCCATCGGCTTCTTGCGGCCGCGCTTCGCCTCGTCGATCAGGAACTGCGCTGCGTCTTCCTCGGCGGAGCCGCCGATCTCGCCGATCATGATGATCGACTTGGTCTCTTCGTCGGCGAGGAACATCTCGAGCACATCGATGAACTCGGTCCCCTTGACCGGGTCGCCGCCGATGCCGACGGCAGTGGTCTGGCCGAGCCCTGCATTGGTGGTCTGGAACACGGCCTCATAGGTAAGCGTGCCCGAGCGCGAAACAATGCCCACCGAGCCCTTGGCGAAGATGTTGCCCGGCATGATGCCGATCTTGCACTCGCCCGCCGTGACGACGCCCGGGCAGTTGGGTCCGATCAGCCGCGACTTCGACTTGGCGAGCGCCGCCTTCACCTTCACCATGTCGAGCACCGGCACGCCCTCGGTAATGGCGACGATGAGCTCGATGCCGGCGTCGATCGCCTCGAGGATGGCGCCCGCCGCCCCCGCCGGCGGCACGTAGATCACCGACGCCGTGGCGCCCGTCTTTTCCTTGCCCTCGGCGACCGAGGCGAAGATCGGCAGTTCGACCTCGCCGACCCCCGATACCGTGCCATGCCAGGACTGCCCGCCCTTCTTGGGGTGGGTGCCCCCGACCATCCTGGTGCCGAAATAGCCCAGCGCGTATTGCGTGTGCAGCGTCCCGGAATCGCCCGTGAGCCCCTGCACCAGGATCTTGGTGTCTTTGTTGACGAGAATGGACATGGGCGGGTCTGCTCCGGGTTGAACTCAGGACTGCCGCGCGGGGCGGCTGGAGGGATGCGAATTGTTGTCGGCGGGGTGCGGCATGGCTCAGCCTCCCCCGCCTTCGGTGCCGGGGATCGCCGTCGGGTTCGGGATGGCGGTGTTGAGCTGCAGCACCAGGCCGGAAAAGCCGTATTGCGTCTTGTACTGGCTCTCGTCGGGCACGAAGGTGAGATAGATATCCATGGCGCCCGGGAACTTCCCGGGGCGGTTCCACTGCCAGCTCGAGACGTCGGCGTCGACCTGGCTGGCCGTCGGCTCGGCACCGGTGAGGCCCGACACCGCGGCGGGATCAGGGGCGGTTGCCGCGTCGAAGTCGTAGAGATAGCAGCCGAGGATGTTCTCGCGATCCGGGCCGTAGCCGATCAGCGCGTCGGACAGGATCAGGTAGCGGGTGCCGCGGTCGAACGGCTTGCGATAGACGGCGAAGTCGAACTCGCCGTTGTTCATCTTGATGTCGTTGGCGGCGGCGTTCGAGAACCCGATCAGCGCCGCCAGCTCCGGATCGTCGTCCGGCACGGCGTTCGACCAGCCCGCCGCCTCGACCACCGACCTGGCGCCGGCAAGACCCGTACGGTCCTCGAGGCAGGCCGCCTCGAACGCGCTCACGAAGGCGGAGTCATCGGCGCTCGGCGCCGCCAGCACAGGCGTACCGGCGGCGCC
>JBQCFF010000118.1:0-25959 GCA_051959485.1 Devosia sp. | reverse complement strand
CAGGTCCTTGTTCTGCCGGTTCTTGGCCGTCAGCTTCAGGGTGCCGCCCTTCTTCAGGCTGTTCACGTAGGCCTCGTTGATCACCAGCTGCGTGGCGCACGAAGTCGGGTCGCAGAGCATGAAGGGCACGCGGATCGGCTTACCGCCGTCGATCTGCCAGGTCAGGCCGAAGGGCAGCAACACCCCGAGCGGCACCGCCGCCACGGCGAGCAGGCGGCTCTCCTGGCCGGGGTCGTCGCGCAGCAGGAACGAGCCGAGGAACTGGCCGTTGGCGACCACCACCTGGCGCATGATGCAGGCCTTCTTGCCATCGGGCAGCGGATCGCAGACCTTCAGCCAGTTCTGCGTCGGGTTGGGATTGGAAGCGGGCTTGGCCTCGATCGGCGCTGCGGGCGCAGCGGCCTTGTCGCCACCCTCAGCAGGCGCTGCCGGAGTGGCGTTGTCCTGCGCGAGCACCGAGTAAGTCGGCATCATCAGCGCGGCGACCGCGAGGCCGGCAACAACGAGCTTCTTGAGGGTCATCGAATATCCTTGTGGTTTCTACCGGTGGCTCCCCCGCCACCTGAATTCCGCGCTCTTGAAGGCACGAAATCCGGCAATAACATGACCGGCGACAGTTCCGGAAGACTTATCCGGCGAGTGTTGCCACTACGCCGGTTTCTCCGGCTATCCGGGCCATTCGGGAGAGGATTGCCGCCGTCCCCTTGAGCCTCGCATCCGCACTCGGCCAGTCACGGGCGAACACGAGTTTCTGATCGGGCTTGATGCGGACCTGCATGCCGGGATCCGACACCATCCGCACCAGCCCGGCCGGGTTGGGGAATTCGTTGTGCCTGAGCGTGATCACCGCCCCCTTCGGGCCGGCGTCGACCTTCTCGACATTGGCCTGCCGGCAGAGCGCCTTCACCAGGATGGTCTTGAGCAAGGCCTCGACCTCTTCCGGCAGCGGGCCGAAGCGGTCGATCAGCTCGGCGCCCGCCGCGTCGATCTCGCGGGCATCGGTGAGGTCGCCCAGCCGGCGGTAGAGCTGCATGCGGACCTGCAGGTCCGGCACATAGTGCTCCGGTATCGATACCGGCATGCCGAGCGAGATGCTGGGGCTCCATTCCCCCTTTTCCTCGTAGTCCGCGTCGCCCTCGCGCAAGGCGGCCACCGCCTCCTCCAGCATGGACTGGTAGAGCTCGAAGCCCACCTCGCGGATGTGGCCCGACTGCTCGTCGCCGAGCAGGTTGCCCGCGCCGCGAATGTCGAGGTCGTGGCTCGCCAGCTGGAAGCCGGCGCCCAGCGTCTCCAGCGACTGCAGCACCGTGAGGCGGCGCTCGGCGGTGTCGTTCAGCTTGCGGTCGGGCGGAATGGTGAAGAGCGCATAGGCGCGCTGCTTGGAACGGCCGATGCGGCCGCGGATCTGGTACAGCTGCGCGAGGCCGAAATTGTCGGCGCGGTGCACCACCAGCGTGTTGGCGTTCGGGATGTCGAGGCCCGACTCGACGATGGTGGTGGAGACCAGCACGTCGAACTTGCCGTCGTAGAAGTTGTTCATGATGTCGTCGAGTTCGCCCGGCGGCATCTGGCCGTTGGCGACGACGAACGAAATCTCCGGCACCTGCTGGCGCAGGAACTCGGCGATGTCCGGCTGGTCCTTGATCTTCGGCACCACGTAGAAGGCCTGCCCGCCGCGATACTTCTCGCGCAGCAGCGCCTCGCGCACGCTGAGCGGGTCGAACGGCGAGATGAAGGTGCGGACCGCGAGGCGATCGACCGGCGGCGTCGCCAGCAGGCTGAGGTCCCGCACGCCGGTCAGCGCCAGCTGCAGCGTGCGCGGAATCGGGGTGGCGGTCAGCGTCAGGACGTGGACGTTGCCCTTCATCTCCTTGAGCCGCTCCTTGTGGGCGACCCCGAAATGCTGCTCCTCGTCCACCACCAGCAGGCCCAGGTCCTTGAAGCCGACGGATTTCGAGAGCAGCGCATGCGTCCCGATGACGATGTCGACCTTGCCCTCCTTCAGCTCCTCCTTGGTGTTCTTGAGCTGCTGGGCGGAAACCAGCCGCGAGGCCTGCGCCACGCGCAGCGGCAGCCCGGAGAAGCGGTCGCGGAAGTTGCGATAGTGCTGGCGCGCCAGCAGCGTGGTCGGCACCACCACCGCCACCTGCCGGCCCGACATGGCCACGGCGAAGGCGGCGCGCAGCGCCACCTCGGTCTTGCCGAAGCCAACGTCGCCGCAGACCAGGCGATCCATGACGCGGCCCGAGGACAGGTCCTCGAACACGGCATCGATGGCAGCCAGCTGATCCTCGGTCTCCTCGTAGGGGAAACGGGCCGCGAACTCCTCGTAGAGGCCGGGCTGGACGTCGACCGGAGGGACGGTGGACAGCTGGCGCTGTGCCGCGATCTTGATGAGCTGGTCGGCCATCTCGCGGATGCGCTTCTTGAGCCGGCTCTTCTTCGCCTGCCAGGCGCCGCCGCCCAACTTGTCGAGCTCGCCGACCTCCGACCCGTAGCGGGTCAGCAGCTCGATGTTCTCCACCGGCAGGTAGAGCTTGGTGTGTTGCGCGTACTCGATCTCGACGCAGTCGTGCGGCGCTCCCGCGACGTCGAGCGTCTTCAGGCCGAGGAAGCGGCCGATGCCGTGGTCGACATGCACCACCAGGTCGCCCGCGGCGAGGCTGGCGGCCTCGGTGAGCGCATCGGACGCCTTCTTGCGCTTCTTGGGGCGCAGCAGGCGCTCGCCGAGAATGTCCTGCTCGGCCAGCACCAGCATGTCGTCGGTCTGGAAGCCGGTCTCGAGACCCAGCACCACCAGCGCCGTGGTCTCGGCCGAGGTGGTCTCGGCGTCGTGCCAGTTCTCGGCGAGCCGGGGGTGATCGAGGCCATGGTCCTTGAGCACCTGCACCATGCGGTCGCGCGATCCCTCGGACCAGCAGGCGATGATGGTCTTGCGCTTCTTCTTCTGCTCCGACTTGAGCAGCTTCACCACGGCTTCGAACAGGTTGACGTCCTGCGCCTGCCGCTCGGCCGCAAAGCTCGGCGCCAGGCGGCCACCGGCATCGTCGGCCTTCTTGCCCTCCGCCGCGAGGAAGGGGGACAGCTGCAGCACGCCGCCCGTCGGGGCGAGCGCGTAGAGCGGGCGCTCCATCTCGTAGAGCTGGTCGGGCGGCACCGGCTTGTAGGGCGCGGCCCCGGACGCCTGCTTTTCGTGCCGAGCTTCCTCGCGGGCCTCGTAGTAGTCGGCGATCTGCGCCTGGCGGTCGGTGAAGGCTTCCTTCGCCTGCTCGTCGAAGACGAACGGCGCCTCCATGCTGTAGGCGGCGAGGTGGTCCAGCTGCTCGTAGAAGAAGGCGAGCCAGTGCTCGACGCCGGGGTAGCGCTGCCCGGCGCTGACGGCGGCGTAGAGCGGGTCGTCCACCGTGTTGCCGCCGAACGTCGCGGTATAGCGCTGGCGGAAGCGCTTGATCCCATCCTCGGTAAGCAGCACCTCGCTCATCGGCGCGAGCGCGATGCGCTTGAGGTTGCCGGTGGTGCGCTGGCTGTCCGCATCGAAAGTGCGGATCGTCTCCAGCTGACGGCCGAAGAAGTCGAAGCGCAGCGGCGATTCCTGCCCGGCCGGGAACAGGTCGACGAGGCCGCCGCGGACGGCGAACTCACCCTGTTCGCGCACCGTCGGAACGCGAAGGTACCCGTTGCCCGCCGCCCAGGCGATCAGCTTCTCGCTGTCGACCACCTGCCCTGCAGCTGCCGCGAAGCTCATGGTGCGGACCACCTCGAGCGGCGGCAGTTTCTGCACCAGCGCGTTGACGGTGGTGAGCACCACGGCGCCCTTCACCGCCCCCGATGCGATCTCCGAGAGCGTCGTCATGCGGGCCGCGATGGTGACGCCGTTGGGCGAGACGCGATCGTAGGGCAAGCAGTCCCACGCCGGCAGTTGCAGCACCGGGTGGCCGGGCATCAGCTGCTCGAGAATCTCGAACATGCGCTGCATGCGGCGGCCGTCGCGGGCCACGAACACGGCGGCGACCGGGTCGCCCGCATGGGCCTTGAGCCGCTCCTCGACCAGCCGCGCCAGCACCACCGGCTGCATGCCGTCGGGGACGTTGGAAATCGTGCGGTCGGGCTTGCTGTCGGTCATTTCGCGGCCTTGAAGGCGAGGAGGTCGGCGAGGAACTCGTGGTCGGCGGAGGCGGGAACGGGCAGGTTGCCCAACAGCCAGTCGAACAGGTCGGTATCGACTTCTTCGAGAAGTGCCTCGAAGCGATCCAGTTCCGTCGGGTCCATGCTGTCGAGCTTGGCGTCGGCGTACGGGCCCAGGATCAGGTCCATTTCGCGCGTGCCGCGGTGCCAGGCGCGATAGCGCAACCGGCGAAGCCGCATAGATAGTTCTTCACCGGCTGCTTTTTCGGGGGCCATGATCGGGTCGTCTCGGGAAATGTGGCCGCCTCTCTACGCCGTTCTCCCCCGGCTGTCACGCGCTCGCGGAATCCAATAGGGTTTCCGCCCATGTCGCGTCCTCCTGCCCTCGATCCGCTGTTCCGTTCGCTCCACTCCATCAAGGGCGTGGGGCCGCAGCTATCGGCCCTGCTGACCCGGTTCTTCGGGGCGCCTGACGGCCAGGATGCGATTGCGCTCGACCTCTTGATGCACATGCCGACAGGCGTGGTGGACCGGCGCCGGATGGAGGGGATCGCCGGGACCTTCCACGGGCATGTCGCGACGCTGAAGCTGCACATCGACCGGCACGTGACGCCACCTCGCGGGCGGCCGGGCGTGCCGCACCGGGTGTTCGCGCATGACGAGACCGGGGAAATCCAGCTCGTCTACTTCAGGGCGCAGGGCGGCTGGGTGGAGAAGCTGCTGCCCGTTGGGGAGGTGCGGTACGTCTCCGGCACCGTCGGGTACTTCAACGGCGACAAGCAGATCACGCATCCGGACTACGTGGTTGAGGCCGACAAGTTCGACCAGATGCCCCTGGTGGAGCCGGTCTATCCGCTAACGCAGGGGCTGAGTTCGCGAGCCTTGATCAAGCTGGTCCGGCAGGTGCTCGAGTGGCTGCCGGAGATGCCGGAATGGGGCGCGGCCGAAACCCTCGGCCATTTCAAGTGGCCCAGCTTCTTCACGGCCATGCACCACGCCCACGAGCCGGAAACGCCGGAGGACGCGCAGCTCTGGTCGCCGGCGCGGATGCGGCTCGCCTACGACGAATATCTGGCCGGCCAGCTGGCACTGCTGATCGTGCGCTCGCAACTGGTGGCGCCGCGCGGCGTCGCCCGGACTTTCGACGGGTCGATCACCGGAGCCGTTGAGGCCGCCCTGCCCTACACGCTCACCGAAGGGCAGCGGCTGGCGGTAGAGGACATCCGGCGCGACCTCGCGGCGCCGGAACGGATGTCGCGGCTGGTGCAGGGCGATGTCGGCGCCGGCAAGACCGTGGTCGCGCTGATGGCCATGGCCGCGGTGGCCGAAAGCGGCGGGCAGTCGGCGATGATGGCGCCGACCGAGCTGCTGGCGACGCAACACTTCAGGTCACTGGCGCCGATCTGCGTCAAGGCTGGACTGGGCATCGAACTGTTGACGGGCAAGATGCCGGCGGGAGATCGCCGGGCCGCGCTGGAGCGCCTTCGCACCGGCGAGAGCACCATCGCCGTGGGCACGCACGCCCTGTTCCAGTCGGGCGTGGAGTTCCACAACCTCGGGCTCACGGTCGTCGACGAGCAGCACCGCTTCGGCGTGCACCAGCGCCTGGCGCTGTCCGAGAAGGGCGCACACGCCGACCTGCTGGTCATGACCGCAACGCCGATTCCCCGGACGCTCGTGCTCACCCACTTCGGCGACATGGCCGTATCAGTCCTGCGGGAGAAGCCGCGAGGCCGGCAGCCCATCGACACCGCCGTCCTGGCCATCACCGAGTATCAACGGGTGATCCAGCGGCTGCAGACCCGCATCGCCGAGGGGGCGCAGGCGTTCTGGGTCTGCCCGCTGGTCGAGGAGAGCGAGAACCTGGAGGTGGTCGCCGCGGAGGATCGCTTCGCGGAGCTCCGCAAGGTGTTCGGCGACCAGGTCGTGCTCGTGCACGGCAAGATGTCCGCCGCGGCCAAGGCCGACGCCATGGAGCGCTTCAGCCGCAACGATGCGAAAATACTCGTCGCCACCACGGTGATCGAGGTGGGCGTCGACGTGCCCAACGCCACCATCATGATCATCGAGCATGCGGAGCGGTTCGGTCTGGCGCAGCTGCATCAGTTGCGCGGGCGCGTTGGCCGCGGGTCGCAGCGCTCGGCCTGCCTGCTGCTCTACAAGGAGCCGCTGTCCGAGACCGCCAAGGCCCGCCTCGAAACCATCAAGCGGACCGAGGACGGCTTCGAGATCGCCGAGAAGGACCTGGAGCTGCGCGGCCAGGGCGACCTGCTCGGCACAAGGCAGTCGGGCATGCCCGGATACCACCTGGCGGTTCCCGACGTGCATCGCCACCTGCTGGAATGGGCGCATGCCGACGCCAAGGCGGCGCTGGAGCGGAACCCGGGGCTGACCGGGATGGAGGGGCAGGCGCTGCGCACCCTGCTCTACCTGTTCCGCAAGGATCTGGCGCTGCCGCTGATCCGGGCCGGCTGAGTTATCCCCGCCCCGGGCTGTGATGTTATGGTCTTGAGGACTGGCCGCGCAGGGGAAGAAAAACGATGTCGATGAGCGTTCAGCAAGATGAATTCCCAGCGATTTCGGGCCGTTTCAGCCGTTCGCAGGCGTTCAGAATGCGTTCATCATTGCGGCGAAACCGTCACTCGACTGTGACGCTCTTGGCAAGGTTGCGCGGCTGGTCGACGTCGGTGCCCATCAGGGTGGCCGTGTGGTACGCCAGCAGTTGCACCGGGATGGTCGCGAGGATGGGGGCCACGAACGGCGACACCTTCGGCAACACGATGGTCTCCGCTACCCCCTGCCCAACCTTGGCCGCCCCGGCCGCGTCGGTGATGAGGATGATGTTGCCGCCACGGGCCGCCACCTCCTGCATGTTGGACAGCGTCTTCTCCATCAGGTCGTCGGACGGAGCGACGACGATCACCGGCATCCGCTCGTCCACCAGCGCGATGGGGCCGTGCTTGAGCTCACCTGCCGCATAACCTTCGGCGTGGATGTAGCTGATTTCCTTCAACTTCAGCGCGCCTTCCATGGCGATCGGGAACAGCTGCCCGCGACCGAGGTAAAGCACATCCTTGGCCTTGCTCAGCCCCTTCGAGATGCGCTCGATCTCGGCTTCCGTACGCAGCGCTGCCGAGATGGCCGAGGGCAGCTCGATCAGCGCGCGCACCAGCTCCGCCTCCTGCCCCTCGCCCAGCGTACCCCGGGCGACCGCCGCCGCCACCGCAAGCGCCGCCAGCGCGGTGAGCTGCGCGGTGAACGCCTTGGTCGAGGCCACCCCGATCTCCGGCCCGCACAGCGTCGGAAACACCACCTGGCTTTCCCGCGCGATGGTGGACTCGGGGGAGTTGAGCAGCGCCGAGATGTACTGCCCCTGCCCCGCGCAGTAGCGCAGGGCGGCGAGGGTGTCGGCCGTCTCGCCGGACTGTGAGATGAACAGGCTCGCCCCGCCCGGAGCCAGCGGCGGCTCGCGGTAGCGGAACTCGCTCGCCACGTCGACGTCCACCGGCAGCCGGGCATAGCGCTCGAACCAGTACTTGGCGACGAGGCCGGCGTAGTAGGCGGTGCCGCAGGCCGAAATCGTAAGGCGGCTCAAGTCCTTGAAGTCGAAGGGCAGCGCCTCGCGCAGCGCGACGCGCTCCGCGCCCATGTCCACGTAGTGGCTCAGGGTGTGCGAGATGGTCTCAGGCTGCTCGTAGATCTCCTTGGCCATGAAGTGGCGGTGGTTGCCCTTGTCGACGAGGAGCGCCGAGGCGTTGGAGACCAGCGTCTCGCGCTGCACGATGGCGTCCTCGCCGTCGCGGATGGTGACCCCGTCCTTGGTCAGCACCGCCCAGTCGCCGTCGAGCAGGTAGCTCAGGCGCGAAGTGAAGGGGGCGAGCGCCATCGCGTCCGACCCGAGATACATCTCGGTCGCGCCGTAGCCGATGGCGAGCGGGGCGCCGCGGCGGGCGGCAATCAGCAGCGCCTCCTGCCCCTTGAACATCAAGGCCAGCGCGAAGGCACCCCGCAGCACCTTCAGCGTCCGGGCCACCGCAAGTTCGGGATCGAGGCCGCGGTCGAGCTCGCGAGTGACCCACAGCGCGACGGATTCGGTGTCGGTCTGCGTCCTGGGCAGGTAGCCGTCCTTCGCAAGGTCTTCCAGCAGCTCGCGAAAATTCTCGATGATGCCGTTGTGAACGACCGCCACCTTTTCGGTGGCGTGCGGATGGGCATTGCCCTCGGTCGGGGCGCCATGAGTGGCCCAGCGGGTATGTCCGATGCCGATCCTGCCTGCCAGCGGCTCGAAGTTCAGCTTCTGCTGCAGGTTGCCGAGCTTGCCCTCGGCGCGGCGGCGGCTGATCTTGCCGTCTTCCAGGGTGGCGACGCCGGCGGAGTCGTAGCCGCGGTACTCAAGGCGCTTCAGGGCATCCACCAGGCGCGGCGCGACGGGTTCAGTGCCGATGATTCCGACGATACCGCACATGGATGCGTCCCTTCTACTTTCCGGACTTCGCCCGCTTGATGGCCTCGGCGCGGGCTCGCAGCTTGGGGGCGTAGCCGGGCCGGTTCTCCTGCCGGGACCGGGCGATGGCCATCGCCTCCGGCTCGACATCCTTGTTGATGGTGCTCCCCGATGCCGTATAGGCGCGATCCCCCACCGTGACCGGCGCAACCAGCGACGTGTGCGAACCGATGAACACGTCCTCGCCGATCACCGTCTTCGCCTTGTTCACCCCATCGTAGTTCGAGGTGATGGTGCCGGCGCCGATGTTGGTACGGGCGCCGACCTCGGCATCGCCTAGATAGCTCAGGTGACCGGCCTTTACGCCATCGCCGAGCTTTGACTTCTTGACCTCGACGAAGTTGCCCAGGTGGACATTCCTGCCCAGTTCGGCGCCGCCGCGTATGCGGGCGAAGGGCCCGATGGTGGCACCCTCCCCGATCACCGCGTCCTCGATGTCGCAGAACGCGCGAATCTCCACGCCGTCGCCGATCTTCACGCCCGGGCCGAAGACGACGTTGGGGAAGATGGTGACGTCTCGGCCGATCTCGGTGTCGTACGAGAAGTAGACGGTATCGGGATCCCGGAGGGTGACGCCGGCCCGCATGAAGTCGTCGCGGCGCAGCTCCTGGAACTGCTTCTCGGCCAGCGCGAGCTTGCGGCGGTCATCCACGCCGATCACCTCGTTGGCGTCGGCCTCCACGAACTCGACGCGCCTCCCGTCGGCATTGGCGAGCTCCACGGCATCGGTCAGATAGAACTCGCCCTTGGCATTGGCATTGCCAATGCGGTCGATGACAGAACGCAGGGCGTCAGCGCGGAAACCCATGATCCCGGAGTTACAGAGGCCGATTGCGCGCTCGGCGTCGGTCGCATCCTTGTGCTCGCGAATCGCCAGCAGGCGGCCGTTCTCGGTGATGAGACGGCCATAACCAGTGGTGTCCTCCGGGCGGAAGCCGACCACGACGATGTCGGCGCCGGCATCGAGTCGCTCGGCGATGCCGGCCAGGGTGGCCTTCGAGACCAGCGGGGTGTCGGCATAGAGGACGACGACGTGGCCGGCAGCGTCCTTGTAGACGGCCTCGGCCTGACGCACGGCGTGGCCGGTACCCTTGCGCTCCTCCTGGGTGGCGAAGCGGGCCTGTGGCGCCATCGTGGCGACCATCTGCTGCACGGCCTCGTGCCCCGGTCCGATCACCACGGCAAGCGACGTGCTGCCGGCAGCCACGGCGGTGCGCACCGCGTGGCCGACCATCGGCAAGCCCCCTATCTGGTGGAGCACCTTGGGCGTGGCGGAGCGCATCCTAGTGCCCTCGCCCGCAGCCAGGATGATCGACAGCAGTTCCGTCATCGGTAGTCTCGCCCGTTGGGGTTCACGGTTTCCCCCGCGTTTATGGCACCAAGATGTTGGAAAACCGATAACCCGGTCAGCGGATGGTAAACTGCATCGGGTCGATTCGAGGGGAAGAGCGACGTGAGGTCCGCCGACCATTTCCGTTCCGCCGACGTGACCAGATGGGGGATTACGGCGCTTGCCCTGTGGGGCGTTGCGGTACTGGGGGCGAACCTGTCGGGGCTCGTTCCTCCGGCTACCTTGGCGGCGCTGCATGCATCGCGCGTCGAGGGGGCGACGATCAACCAGCTCAGGACGCAGGTGGCGGCACTCGAAGCCGAATCGGCGCGGATGAAGCGGGAAAGCAGCCAGTTGCTGGCGCGCTTCAACCTCAGCGAGGATTCGACGACCGCGATCAGCAAGCGCGTCGGCGCGCTGGAGGTGAGCCTGCCCAAGCTGGTGGAGCAGCAACTCGCCGCGGTGCAGCCGATCGATCGTACGCGGACAGGGTCCGTGGACAAGCCGATCACGTTCGAGGTTGATGGCGGCTCGGTGGAGGTACGGCAGACGCCACTGCTGCCTGGATCGTCGGAAGTGAGGTTCAAGGCCGTGCCGCACGCTGCGGCGATGCCGGCGGAGCTGGCGCCTGACGGCTCGTCCGTCGGTATCGGCCTCGGCTTTCCGGTGCCGCTGGACGAGGCGGAGGCACGCTGGCAGGCATTGCTGGCGGAGGCAGGCACCATGCTGATGGGCCTCAGCCCGGTGCTCGCCGCTGCCGATGGCACGGCGAACAAGCTCATCGTCGCCGGGCCAATCACCGACAAGGCATCGGCGCTCGATCTCTGCAAGCGGCTCGACAACCAGGGCATCCCCTGCGAAGCCCTGCCCTACGCCGGCGAGCCGCTGCCCCTGCTGAACTGAGCGTCGGGTTCCAGCTCGGAGTAGCCTCCCATGCCGCCGTGGCGGTGGAGGCTCATGCGCATCCGCACTACTCGGCGATTGCGATTGACAGGCGGGGCACAATCCCTATGTTCCGCGCCGTTCCGGTCCACCGCGACCAGGCGCCCGTAGCTCAGTGGTAGAGCATCCGACTTTTAATCGGATGGTCGATGGTTCGAACCCATCCGGGCGTACCACTTTTCCCTAGCAATTTCAGATACTTAGTATAACACCCTTCGCGAACTTCGTGCGCCATCATGTTACCTGAGCATTGCTAGGATTTCCGGCCGTTTCCAACACTGCGCGGGGATTGCATGGAACACGAGTGGCGCATGAAAAAGGGCGCCCTCGGCGCCCTCTGTACTCGTGCCCCCAGGTCGAGCGGTTAGTCACTCACTTCCACCAGCACGGACCTGCCGAGCCATACCCGGATCGTATCCCTGCCCGCCTTGGCCTGAACTAGGTGCAGCCATCGTCCCTTGTCCGCGAGAACGTGCCCGATAACTGTGCCGGTGCGGCCGCCCTCTACGTGGCGTACGGTGGCGCCCAGGCGGATGGTGTGATTGTTCATGGATATCTCTTCGGATTGCGGCTTGCTACGGCCGTGTGACGGTTGCCGGGCTCGGCAGCCGGGGAGTAGCAACCTGCCGAAGAGACAGGCCGGACGCTTTTAAGGTTTCCCTCTGGACAGCACGCCCGTCCCCGGCCATAGTTGGCCCGGTTGGAGCCGCGCCGCCAAGCGCGTCCACTTGTGCCCTGTTCGGGTACGTCGCCGCTGTTCCTCCTCCAAGAGGTCGAGCGGCCATCCTCGGTCCGGGTTGCTACACCCACGGTCCACCATGCCATCTAGAGTTGGTCGTGCAAGGTCCCTTCCCTCGGCGGGAAGGCGGCTATGCACAATTATCTGCGTTGACGCCCCGACGAATCGCAGTATTCGGCACTAGCGCGCAGTCGGATTTAAGTAATATGCGAATTCGCATGCGCGATGATCAATACATGCGCATTTATTGAGTTTGCAAATGACCGAGCCTAAGCTGCGTCGTCGTAGCGTGTTACCGGAAACACTTCAGCCCATCGGGCTGTCTCGCGAAGAGGCGGCCGCCTTCATCTGCGTCAGCCCATCCAAGTTCGATGAGATGGTGCGGGACTGGCGCATGCCAAAGCCGAAGCGGATAGACGCCCGGCGAGTGTGGGACCGCCGCCAAGTCGAAAAGGCCTTCGCCAAGCTGCCCGGGGGTGATGAAGAGCTAAACGAGCATGACCCCTGGGCGGACGTAAGCTGATGGCCGAGCTCGTACTGACACGTGCCGAAGCCGCGGCGCTGTGCGGTTTATCTGTCTCTGGCTTCGACTCTTGGGTGCGCCGCGGCATCGTGCCTGGCCCGATCCCAGGCACCAAGAGATGGAGCCGTGCGGCGCTCGATCGCGCGCTAAGTGGCGCCGAGGCCCAGCCGGAGCTCGATCCCTTTGAGCAATGGAAGGCTGAGAAGAGGCGGCAAGGGACGTCCGCAGGGACCGCCACCCGATCTGCAACCGCGCGGCCAGTAGTGACGCCCCTACCGCCGGCTGCCCTGGGCAAGCGTGAGAAGTCGGTGCTGCTCCAACTATACGACAGGCGGGGGAAGAAGACGCGCGACGCCGATTTGGCCAACGCTGGTCCGGCGACGATACTGAAGCTGGGCGAGCGCGGGTTCTTGGTTCCGCACGGGCCGTACTACTTCGATCTGGTGCTTACCGACGCCGGCGTGGCCGCTGCGGAGGAACTGCTGGCCGCGGAGAGACGGACATGATGACGGATCCCGATAGCCCGCCTGCCGGCCCGCTAGGCAAGATCTACACGCTGGCGGTAGTCGCCGCGCAGCTTCGCACAAGCCGTGCGGCAGCGGCCCGTGTCGCGCGCCGAACTGGTTGCTGCTCAATCGTGGGTCGATCACTGCTTTTCAACGCAGCCGACGTCGTCGCACTCTGGGAGGCAATGCGGGCCGTGCGACCGCATCCGCGAGAACGAGTTGTGCCATTCAAGTCAGAGCGGGATCTTCAGAAGAGTCTCGAGAAATTTCTCGGGCCAAAGTACCGCCCCCATAAGTCCTAATGCATGCTCAGCTTGGCCTGAGAGCGGAGCAGCTGGGCGACGATGACTCCGCGCACTGCTTCAGCAACCGAGAGGCCAGCCTCAGCTGCCAACCTTTCCACCTTCAGCAGATCGGCGAGCGACATGACAGCGTAGACCGGCTTCGCGGCCGGCAAGTTTCTGGGGTTCTTGAGCATGTCGAGGAGTATACCGCGAACAGCACTGCGGCCCGAACTAAACCTGAGTTAGTTCCCGGCTAATTTGTTGGCGGCCGGCTCCGGTACGGAGGTAAATCCGGAGCCGGCCCAAGCGCCTCAGCGCAGCCACGGGGGGGACGTGGGCGCGCGTTCAGGTCCGCGCCGCTAGATGATTAGCGGGAGCGCGTTGCGCCGGCGTTATGGGTCCGGGTTGAACGGGATGACGTACAGGCCTTCCGCCCCGACCGCCGCTGCCACCTGAGCGGCCGGCGACACATCGCCCGAGGACACGAACACCTTGAAGTTGGCGCCGTTGATCGCCGTGAGCGCGTCGTCGGCAGAGATCACGCCATCGACACCCCAGTCCTTGCCCTCAGGCAGCGTCGGCAGATCGCCGTTTGGAAAACCGAGCAGCACGGTCACGAACTCCTCGGTCACGCCTTGATCGGACATGAAGAAGTGCGTCACGAGCGTTTCGGTCCACTCGGGATCGGGAACAGTGGTGAGCTTACGGCTGAGGCTATCCACCACCTCGCAGCCTCATCAGTTCAACTCCTCGATAGTCAGCCGGGCGCGATCGCGCACCGCGCGTTCTTCAGTTTTCATGTTGTGTCCTTGTTTCAGAGGTTCCGCGTCGCGCGTGCCTTGCGGACGGCGCCGACTACCTGGGCAGGCAGTTCGGCTTTCATCTGCGCGACCGTGGACTGTAGGCGAGCGATTGCCGCGGGGTCGGCGCCGCGGGCGTCGACGTTGATCGTGACGGGCGCGGATATGCCCCCGCCACCCATTGCCGTCGGCATGCGGATGTCCACCGGCACTTTACCCCCCGCCGGAAGCGGAATTACCGCCTCCTGGCCGTGCACAATGCCCCGCGGCTGCCCGCGCACACCGCCGGTGTTGGCCGTGCCGGCGGCATGGCCCGGCAGGTTCAGCACCGAGCCAAGCAGCCCGAAGTCCTTCCCGCCGGTACCGAAGAGCGAGTCCAGGCCTAGGTCGATCAGCTTGTTGCCGATCTGCCCAAGGACGTTGCCGAAGGCCTCGGCGGCCGATTTCCCCTGCACCAGGTCGTCGATCATTCCTTGGGTGGCTGATCGCGCGATGTCACCGAATTCCCGCATGGCCTCATGGTTCTGCTCGATGGCCGTCTTCTGCCCCTCGAGCTTCAGCGTGGCCTCGGCGATCTGCTGCCCGAAGGCGGACTCCGCCGTGACGCCGGCCGCCTTCAGATTGTTGTAGACGGCCTGCATCTCGGCCGTGCGGCCAAGCTGAGCCTGCTCAAACTTCAGCGCATCGAGGACAGCCTGCGCTTTGTCGATGGCCTCCTGCGCGAGAGCATTGTACCCGCCGCCCTCGATCGGCTTCGGAGGTGGCACCTCCAGCGCCTTGCGCAACGTGAGGATGGCTTCGATCGACTTACGCTCTTCCTCCAGCTTGGTCGTATCCGCGCCACCGACCGAAACCGCCATGGGGTTGGCCGGCACAATCTCGCCGCTCGGCAACGTGATATCGGTGCCTACCGTCGCCATCAGCTCGTTGATCTGGGCGAGGCGTTTCTCAAGCGCGCCGGTTGAGCGCTGGTCGAGCGCGGAGAACTGTTCAATGAGCCCGCGGACGGCTCCCACCACCCCGCCGATCAGCGAAGCGGTGCCGGTCAGTATCGGCGCCAGGTCGACCAGCGCGGCCTTGAATTGCAGGTCGAGTACCTTCGTCGCGGTGTCGAACTCGTCACCCAGATCGTCAGCCCTGGCGATCAGGTCGCGATCGATGATCAGCCCAAGCTCGCGGGCTTTCTTCATGGCACCATCGATCGCCTCGGCACCGCCATTGAAGACGTCGACGAGCTTTGTGCCGCTGTCACCGAACAGCGCAACCGACAGCGCCGCCTTCTCCGACGCGGACCCGGCCGCGTCGATCGCATTTGCGGCGAGCCGCACCCTCTCTTCCTGCGACTTCGCGGCGTTCAGATTCTTGAGAAGTTCGGGGTTCAACTTGGCCAGCGCCGTCGCCATGCGGCCGGTGCCGGCCTCTGCTTGGCCCGAGGCACGGTTGAAGCCGGACAGGCTCGCTGACAGTTGCTCGAAGCTCACACCGCCTAGGCCACCCTATACGCGCTCAGCGCGCACGATATGGCACACGCCTAGGCGAAAAAGTTCAGGCAGCCAATTCGACCCGGTCGTTGTCGTTGGCCGCCAGCATGGCGCGTGCCTCGGCGAGTAGCGCGCGCTTGCCCGCGCGATCGGCATACCCTTCTCGGTAGCCAAGACGCGCGCCAATGCTCTTAAGGGTGCCGCGGGCGGCAACCTCGTCGAGCACGTCGCTAAGTGGGGCGCGAGGTTCCTGCCAAGCGGGCGCGGCGACCTTCGCGGTCTCTTTCGAACCGACCATGCCGGCGAGAAAACGGGCGCCCCTGGCCGGCTTTGCGGGTCTGGTGTCCCGGGTTCCCAACGGGAGATTCTCGAACGACACTGACCCGTCGACACCAAGCTCTTTGAGCAGCCTGCCGGCCTCGGCAACGCTAGGTAAAGGTGCGTAATAATCCCCGATGGCGGGCTTACCGCTCATCGGTCTGCGGAAGGTCTCGACAGCTAGTGGGCTGGGATATCGCCCCGCAAGGGCGAGGTACGACGCTACACCCGCCGGGGAGCGATGCGCCCGCTTTCCACCGCGGGGCTTCTCGGCCATGAAGGCAGGGCGCTGCGGCTTCCGTCCGGCACCGGTGAAGGCAATCAGCATGCCGCCGGGCTTGCCGCGCCTTGCGCCAGGTCGAAGATAATATGTCAGGCCGTGCAGTCGCGCAGTGCGGTCGACGTCGTGGGCGGGGCGCATGGTCGAGCCATCGGTCTGTGCCCAGCTGCAGGACATGCCGGCCTGTCGCGCGGGTGCTCGCATTGACCAGCCGACCGGCGCGGACCGGCGGCTTGTCGTGGGCCACTCTTTCCAGCCAATCGCTGTGAGCAGATCCCGCTCCGCCGGTCGATCCTCATGTAAGACCTCGATGGCAACCTCGTCAGGGCCGTCCTGAGCCTCCTCGACGAGTTCGCCGAGCGTCAGGGGGTCGTCGGGAATCTCCGCAGCCTCGGAGTCGTCGCCGGTGGCGATGGCAGCGACGGGGCGAGTATAGGTTTCGGTCCCAGACTGGTTGATGCGGCGCTGAACTGCCAAGCCTGCTTCGGCGTCGGTGTTGATCAACCACTTAAGGGCGGGATGGCCGCCGCGGAAGCTGACATTGTCGTTGGCGGTCATCGCGTGGTTCCCCCAGTTGCGGTACGACTAGCAAGCCGCGGTGCGACGAGTCGGGAAAGACTCGATCGCTCGCTGACGGTGGATTGCATTGCCGCTCAAAACAGAGGGACATCGGGACATGTGTAAACACATGTCCCCAGATGTCCCCCTAGGTGTTCGCCTCGGGACATTGGGACAGAACGGGAAATGTCCCGCTATGTCCCTTGTCCCGCTGGCCAGTAAAATTGACCGTGATGCTCCACGGCGCCGCTCTCAATGAGAGACGCGCGCGCGCGTCCGAAGCGCTTCTTCATGGTGTCAGGAAGCGACTTCGTATCGGTGGCATAGTAGGCCTCGCGCCACTGGCTTTCGGGCACCATCCGCGCGCCTGCGGACGGGTGCTCTTCGTCCGGCGCCACGATGCCGTCGGCCTTGATTGCCGCCGCCAGTGCGTCGAGCGCCTTGGCAGCGTGCCCTCTCAGGCCGGCGACAAGCTGATCAGCCGGCCCGCCCGCCGAGGGAACAACAACTGGCGCGAACGTGGTCTCGCCGTCCTCGTCGACGCCGACGGGAACGCCTTCCATGCTGAAGGTTACGATCACGCCCTCGTCGCCATCGTTCGCGCCGTTGCATTCGAGGGTGTACGTCTTGCCCGACTTCTTGACGAGGAAACTGGCGTCGACAGCGCCGTCCAAATCGATCGCGCCCTTGCCCCGCTCGCCGCTCCAGGTCGTATGGTGGATGACGGTCACGTGTGCGCCGGTCAGGCGGGTGATTTCGTCGCACGACTGCACGAACCGCCCCATGTCCTTCGGAGCGTGCTGATCGCCCGGGCCGAACGTTCTAGTCAGCGTGTCGACGATTACCCAGACGCACTTCTCGCCGCTCGCCTCGGCTGCGGCTTCGATGACGCCGGCCAGCGCCCGAGCGTCATTGAGGTTCGATGTCAGGTCGATCCGGCCGCCGAGAACGAGCAGCGGCAGATCCTTGACACCGTGCCGCTTGCGGAAGGCGATCATACGGCGCTCGGTCAGGGCCTTGCGCTCGGCCGCGATGTAGACCACCAGCCCCTTCCGCACGCGCCGGCCGTGCCACTCCTTGCCAGCCGCGACGTGGCAGGCCGCGTCTGTCGCTATGACTGACTTGCCAGAGCCTGGCAGGCCGGAAACGCTCGTAAGCTCGCCGACGCCGAGAACGCCCTTGATGATGGTTTCTTTCGCGCCGGCGGATTCCTCAATGTCATCGAACCACGTCAGGCTGAACCGTTCGCGAGGCTTGTTGTCGTTCGCCGCGACCAAAGAAAACTCCCAGGGTCGGTCGTCTCGCAACGGCTCACCGGCCAAGCCGCGGGTCAGGGTCGACACAGCGGCCTCGAACTCTTCAGCCGGGCCGCCGATCTGGTGATGTCGGATGGCGCCGCTCTCGTCCCGGTACGACAGAACCGTTGTGCCATAGTGGCCGATCCTCGTGGTGAAGCGGTCGAAGCCGCGCGTGATGACGCACAGCCGCAGGGCTTCGTCTGGCGTTTCGAACCCGGCGGCGGTCCACGGCGAACCAAAGGTGTCGAGTTCGCTCTCGACGAGAAAATTCGGCTTCCCGTCGGGGCCGATCGGGGCCACCCGGACGTCGCCCCCGAGCGCCTCGGCTAGCTCGCGCGCCTGCGACAGTAGCTCTGCCGGCTCAGTAATTAGCGTGGTTTCGGTTGCCCGACTCGGCGTACCCATCTATTCGTAGTCCCCTGATAGGAATGTTTTGACCCGGCGCGCTGGCAGGCGTTCGCCGGGTCTTCTTTTGTCTATGCCGCCCTCCCCTGCTCCGCTTCAGCCATCCATTTCTGCAGGGACGACTTGCGGGCAGCGACGGTCCCACCGACTTTGAAGGTCGGCGCGATGCCGTCATAGACGAGCCGGTAGGTCTGGCGGCGGGTGATGCCCAGGTAGGCGGCGATGGCGTGAGCGCCGAGAAGCAGGTCGGCGGTGTTGTCGTTCGCGTGTTCCAAATCCAGTCTCCGATGCTCTTGACGGTTGGTCGGGCTTATGCCTTGGCCGTCAGTTGCGCATCGGACAACGAGTCGCGCAATGACGACCGTTAGCAGTTCTTGCCAGCCGCATGCGCCATGTGCCAATTCATGCTCCATCACGTCGGATGGTCAGGATTCGCTATGGCGACTGTTACAAAGCGCAAGTGGTCGAACAAGAGCGGGGCGCACGAGGCTTGGGTGCTCGCGTTCACTGATACAGCAGGCAAGCGACATAAGGAGCAGTTCCCCACCAAACGCGCCGCGGACGCTCGCCGCGTAGAGGTGGAGGGCCTGGTGTCGAAGGGGGCTTACCGAGAACAGGCGAACAAGCACTCGGTAGCCGACGCAGTCGATCGTTACCTCACCCATCTGCAGGCGCGGCATGATCGCGGCGAGCGCGTTACTGCCACCTATTTGAATACCACCCGCGCCGAACTCGAGAACTACGTGGTTTGTGTGCATCGGGACGAAGCCGGACTTAAATTCCGCCAGCACCGAGTTACGGACTTCCGCGATGGCATCGGCCATATCAGGCTGGCGCACCTCACACCTGGAGACGTTTCCGATCTCGCGGAGCGACTGCGAAATGCCGGCGTGAGCGTCACAACAACTCGGCGAGCAATCGCTGCACTAAGCCGCGCGCTCTCATACGCGGTCAGCAAGAATCTCGCAGGTACCAACCCAGCCAAGGGACTTCGGATCGTCGGCACCCGCGAGGATGGTCCCAAGAAAATCGTGCCTCCGACCAAGGAACAGATGCAGCGCCTGATCAAAGCGGCCGACGCCGATCTGCGCGTACGCATACAGTTCGCCGCCACCAGCGGACTGCGGGCGAGCGAACAGTGGGCGCTGAGGTGGAGGCATATCGATCTCGACGCCGGCGAAGTGATGGTCGAGAGTCGCGTCGACATCTTCGGCGTCGAGGACACGACCAAATCCGCCGCGGGGAAACGAACGGTCCCAATCGGGAAGCCCGTGGTCGAGATGCTGCGCGCCTATCGCGGCGACGCCAAGCCCGATGACCTGGTGTTTCCCGTGGTGATTAAGCGGAAGCGACCGGATCGCATCACCTTCACGTTCACGCGTCATGGCAACCTTTTACGCCGGCACTTCCAGCCGCTGCTAAAGCGCATTGAGTTGCCGCAACTAGGCTGGCACGCGCTACGCCATTTCGCGGTGAGCTTGTGGATCGAGGACGGCCGCCCGCCCAAGACGGTGCAGACTTGGGCAGGCCATGCGACGCTCGCGATCACGATGGATCGGTACGGCCATCTGTTCCCGTCGGAGGACCACAAGAAGGCAGCCGATCGCATAGCCGAGAGCGTGTTTATGTAAGCTTTGGCAAGGCTAGGTAGGGTCTGGCAACCGTCTTTTGTGGCGCATATATGGCGCATGACCTCCTGAAACCCTCGGAAACATTGGGATTAGCATCCGACTTTTAATCGGATGGTCGATGGTTCGAACCCATCCGGGCGTACCACTTTGGAACCGTTTGGCCTCCCAGCGCGCTTCTTTCGCCAGGTTTTTGCGTGCCTGGTAAGGATCATGAGCGTCGGACCCTTCGACAAGTTCTCCAATGCGGTCTCGCGCGGCGCCGGCAAGACGGTCACGTTCGTGGCGGCCTGCGCGCTGATCGTGGCCTGGGCTGTGTCGGGCCCGTTCTTCAACTACTCGGAGACGTGGCAGCTCGTGGTGAACACGGCGACCACGATCATCACGTTCCTCATGGTGTTCGTGCTGCAGCACACGCAGAACCGCGACGGCGAGGCGGTGCAAGCAAAGCTCGATGATCTTATCATTGCCATCAAGCGTGCCGACAACCGGCTGATCGGAGCGGAACAACTCGACATTCACGAGTTGCACGAGCTCAGGCAGAAGATCGTCGCAGGCGTCGAACAGAGCGCCGCGGCGCTCGAGGAAATCAACGATCGGATCGAGGACCGGCAGGTCAAGGGAAGCCCGAAGGACCGGGCTGGGAAGCCGTAAGCAATATCCCTATCGCTCCCACGCAACCAATTGCCCCTCCGACACTTGTTTGTGAACCAAATGCGTCACAACAGGAGTGTCGAATGAACGGCATCATTTATCTCGTCGGCTTGGTCGTGGTGATCCTGGCCATTCTGTCCTTCTTCGGTCTGCGCTGAGGCAGAGCGATGAGCGATATCACCGAAATGGACGTCGTCGTCGCGCCGGAAGCCGAGGAAGCAGTCTCCTATGTGGACTGGCCCGCCATCATCGGCGGCATCGTGCTCGCTTCGGCTATCTCGCTGCTGCTGCTGACCTTCGGTTCCGCACTGGGCCTCAGCTTTGTCGACTTCCGCGCGGCCAAGGACGTGCTGCCGCTCTGGGTAGCGATCGCCGCGGGCCTGTGGCTATTGTGGGTGCAGGTGTCGAGCTTCATGGCCGGCGCCTACCTCACCGGCCGGCTGCGCCGCCGGCACTACGATGCCACCGAACATGAGGTGGATGTGCGCGACGGTGCGCACGGGCTGCTGGTCTGGGCCGGCGCTCTCGTAGTCGGGGCGCTGATCGCGACCGGCGGGCTCTCAGCCCTTGCGAGTACCGTCGGATCGGCGGCCTCGACGCTGACCAATGCCGCCTCGAACGTCGCCGGTGATGCGGCAAAGGCGGCTGATCCGAACGCCTACTTCGTCGACATGCTGTTCCGGCCGGCGCCGGACGCAGCCCCGGCGGCTGCCGGCACCGACACCTCGGCGCAGAGGGCCGAGGCCGGGCGAATCGTCGCGCAGGGCGCGCTGACAGGCAGCGTTTCCGATAGCGACAAGGCCTATCTCGGCCAACTGGTGTCGCAGACGACCGACATGCCGGTCGACCAGGCGAACACCCGGGTCGGCGAGGTGATGACCGCGGTCGACAACGCCAAGGCTGAGGCCGACCGGGTGGCGGAGAATGCCCGGCGCACCGGCGTGGTCGCGGCGTTCCTCACCGCTGCTGCCCTGCTGGTCAGCGCGGCGGGGGCGTACTGGGCGGCCCAGAAAGGTGGCAACCATCGCGACAGCGGCACTGCCTTCCCCGGCGTGTTCCGGCGTTACTGAGGAGGACGTCAGATGTTCCGAGCATTGGGCCTGTGGTTGCTGGGCGTGCCGATCTGGCTGATCATCATCATCCTGCTGTTCATCCACCATTGAGCAGCGAGGCGGGCCACGGCCCGCCTCAGGTATTTCGGGAGGGACGAGACGTGAACACCGCCAACCTGCAGCTCGAAGGCCTCTACCTCGCGATTGCGGCCGTCAACGAGGCGCTGATCGCCAAGGGCTTGTTGTCTCGGGACGAGATCGCCCATGCCCTGCGCGTGGCCGAGCAAAGCGTGATTGGCGACGACCGGGCGGTGGAGGATCTTCGGCCGGCCGAGCGCGATGCGGTGGCCTTTCCGTGCCGGGTGTTGCTCCAGGCGCTCGCCACCACCAGCGACGGGCAGCCGCCGTCGTTCTCGGACCTGGCCCGGCGCGTTGGCTCGAGCAAGGAACGCTACAACGACCAGCGGTAGCGGTCAGGCGCCGGGGACAGGAGCGCTCCAGATGCGCCGGGGCGAGCCGTCGGGCTCAGCCACGAAGACCTCGGAGCGGCGGGACTGGTCGCCGTAGGTGATGGCAATGCGGACCGCCTCGATCTTGGCTTCGTCCTTGCTTGCGAAGGGCCCGTAGGCCTTGCCTTCGCAATCCACCCACCATTGGCCCAGGCTTTCGATGACGATGAACCAGCAGGTCTGCATATCCGCCCCTAGAATTCGATGAGGCGCAACCAGTCGCGGCGCCGAATGGTTCCGGGGCTAGAGCCGGCCGGCTGCCATGCGCTGCGCGGTGGTGCGAGGCGAGAACAGGCGAGCGATACGCGCCGCCCCGATGCCGTCGTCCAGCCGCGCGAACGCTTCGGCGAAGCGGGGTTCGGGACCCGCTTCGGCCTCCAGGGCCGAGATGAGCACGTGGGTCTCGACCTGATGCCAGTCGCGGTCGAGCGACAGGGCGAAGCTGGCGATCAGAGTGAGACGCTTGCGCTCCATGTCGGGCTGCAACTGTACGAGCAGATAAGGGCACTGCTCGGCATTTCGGGTCAGGAAGCTGTGCTTCTCGCGTTCGAAAGCCGCGGTGATCTCGCCTGCGGGGATAGACGCGAGCACCGGAAGCAGTTGCGCCTTGCGTGGTCTGGACATCGGATTGCCCCCCGATTGTCACGAGGAAGGGAGCCGCAAGCTAGGCGGCCAGCATGGCCGATCAACGGCTCAATTTAGGCGGAAACGCGATGGTTCCAATGCGAACGAGCGGCAACCAAGCCCGGCGAGTGACGTTTGCCGGTGGGGCGATGATGCCGCGTGCCAACTGGCCGCGACGGAGAGGAGGAACAGGGTGATTTTGCCAGTTTCCCGCCCTGGCCAACGAAACGGCAGACGAGCCTCTGACCTGTCCGTGGCGTATCGTTCCCCGGAAGGGCGGGGCAGGTAAGGCGCACGCCCCCTGCCCCGCTCTTTCATCCCGCTCAGAACGGGAAATCATCCTCTTCGTCCCAGGCCGGGTAGAGCCGCTTGATGCGGTCGACCTCACCCGAGCAGCGGTTCACTCGAAACGAGTAGTACCAGTCCTCCCACCCGGCCTCGACGCGGACGCGGTTCTTACCGAGGTGCGCGACGATATCGACGTCGAAGAAGCCGTAGGCCCTGAGCCCCTGGCGGATCTGCTTGTCGGTGAGGCACCAGGAGAAGAAGGCGTTGTCGTCGTTCTTGAAGTTCCTGAGTTGCATGCCCTTCTGGTCGCCCTGCGGCTTCACATCGAGGGAGAAGCCCTTGAGCGGGGCGGCCTCGACGGGCATGGCGGCAAGCGCCGCACCGGCAAGAATGACAGCGACGACCGAAGCGCGGCCGGCGGTATGAAGCTTGGTGAGGAGGCCCATTTCTCAGTTCCCTTAGGTTCGCCTGTGCTGCTCGTTGCAGCGTTGGGAATAGCCTAGGGGACCGAGCTTGAACGGGTTTGGAACGGCGGTTTCAGCCGGCGTTCAACCACGGAGCATTACCGTGGGCGCCGTCAGATCGCTGTGACGACCACGGCGCCGCGGCGTGTGGCGACGACGGTATGCTCGTACTGCACGGCGGGTGCCGCCGGCTCGGCCCAGAGGGTGAAGCCATCGTCGAGATCGGCATCGACTGCGAAGCGCGCACCCAGCGACAGGAACGGCTCGACGGTGAAGACCAAACCGTCGGTGATGCGGCGGCGCTCGGCGCGATCGGGCCAGGTGGAGATTTCCCGAGGCTCATCGTGCAGTGAGTCACCAACGCCGTGGCTCGCGAGGTTCTCGATCAGTGTGTAGCGGTGCTTCTTCGCGAAGGCGCCGATGGCATTGCCGATATCGGCGAACTGCGCTCCTGCCCTAACCGCGCGTATCCCCTCCCACATCGCACGCTTGCCGTCGCGGCAGAGGGCGACGAGCTTCGGGTCGGCCTGGGGCACGACGAAGGAGGCGCCGGTATCGGCGAAGACGCCGTGCAGTTCGGCCGAGACGTCGATGTTCACGAGGTCACCCGCGTTGACGACGCGGTCGCCGGGGATGCCGTGCGCCACTTCCTCGTTGACCGAGATGCAGGAGGCGCCGGGAAAGCCGTAGGTGATCTCGGGCGCGGACCGTGCGCCAAGTGCATCGAGGACGCCGCGCACGATGGCATCGAGTTCGGCCGTGGTGATGCCGGGGCGGAGCGCATCAGCGGCGCGGTCACGAGCGATGGCGCAGACCCGGCCAACGGCCTTGAGCGCTTCGAGTTCTTCGTCGGTAGTGATGGTCATGCGGTGGTATCGCGCGGGGATGCAGGCGGGTCAACGCCCGGAGTAGCCCGGGCGCCTTCCCCTCCCCGACCTCAGCCCTTCAGCTTCAGGTAGGTGTTCACCAGGCCGATCGTGGAGCTGTCGTGCCCCGTGGCGGGCTTGGTGCCCTGGACTTCGGGCAGGAGGGCCTTCGCCAGCGCCTTGCCAAGCTCGACGCCCCACTGGTCGAAGCTGTTGATGTCCCAGATGGTGCCCTGCACGAACACCTTGTGTTCGTAGAGCGCGATGAGGCTGCCGAGGCGCTCCGGGGTCAGCTTGGGGTACATCAGCACGTTGGACGGGCGATTGCCGGGGAAGGTCTTGTGCGGAGCAAGCGCGCCAATCTTCGCCTGCTCGAGGCCCTGCGCCGTGAGTTCGGCGACAACCTCCTCGTGCGTCTTCCCCAGCATCAGCGCCTCGGCCTGGGCGAGGACGTTGGCGACGAGCTTGTCGTGATGCGGCGGCAGCTGCTCATGCGGTTGTGCGGCAACGAGGAAGTCGCACGGAATGACCGACGTACCCTGGTGGATAAGCTGGTAGAACGAGTGCTGCCCCACCGTCCCGGGCTCGCCCCAGACCACCGGACCGGTGGGGTAGTCGACGGGCTTGCCGTCGAGCGTCACCGACTTGCCGTTCGATTCCATGTCCTGCTGCTGCAGGTAGGCGGTGAAGCGGCTCAGACGCTGATCGTAGGGCAGCACGGCGTGCGTCGCGAAACCCCAGGCGTTGCGGTACCAGACGCCCAGCAGGCCCATGATGACCGGCAGGTTCCGCTCGAGCGGCGTCTCGAGGAAATGCCGGTCCATCTCGTAGGCGCCACGCAGGAAGGCCTCGAAGTTCTCGTAGCCGACGGCGATGGCGACCGGCAGGCCGATGGCGGACCACACCGAGTAGCGGCCGCCGACCCAGTCCCAGAAGCCGAAGATGCGGTCGGACTTGATGCCGAAATCGGCGCAGGCCGCGAGGTTGGTGGAGAGCGCGGCGAAGTGGTCGGCGACGGCGGCATCACCGAGCGCCTTCGCGACCCAGGCACGGGCCGTCGCGGCGTTGGTCATCGTCTCGTCGGTGGTGAAGGTCTTCGAGGCGACGATGAACATCGTGCGCCGCGGGTCGAGGCGCTTCAGCGTGTCGTGCATATGCGCCCCGTCGACATTGCTGACGTAATGGGCACGGAGATCGGGGCGGGTGTAGGGCTCGAGGGCCAGCGTCACCATCGCCGGGCCAAGGTCCGAGCCGCCGATGCCGATATTGACGACGTCAGTGAAGGTTTCGCCGGCGGCCGACCTGATCGTGCCGTCGCGGACCTGCGTGGAGAAGGTCTTCATGCGGCCGAGGACGTCGCGGATGTCCGGCATGACGTCCTTGCCGTCGACGACCACCGGCCGGTCGCCCATGTAGCGCAGCGCCATGTGCTCGACGGCGCGGTCCTCGGTGCTGTTGATGTGCCGGCCAGCCCACATGGCGTCGCGCCGCGCCTCCACACCCGCGTCACGCGCGAGGGCGAAGAGCGCCGTCATTGCGTCGGCATCGATGCGGTTCTTGGAATAGTCGAGCAGCAGGTCGCCGGCGGTGATCGAGAAGGTCTGGAACCGGTTGGGGTCCGCAGCGAAGAGCTCGCGCAACGTCACCGCGTCGAGGCGGTTGCGATGGGCCATCAACGGGTTGAGTCGGGATTTCTGCGGACTGGCCATGACGCTCTCCTGGTTTGTTGGGGCTAGAGCGCCGGGATGTCTCCGGCGGCCCAGGTCGCCCGGGTTTGTGCC
>JBQCFF010000117.1:0-4794 GCA_051959485.1 Devosia sp. | reverse complement strand
CCTCGTCTTCTGCATCTGGTACTTCCTCTATCGCACCCCCTGGGGGCTGTGGCTGCGCGGCGTCGGCGAGTACCCCGCCGCACCGGAAGCCGCCGGCATTCCGGTCAACCGGGTCCGCACCCTCAGCCTCGTCGTCTCCGGAGCCCTCGCCGGGCTCGGCGGCGCGCAGCTGGCGATGTTCAACTATGTCGGCTTCACCCGCGACATGACCGCCGGCCGCGGCTTCATCGCGCTCGGCGCCGTACTGCTCGGGGCCCGTCACCCGATCGGCGCGCTGATCGCCGCGCTGCTGTTCGGCGCCTTCGAGGCGCTGGCGGTGGTGATGCCGGGCCTGTTCAACGATATCCCGGCCGAACTGATCCGCATGATCCCGTTCGTCGTGACCATCGCCGCGCTGATCCTGTTCTCGATCCGGGCCCAGCGCGCCCTGGCGCTGCGGGGGGCCAAGTAGGCTCCACTACGGCCGGCGAGCCGGGTCCCAGCCCGCGAGCCCGAACAGCTCGACCGCATCCTCCAGCGCGAGCTTCAGCCGGTCGAGCCGCGCCACGTCGTGGTCCGCCTCGCGCAGGCGCATCGGGCCGGCCAGCGGGGCATCGGCGAGCAGTGCCCGGCCCTTGTCGGTGAGGCTGACGACGCGGGCTCGCCGGTCGCCGGGGTCGGTGCGGACGGCAACCAGCTCCATGCGGCGCAACTCGTCGATCGACTGGCCGAGCGTCGCCGGATGCATCACCAGCGCCTTGCGGATCGCCGCGAGCGGCAGCTGCGGCCGCTCGGCGCAGATGCGCAGCACCGCCAGCTGCAGCCCGGTGAGGCCGTGGCGCTTCTTCAGCTCGGCGTGGAAGGCGTCCATGGCGCGCTCGAGCCGCACCCAGGCGACAATGGCGGAAAGCGCCTGCTGCTGCACGTCTATGCTCCGAGTCGGCCGATTCGGCGCGACCGTATGGCGGCATAGTATCGGCGGCAAGGGTTGACCGGGGCGGCAACGCATGGCAGTGACCGGAAAATCCGGAGACATCGTCATGGCAGGCACCCTGATCGTCGCGCTCGACCTCGACAGCCGAGGCGAGGCGGAGACGCTGATCGCGCGGCTCGGAGACAGCGTCGATTTCTACAAGATCGGCTACCAGCTGTTCTATGGCGGCGACGGGCTGAACCTCGGCAAGGCGCTGCTCGCCGCCGGCAAGCGGGTGTTCTTCGACCTGAAGCTGCTCGACATCGACAACACGATCGAAAAGGGCGTCGCCGCGATCGCCCGGACCGGTGCGACGATGCTCACGGTGCACGCCTATCCCAAGACGATGCGCGTCGCCGCGAAGGCAGCCTCGGGCTCGGGGCTGTCCGTCCTCGGCGTCACCGTGCTGACCTCGATGGACGACGGCGATCTCGCCGAGGCCGGGTATGCGCGGGATGCCGCCGGGCTGGTGGCGCTGCGGGCGCAGCAGGCGCTGGACGCCGGTATCGGCGGGATCGTGTGCTCGGCCAACGAGGCCGAGATGGTGCGCGGCATCGTCGGCGCCAGGCTGTCGATCGTGACGCCGGGCATCCGGCCCGCCGGCGCCGCCGCAGGCGACCAGAAGCGGGTGATGGGGCCGGCCGCGGCGATCGCCGCCGGCGCGACCCATCTCGTCGTCGGCCGCCCGATCACCGCCGCGCCCGACCCGGCGGCAGCGGCGCGCGCCATCCTGGCCGAAATGGCTGGCGGCACGCGGCTCGCCTGAGCTATAGGCGGACCAATGGGTTCGGGAGCGTTCCATGCCTGACTTGAAGGTCGCAGTCGCCGGCGCCGGCGGACGGATGGGCAATGCCAATATCCGCGCGGTGCTGCAGACGCCGGGGCTGCAGCTCCATTCGGCGTTCGACCGCAGCGGCGCGCCGGCCATCGGCAAGGATGCGGGCGAGCTGGTCGGCGTCGAGCGCCTCGGCGTGGCGGTCGGCGACCGGGTCGAGGCGGCCCTCGACGGGGCGCAGGCGCTCATCGATTTCACCGCGCCGGCAAGTTCGGTGACGCTCGCGCAGGCAGCGGCGAAGCGGGGGCTGGTGCACATCATCGGCACCACCGGCTGCACTCCGGAAGACGACGCCGCCATAGCGGCGGCCGCCCGAGCCGGGGCGCGGATCGTCAAGGCCGGCAATTTCTCGCTCGGCGTCAACCTGCTGCTCGGGCTGGTGGAGCAGGCGGCGCGGGCGCTGCCGGGCTTCGACGTCGAGATCCTCGAGATGCACCACAACAAGAAGGTCGACGCGCCCTCCGGCACCGCATTGATGCTGGGCGAGGCGGCCGCCAAGGGGCGGAACGTGACGCTCGCCGACCATTCCGTGCGGGTGCGCGACGGGCATACCGGCGCCCGCGAGGCCGGCACGATCGGCTTCGCGACGCTGCGCGGCGGCAACGTGATCGGCGAACACCGGGTCATCCTCGCCGGGCCGTCGGAGCGGATCGAGCTCGGCCACATCGCCGATAACCGGGCGCTGTTCGCCGAAGGGGCGGTGCGCGCCGCGCTCTGGGCCGCCGGCCAGCCGCCGGGCTTCTATTCCATGGCCGACGTGCTCGGCTTCAACGCTTAGGGACCATTTCGATGACCGGAACGCTGATCCTCGTCCGCCACGGCGAAAGCGAGTGGAACCTCAAGAACCTGTTCACCGGCTGGCGCAACCCGGACCTCACCGAGAAGGGGGTCGGCGAGGCGCGGGCGACGGGGAAGAAACTGCAGGCGGCGGGCTATGTCCCCGATGCGTACTTCACCTCGGCGCTGCGCCGGGCCCAGCACACGCTGGACCTGATCCTCGAGGAGATGGGCATCACCGAGGTGACGATCACCCGCTCGAGGCTGCTGAACGAGCGCGACTACGGCGACCTCGCCGGGCTCAACAAGGACGATGCGCGGAAGAAGTGGGGCGAGGAGCAGGTGCTGATCTGGCGCCGCTCCTACGACGTGCCGCCGCCGGGCGGCGAGAGCCTGAAGGACACCGCGGCGCGCACCCTGCCCTACTACGAGGCGCAGATCCTGCCCGAGCTCAAGGCCGGCAAGACCGTGCTGGTCGCCGCGCACGGCAACTCGCTGCGCTCCATCGTCATGGCCATCGAGCAGCTCACCCCCGAGCAGATCCTGAAGCGCGAACTGGGCACGGGCGAGCCCGTGGTCTACCGCATCGGCGCGGACGGGAAGCTGGCGGAGAAGGTGGCGATCTAGGTCGCGTGGCGCTCCCGCTCCCCCACCCAGCTGCGCTACCTCGCTTCGCTCGCAAGCTGCGCTACCCTCCCCACAAGGGGGAGGGAGACCGGCGGCACAGGTCTGGCGACAACGACTCCCTCCCCTTGATGGGGAGGGTAGCGCAGCTGGGACGCGGCAGCGGCCGTAGCGGAGCTAGGGTGGGGTGATCGCCGCGCGCTGCCCGACCCTCCTCCTTCGACAAGCTCAGGATGAGGGTCTTGGGGTTGATGAGGGTCCTGGGTTGCAGCCTTGACTAGCCCTCATGGTGAGCCTGTCGAACCACGAGGGCGTAGCCGCTACCCCCCGTCACCGCACTTTCCCACCCGAGGATCGCGCGTTTGCGCGGCAGGCCCCAGTGGTAGCCGGTAAGCGCGCCGGTCGAGCCCACGACGCGGTGGCACGGCACCACGAAGCTGATCGGGTTCTTGCCGACGGCGGCGCCGACGGCGCGGGCGGCCTTGGGGCGGCCGATATGGTTGGCGACGCTCTGGTAGGTGGTGGCCTTGCCGACCGGGATCCTGAGCAGCGTCTCCCAGACCTGCACCTCGAAATCGGTGCCGATGAGGAACACCTTCACCGGCTGGTCGGGGTTCCAGCGGCTCGGGTCGAACACCCGCGCGGCCAGCGGCGCGATCGCCCGGTCGTCGCGGCGGTAGCTGGCGTTGGGCCAGCGCTCGGCGAGGTCGGAGAAGGCCTGCTCCACCGTCATGCCGGCGTCGGCGAAGCCGATGCCGGAGAGGCCGTACGGCGTCGTGGTCAGCACCGCGGTGCCGAACGGCGACGGGGCCGCGCCCCAGGTCATCTCGAGGCCGCCGCCCCTCGCGCGATAGGCGCCCGGCGGCATCGCCTCGTGGGTCACGAACAGGTCGTGCAGCCGCGAGGTCGAACTGAGCCCGACCTGGTAGGTGGTGTCGAGCACGCTTTCGTTGGCGGCGAGCAGGCGCTTGGCGTGGTTGAGTGCGACGCACTGCGCGAAGCTCTTCGGGCTCAGCCCGCACCAGCGGCGGAACAGGTCCGTGAGCTGCCGCTCGGTCAAGCCGAGCGCGTTGGCGAAGCGCGGCAGGTCGATTTCGTCGGGCTGCGTCTCGCTCAGGTAGGCGATGGCGGCGCGAACGGTCTCGTAGTCCGAATTGGCGATGATGGCTTCGTGTTTCATGATGCCGTGACTGTAGGCGCCGCCGCGGCGGCAGGCGACCCGGTTTTCACGTGAATCAGTGGCTGACGCGCGCGCGTTTCAGCGCCGTGCCGAAGGCCTTGGCGAAGCTCGACTTCTCGTCGTTGTCGAGGAAGGCGCCGAGTACCACGTCGCGGTCGCGGGTGCGCAGGTGCAGCCCCGTGGTGCGCTCGTTATAGTCGCGGTCCACCACAAGCTTCACGAGGCCGGGGTTGAAGCGGACCAGCGTTTCCTTGCCGGCGCCATCGACCTGCTTCAGCTCCAGCTGGTCGCGCCAGAGGGTCACCTGCTCGTAGCGCTTGCGATCGGTGAGCGATGCCCACAAGGCCCAGGCGACCAGGGCCACGTCCAGCCCCATGAAGCCGACGATCGGCCAGGCGCCGAGCGACCAGAAGGTGATGGCGGGAA
>JBQCFF010000116.1:0-9902 GCA_051959485.1 Devosia sp. | reverse complement strand
ATGAACCAGCGGCTCTCCGGCGACGCCTCGCTCAACGCGCCGATGCGCGCCGACGAGGGCGCCTCCGAATGGCAGGATTGGCTGGCCGACGACACGCCGGACCAGGAAACCACCCTGGGCGAGTCCCAGGAATTCACCGAGCGCATGGGCCTGCTGACCAACGCGATGCAGGACCTCAACGAGCGCGAGAAGGCCATCTTCCAGGCCCGCCGCCTGCAGGACGAGCCCGCTACCCTCGAGCAGTTGGCGCAGGTGTATAATGTGAGTCGCGAGCGCATCCGCCAGATCGAGGTCCGCGCCTTCGAAAAGGTTCAGGAAGCGGTCCAAAAAGCGGCGCACAAGTCGCGCGAAACAGCGTAAGCCATTGAATTTAAACACGAAGGCGCTGCGGCAACGCGGCGCCTTCGTCGTTCATTATCCGTTCATCTGCCGTTCATGTCGTCAGCAGCTGTGCGACCAGCGCAGCCAGGTACTGTCGCGGCAGGATCAGCAGGTAGGGGGCGTGTATCCCCTCCTCCGGCACGATGGTGAACCGCCCCGTCAGCGCCTCGTTCGAGGTGCCGGTCCGCACTCCCGGCGCCAGCTTCACCGCATCGAGCGGGTACTTCAGGCCATCCGACCGCCAGAACGTCACCGGCGCCAGCGGATGGATCGAGACCCGCTCTCCCGGCTCCACTTCGAAGCTGAAGCTCGCCGTCAGCGCAATCGCCACATCCTCCTCGTCGACCAGGATGATCTTGCGGCGCGTCGCGTAGCGCGTCACCGCATCGAGCGCCGCCAGCGTATGGTCGAAGCGCTTGCCGGTCATGCCGAGGGCCACGGTGACCGGCGCCCGCGTCGAGTAGAGCGCCTTCTCGAAGTCCGTCGTCTCCTGCTCGGCGATCTGCATCAGCCGCGTCTTGCCCAGCCAGGCATGCGGGTTCCTCAGCGAGTCGAAGTCGCCGACGATCAACTCGGGCTTGAGCCCGGCCGCCACGATCTGGTCCGCCCCGGCATCGGCCCCGACCAGGTGCCCGCCAGAGGCATAGAGTTCGCGCAGCAGTTCGGCATCGAGGCTACCGCCGCCGACGATCACCAGCAGGTCGTCGAACACCACGACGTTGGTTGAAGGCGGGCGCGCTTGCACGACGGGGTAACTCTGGCTATCTCTGAGGCGTCTCGCTGGGGTGCCACGCAAGTGGCTGAGAGTTACCCATTGAACCTGAACCAGGTCATGCTGGCGGAGGGAGTCCGAGATGGCAATGGGGCGCTCTCCGGCCCTCATACCATTGAGTTCCTCTTCAATCCACATGGCCGCAAGCGGAAGGGAACGTTATGTCGTTCAACCACTTCGCGTTGGCGGCGGCGCTCTTCGCCATCGCCTCCCCTGCCCTCGCGCAGGACCAGCCGGTCCTTACCGTCTATACCTATGACAGCTTCGCCGCCGAGTGGGGCCCCGGCCCGGCGCTGAAGGCCGGCTTCGAGAAGACCTGCGGCTGCACCGTCAAGTACGCCACCTCCGAGGATGCCATCAGCACGCTGCGCAAGGTGCAGCTCGAAGGCCCCGCCAGCCCGGCCGACGTGGTGGTCGGCCTCGACACCGCCACTGCGCCCGAAGCCCGCGGCACCGGCCTGTTCGACGCTCACGGCCTTACCCTGCCGAAGCTGGCGATCGACTGGAGCGACCCCGACTTCGTGCCCTTCGACTACGGCTACTTCGCCTTCGTCTACAACAAGGAGAAGACGCCGAACCCGCCGAAATCCTTCGAGGAACTGATCGCCCTGCCCCCGAGCTTCAAGATCGTGCTCGAGGATCCGCGCTCCTCCACCCCCGGGCTCGGCAACGTCCTCTGGATCCGCGCCGCCTATGGCGACCGCGCCCCTGAAATCTGGAAGGGGCTGAAGCCGCACGTGCTCACCCTGTCCCGCGGCTGGTCCGAGGCCTATGGCCTGTTCCTCGACGGCCAGGCCGATATGGTGCTGAGCTACACCACCTCGCCCGCTTACCATGCCGTGGCCGAGAAGGACGACAAGTACGCGTTCGCCGACTTCTCCGAGGGTTTCGTCCGCCAGGTCGAGGTCGCCGGTGTGCTGAAGACGGCGAAGCAGCCCGAGCTCGCCCGCCAGTTCCTCGCCTATCTCGTCACCGCCGAGGCCCAGACCGTCATCCCGACCACCAACTGGATGTACCCGGTCCTCGACATCGGCGACGCCCTGCCGCCCGCGTTCGGCGAGGTTCCGACCAAGGTGCTGAACGTCGATGAGGCGGACGTGAAGGCCAACACCAAGGCGTGGGTGGACGAAGCGCTTGCCGCACTCCAGTAGCCTGCCGCACCGGCCGCTCCGGCTCATCGCCGGAGCGGCGCTGGCGATCAGCATTGCCGGCTTGGTCGTGCTCGTCCTCGTCTCGATCCTCCGCGCCGCCACCGGCGCGGCGGCATCGAACGTCGATGTCTGGCGCCTCGTCGGCATGACCGCCACGCAGGCGACCCTCACCACCATCCTCTCGCTCGCGGTCGGCATCGCCCTCGCCTGGGCCTTGAACCGCCTGCGCTTTCCCGGTCGCGACCTGATCGTCGGTCTCTTCGCCTCGGCCATCGTCACCCCCGGGCTGATCATCGCCTTCGGCCTGCTCGCCGTGTGGGGGCGCGCCGGCTGGGTGAACCAGGCGGCGCTGGCGCTCACCGGCCACCCGTTCGAGGTGCCGATCTTCGGCCTCGGCGGCATCCTCGCCGCCCACGTCATCCTCGACGCCAGCTTCGCCGCGCGCATCCTGCTCGCCCGGCTCGATGCCATTCCCGAGCCGCGCCTGAAGATGGGCCAGGGCCTCGGCCTCTCGGCCTGGCAGCGCTTTGCCGTCATCGACTGGCCGATGCTCGGGCCGACCCTGCCTGCCCTCGGCGCCATCATCTTCCTCCTCGCCTTCACCAGCTTCCCGATCGTGCTGCTGCTCGGCGGCGGCCCCGCCAACCAGACGCTCGAGGTCGCGATCTATGCCGCCGTGCGCCTCGACTTCGACCTCGCCGGCGCCGTGCAGCTGGCGCTCGTGCAGATCGCCATCTGCTCGGCCATCATCCTCGCCACTGCCGCTTTCGCCCCCGTCTCCGCCGCCACCGGCCGCTCGCTCCCGCCGCGCTGGCGGGATTCGCGGCCCGTCCGGGCGCTGCAATGGGCCATCCTCGGTATCTCCGTCGTCGGCTTTGTCCTGCCCGTGCTGGCGATCCTGCTCAACGGCATCGGCTCCGGTATCGCGGAACTGGCGGCGCGCCCCAGCTTCTGGCGCGCCGTCGCCACCAGCCTCGTTATCGGCACCGGCTCGGCCGCATTGACCCTGCTGCTCGCCCTTAGTATCGGCATGGCCCGCGCCGCCACCGCTTCGCGCGCCGCCCGCACCGCCATCGGCGTGCCCGCCTATGCCTACCTGGCGGTACCGGCGGTGGTCCTGTCGCTGGGCGCCTTCCTCCTCGTTCGCGACCTGAGCATCCTTCCCGGGCTCGTTGCGCCGGTGGTGGTGCTGGTCGCCAACGCCCTGCTCTCGCTGCCCTTTGCCCTCGCGACCCTGGCGCCGCCGCTCGAAGCCATCGCCAGGAGCCGCGGCCGCCTCATCCGCTCGCTGGGGCTGGGCGGCTGGACCCAGTTCCGCGACGTCGAATGGCCGCTGATCGGCCGCGACGCCGGCGTCGTCGTGGCGCTCAGCTTCTGCTTCTCGCTCGGGGATCTCGGCGTCATCGCGCTGTTCGGCACCGAGGATTTCACCACCCTGCCGCTCGCCATGTACCGCGCGCTCGGCGCCTATCGCAGCAACGACGCGGCGACCATCGCCGCGCTGATGCTGGTGCTGACCGTCACCGCGTTCGTGCTGCTGCCGCGCCTCTTCGGGAGACTGACCAATGCTGGAAGCTGACCGGCTGAGCTTCACCTATCCTGGGACCACCCGCCACTACGAATTCAGCTTCACCGCCTTGCCGGGCGAGGTCACCGCCGTCAGCGGCCAGTCGGGCGCCGGCAAGTCGACCCTGCTCGACCTGCTCGCCGGCTTCCTCGCCCCCCAGGGCGGCACCCTCACCCTCGACGGCGTCGACCTCCTGTCCTTGCCCCCCGAGCGGCGGCCGGTCTCTATCCTGCTCCAGTCGGAGACCCTGTTCGACCACCTGAGCGCCGGCCGCAACCTTGCCCTCGGCCTCCCTCGTGGCACCCCGCGCGCCGAGGCGGAAAGGCGCATCGCCGCCGCCCTCGCGGAAGTCGGTCTGTCCGACGTCGAGGCCCAGCGCGCCGCCACTCTCTCCGGTGGCGAGAAGCAGCGGGTCGCCTTAGCCCGCACCCTGCTCCGCGACCGCCGCGTCCTGCTGCTCGATGAGCCGTTCTCCGCCCTCGACGACAGCACGCGCAGCACCGTGCGCGAGCTGGTCCGCGGCCTCACCGAGCGCCATCGCTGGATCACCGTGCTGGTCAGCCACCACGCCGATGACATCGCCGCCCTGGCCAGCCGGCGCTACCGGCTCGAGGATGGCTGTCTGATCCGCGCCTAGGAAAAACGAAGGGCCCGGACGATGCCCGGGCCCTCTCGTAATCTCGTCGCTCCGCCCGCCTACTGCGTCGAAGCCGCCTTGCTTTCGTTCCAGGCCCCGACCACTTCGTTGAACAGCGAGACGGCGCTCTGGTCCTTCTCCAGCGTGATGATCGCGCGCTTGCCGGTCGCGTAGATCAGCGCCAGGTCCATATACTTGCGCGAGGTCAGCAGGTTGCTGTTGGCCGTCACATCTTCGGGCGAGGCGCTGAGCGCGAACAGGAAGGAGTTGCCCACGACGCGAGCCGACGCTCCCACCAGCGGCGTACCCTGCACCAGTTCCTCGTTCTTCAGCAGCACGCCCGGCAGCCCGGCGATCGAGCCGCCGATGAAGCTGTCGGTGACCTTGAAGTTCACCTCCATCAGGTGGCTGGCGGGCAGGCTGGTGTCCGAATTCTTGCGGATCAGCAGGTCCACCGACAGGTTGCGCGCCGGAATGGTGGCTTTGCCGACCAGGGTCGGCACGCCCATCTCGTCCGTGCCCTTGCTCCATTCGATGGAGCCGGAGAACGGCACCGCGCCCGTCTTGCCATTGTCCGAGGCTTCGAGCAGCAGGGACTGGCCGCCCAGGGTGTTGGCCGGGTCGATGGCGGCAACCGCCGCTTCGGCGCTGTTGGCCGCGGGGGCATTGGCGCCAAGCCGCTCCTCCCGCGCCGGCTCTGCCAGCGGCAGTGCCTGCGTGCTGGCAACGGCCGGCGTATCGCTCGTCAGCCGGTCATCCTGCGCCAGCTCGGCAGCCGGCTGGGCCGTCTCGACCGGCGTATTCGTGTTGCCCGGGCCCGTGGCCGGTGCATCGGTCGCGCCGCCCGTCGTAGCGCTCGGGGTAACCGCTGCCTGCTGCTCGGTCGTCGCCGCGCGGCCGAACATCTGGTCGAGGTTGATGAAGCCTTCGCGCCAGGCCCAGAAACCGGCGCCACCGGCGCCCAGCAGCAGCACCACGAAGACGATCAGGAAAATCGTGACGGCGCCGAGTCCGCGCCGCTCGTCCTCCTCGCGCGCCCGTGGGAAGGCCTGCTCCGCCTCGCGGCGCGGCCCACCCTGACGGGCGTTCTTGGCGAAGGCCGACGGCTTCACCGGCTTTCCGTTCTTGCGATCGGCAACCGGCGCTGCCGGAGCATCGGCGCGCAGGGAACCGTTGAAGCCGTTCTTCCGCCGCGGCTCGGCTTCTTCTTCCTCGAGCTCGGGGAATTCCTGCTCCGCCCCAAGGCTCTCGGGCTCGTCATCGAGTTCACCGCGCGCTTCGCGGTCGAGCGTGGCGATGGCGCGGTCGATCGAGACCTGCGGATCCAGCGCGTGCGGCGGCTCCACCTCGACCTCGCGCACCGCCGACATGGCAGCCGCAACCGGTGGCTCTTCGAACAGCGCAACGGGCTCGGTGGCGATCTGCCGGGCCGCCACGGCCTGGCCGGTCCGCCGCGGTGTCAGTTCGGGCCCGCGGGCCGCCCCGCCGATCGGCGCCCCGAACGCCGCCGAACTGGTGCGGCTCTTGGCCGCCTCGGCCCGCGCCACGATGGAGGGCAGCGGCCGGCTGCTCTTGGCGGTAGGGCGAGCCAGCGCTGCCGGAGTCGGCACCGGCGGCAGGTCGGCCTCTTCCTCGGGCTCGTCCATGATCGGCGGCGGGGCAATGGCCCGCGCCGGAGCGGCGAGCTGCGGTCGCGTATTCGGCACCAGCTTCGGCACCGGCTTGCCCATCGGCTTGCCTTCCGGCCGCACGATGCTGCGCTTGTTGTCGACCGGCGTCGCGTCGGGCTGCTCGGCATTGGCAGCGGCGATGATCTCTTCGATGCTGCCGCCCGGCGGCAGCGGCTTCGGCGGCTCCTTCAGCGCGCCCGGCGCCGGCTTGGCGACCGGCCGTGCCACCGCTGCGGGAGTCTTCTTGGCCGGCGGCTCGAAGTAGACCGGCGGCGGCGGCGGCGCCTCTTCCTTGCCCGAGCCGAGGCCGGCGATCACCGCCTCGCTTGCTTCCTGCTCGACCTGGCGGATGCAGTCCTCGAGCTGCAGGCGGTGGGCGGTGATGTCACGGGCGGCCAGCGGCGGATTGATGGCGCGCAACTGGCCCACGAGGGCGGCACGCGCCTTCTCGTAGACCGCCCGTCGCGCGGCGCCGTTGTTTTCGGGCAGAGCTTCTACCGCCCTACGTAACAGCTCTTTGTAGTCCGCCATTCGCTACACGATATCCGTGATTTTGGTGCCTATTTAGCGAAAAAACCTCAGTCTTGGAACGGGTCTTGCACGAGGATGGTATCCAGGCGCTCGGGACTGGTGGACAGCATCGCCACCGGGGCCCCGATCAGCTCTTCGATGTACCTGACGTACTTCACCGCCTGCGCCGGGAGTTCCGACCAGCTTCTCGCCCCAGCCGTTGTTTCAGACCAGCCCTCAAGGGTTTCGTAAATCGGCTTAACAGCAGCTTGTGCTCCCATTGAGGCAGGCAAATAGTCAATTTTTTGACCGTCGAGCTCATAGCCCACACAAACTTTGATCTCTTTGAGCCCGTCAAGAACATCCAGTTTCGTCAAGGCGATGCCGTTTATCCCCGACGTTTTGACAGTCTGCCGCACCAGAACTGCATCGAACCACCCGCAGCGCCGCGGCCGGCCGGTATTGACGCCCACCTCGCGCCCCACCGTCGCGAGGTGCCGGCCGATGTCGTCGAACAGCTCGCAGGGGAACGGTCCCTCGCCGACTCGCGTCGTATAGGCCTTGGTGATGCCGAGCGTATAGCCGATCGCCGTCGGCCCAAGCCCGGACCCGGCAGCCGCCTGCCCGGCCACCGTGTTCGACGAGGTGACGAACGGATAGGTGCCGTGGTCGTTATCGAGCAGCGCGCCCTGCGCCCCCTCGAACAGGATGCGGTCGCCGGCGCGCCGGTGCTCGTCCAGCAGCCGCCACACCTGGTCGACATAGGGCAGGATCTTGTCGGCGACGGCGGTCAGCTCGTCATACAGCGCCTGCGCGCTGAGTTCCGGCATCCCCATGCCGCGGCGCAGGGCGTTGTGGTGCCCCAGGAGCCGCTCGATCTTGGGCATCAGCGTCTCGGGCTCGGCGAGGTCGCAGACCCGGATGGCGCGCCGCCCCACCTTGTCCTCGTAGGCGGGGCCGATGCCACGCCGCGTGGTGCCGATCTTGAGGCCCGAATTGGCATTCTCGCGCACCGCGTCGAGCTCGCGGTGCAGGCTCAGGATCAGCGGCGCGTTGTCGGCGATCTTCAGGATCTCGGGCGTGACATTCACCCCCTGCCCCCCGATCTTGGCGACCTCCTCGACGAAGTGGTGCGGGTCGACCACCACGCCGTTGCCGATGACGCTGAGCTTGCCGCGCACCACGCCGGAGGGCAGCAGCGCCAGCTTGTAGCTCACGCCGTCGATCACCAGCGTATGGCCGGCATTGTGACCGCCCTGGTAGCGGACCACCACGTCGGCCCGCTCCGAAAGCCAGTCGACGATCTTGCCCTTGCCCTCGTCACCCCACTGGCTGCCGACGACGATCACATTTGCCATTTGCGCGTAAAGCCCCATCAGGAAGCGCTGGCCCACCGACCGCGCTCTTTGTTGCAAAGAAGGGCAAGTATCGGGCGAAGCACCCGCACTTGCGGATGTCCCATACGCCACTCGTGTCGGGATGACAAATCCGCAACGCTCGATCCTGACTGGGACGTTCAGCCGCGGTTCACGGCCTCGGCAGCAGAAGCGCGCCACTTGGACACACAAAAGCGAGTTTCAGGGAATGGACAAGCGCTTTCCTCTCGAAGACCAGATCGAAATGCTCGGCACGGCGCTCCGCGGCCGGCTCATCACCCCCGCGCAGGCCGATTACGACACATTGCGTCTCGGCTCGATCGCCAACGCCCATAGCCGGCCCGCCGCGATCATCCGCGTCGCCAACGCCGCCGACGTCGCGGCGGTACTCAACTTCGCGCAGGCCACCGATCTCGAAGTGGCGGTGCGCTCCGGCGGCCATGGCAGCTTCGGCACCGTCGGCGGGTTGCTGATCGACCTGCGCGAGCTCGACGGGATCGACATCGACGTCGCCGCGCGCACCGCCTGGTGCGGCACCGGGCTTACCGCCGGCGAAGTCACCCGCGCCGTCGAGCAGCACGGCCTCATCATCGGCTTCGGCGACTCGGCGACCGTCGGCATCGGCGGCCTGACGCTCGGCGGCGGCATCGGCTACATGGCGCGGCGCGACGGCCTGACCATCGACTCGCTGCTCGCCGCCGAGATCGTCACCGCCGCGGGCGAAATCCTTGTGGCGGATGCCGAAAACCACCCCGACCTGTTCTGGGCCCTGCGTGGCGGCGGCGGCAATTTCGGCGTCGTCACCCGCCTGAAATATCGGCTGCAGCCGCTGCCCGAGTTCACCGGTGGCCCGCTCGTGTTGCCCGCCACCGCCGGGGTGCTGGCCGGTTTCGCCGCTGCCGCCGCTGCGGCGCCCGACGAACTGACCACCATCGCCCTGGTGCTCCCCTGCCCGCCGCTGCCCTTCCTGCCGCCCGAGCTCTATGGCCGCACCGTGCTGGTGGGCATGCTGGCCTATGCCGGTCCCGCCGACCGGGCGCAGGCCGTCCTGGCGCCGTTCCGCGCCCTCGCCAGGCCCTTTGCCGACCTCGTCGGCCCTGCCCCATATTCCAGCATGTACCTGCCCGAGGAGGCGGATGCCCGGCCGCAGGTGACCCTGCGCTCGCGCTTCACCGCGGCATTCGGGCTCACGGAAGCAGCCGACATGCTGGCCCGGCTCGAGGCGTGTGACGCGCCGATGAAGCTGGGGCAGTTCCGGGTGCTGGGCGGCGCGCTCGGCCGCGTGCCGGCCGATGCCACCGCCTTCGCCCACCGCGCCTCGCCGGTGATGGTCACCTACATCGCGATGCACGGCGGCGGCGATGACGCGGCCCGGCACGAGGCGTGGGCGACCGCCGCCATCGGCGCGCTGGCCGGCGGCAACGACGGCGTCTACGTCAACTTCCTCTATGGCGACGGCATCGAGCGGCGGCGCGCCGCCTATCCCGGCGCGACCTGGGACCGGTTGCGGGCGGTGAAGCGCCGCTACGACCCCGTAAACCTGTTCCGGCTCAATCACAACGTGCCGCCGACCGCGTAAACGACGCGCGTCGGCCATGAACTTCTGCCACCGGCGTGCGCCAGCCCGCGCCGGTGGCATCTGCACGTCGTGGTGATCTGGAAATGGTGGATGGTCACTCCCATGTTACCGCGACCCAGCGCGCCAACCAGAGTCAGGACAGTCCAATGAACACGACTTCCCCCTCCGCGGACGCGACTTTCGTGCCTCCCGGTCTCGCCGGCCGGTTCGTCACCCCCGCCGACAGCGACTTCAAGCGGCTCGGCACCATCGTCTATGG
>JBQCFF010000115.1:0-2859 GCA_051959485.1 Devosia sp. | reverse complement strand
CGCACCTTCCGGTTCACGTCGAAGGACTGGTAGCTGAGGTTCTGCGCCCGCCGCAGGCCGAAGTCGATCACGCCGGCCCCCAGCGTGGCGTTGCTGATCCGGTCGATGAGGATGAAGCTGCCGGTCGCGCCGTTCGTCCGGTAGCTGTCGAAGGCGATCGGCCGGTCGGTGGCGATCGTGACCGTACCGACCTCGTTCATCTCCAGCGTCTTGGCGGCGCTCTCCTCGAGCGTGTTGACGTTGGTGCGGTACTTGAGCGTGGTGATCGAGGCGGGGACCACCTGCGTTCCCAGCTTCAGCAGGTAGGAGCGGCCCGGCAGCGCCTGCTCCTCGTTCATCCACACGAGCCGGGCCTGGAACTGGTTGGAGAATTCCGGCACCTGGCCGGGATGCGCCAGCACGTCGCCGCGCGACACGTCGACCTCGCGATCGAGCACGATGGTGACCGCCTCGCCGGCCACCGCCTCGCTGAGGTCGCCGTCCATGGTGACGATCCGCGCCACCTTGGCGGGCTTGCGGGAGGCCGCGACGAGCAGGTCGTCGCCGACCTTCACCGTGCCGGAGGCGACCGTACCGGAGAAGCCGCGGAAATCGAGGTTCGGCCGATTGACCCACTGCACCGGGAAGCGCAGCGGCTTCTGGGTGCGGTCCGTCGCCACCTCGATGCTCTCGAGGTACGGCACCAGCTGCGGCCCGCCGTACCAGGGCGTCGCGGCGCTGGGGCCGAGGATGTTGTCGCCCTTCAGCGCCGAAACCGGAATCGCCACGAGCGACTCGAAGCCGAGATCCCCGGCGAAGCCGCGGTACTCGGCCTCGATGGCGTTGAAGGTGTCGGCATCATAGCCGACGAGGTCGATCTTGTTGACCGCCAGCACCACGTGCTTCACCCCGATCAGCGACAGGATGAAGCTGTGCCGCCGGGTCTGGGTCAGCACGCCCTTGCGCGCGTCGATCAGCACGATGGCGAGGTCGGCGTTCGACGCGCCGGTCGCCATGTTGCGGGTGTACTGCTCGTGACCGGGCGTATCGGCGACGATGAACTTCCGCTTGTCGGTGGAAAAGAAGCGGTAGGCGACATCGATGGTGATGCCCTGCTCGCGCTCGGCGGCGAGCCCGTCGACCAGCAGCGAGAAGTCGATGCCCTCGTCTCCGACCGTGCGGTTGCGGCTCTCCTTGCGCAGCGAGGCGAGCTGGTCGTCGAGCACCAGCTGGCTGTCGAAGAGCAGCCGGCCGCTCAGCGTGGACTTGCCGTCGTCGACGGAGCCGCAGGTGAGGAAGCGCAGCAGGGTCTTGTCGGTCTGCTCGGCGAGCCAGAGGTCGAGCGCCGTTTCGGCAGCGGGGGCGGATGCGATGGCCGACATCAGAAATAGCCCTCCTGCTTCTTCTTCTCCATCGAGCCGACGCTGTCGGAATCGATCAGCCGGCCTTCGCGCTCGGAGGTGCGGGAGGCCTGCGTTTCCATGATGATCGACGGCAGGTCCGCCGCGTCCGAGCGGATGCCGCCGCTCAGCGGATAGCAGCCGAGGGTGCGGAAGCGGATCATCTCCTCGCGCGCCCTCTCGCCGGGATTGAAGCGGAAGCGCTCGTCGTCGACCATGATCAGCGTGCCGGCGCGGTCCACCACCGGGCGCCGCCGGGCGAAGTAGAGCTCGGGGATCGGGATGTTCTCGGCGTAGATGTAGGTCCACACGTCGAGCTCGGTCCAGTTCGAGATCGGGAACACCCGCATGCTCTCGCCGGGCGCCAGCCGGGTGTTGAAGATGCGCCAGAGCTCCGGCCGCTGGTTCTTCGGGTCCCATGAGTGCTGGGCGTTGCGGTGCGAGAAGATGCGCTCCTTGGCGCGCGACTTCTCCTCGTCGCGACGGGCGCCGCCGATCGCCGCGTCGTAGCGGCCGGCGTTCAGCGCCTGCCGCAGCGCCTGCGTCTTCATGATGTCGGTATGGACGGCCGACCCGTGGTCGAACGGATTGATGCCCTGCGCCAGCCCGTCGGGATTGGTGTGCACGATCAGGTCGAGGTCGTGCTCGCGCGCCATCCGGTCACGGAAGGCGATCATCTCGCGGAACTTCCACCTGGTGTCGATGTGGAGGACCGGGAACGGGATTCGGCTCGGAAAGAAGGCCTTGCGCGCCAGGTGCAGCAGCACCGAGGAATCCTTGCCGATCGAGTACATCATCACCGGCCGCTCGAAGCTTGCCGCGACCTCGCGGAAGATCTCGATCGCTTCGCTCTCGATGGCCTGGAGATGGCTGAGGGTGCGCCGGCTGGGCTCGGACATGTCACTACCGCTGCTGCAACGAGGCCGTCACATAGCCGTCCGGCAAGGGGGCCTGCAAGCTCGGCGCCGAGCCCGAAACGCGAGGCACTGCGCCGGTTTGCGCGTATTCCAAGGCAGCGAGGCCGCAGCGTGTGCCGGGGCGCCCCCGCACCGAACGGCAACCCGGGAGGCGGCGCGAAAAACAAAAATCCATTTCTCGCGGGCCGGATATCGCCCCGGAATCGGCCACTTGCCGGAATGCCCTGCTGCAATATCCGGCACGGATGAAAAAGCTTCGTGCGTCGTCGGCGCGGGCCGGAATGCCGTGCCAATTCATTGCCTTGGCGCTTGGCAGGGCGGACTGCCGACCGTAGGTTGCAGGCACGTTCAACAGCCCTCCTCCGGTCATGCCCAATCATCCCGACGTCATTTCCGCCATCGGCAACACCCCGCTCATCCGCCTCAACCGCGTCTCGGACGCGACCGGGTGCGAGATCTGGGGCAAGGCGGAGTTCCTGAACCCCGGGCAATCCGTGAAGGACCGCGCGGCGCTCTACATCATCCGCGATGCCGAGCGGCGCGGCCTGCTGCGGCCCGGCGGC
>JBQCFF010000114.1:0-4918 GCA_051959485.1 Devosia sp. | reverse complement strand
GCTGGTGCAGGGCGCCGACCCCGGCATCATCCAGGACCTGATGGCCAAGCTGAAGCTGTGGACCGGCCGGCAATGGGTGATCAGCCTCGCCAACGACGCGGCGCACGTGCCCACCATGCGCGAGCAGCGCCAGGAGCACCTCGAAGCCGCCCGCGAGGAGGCACACCAGGACCCGCTGGTGCAGGCCATCCTCGATGTGTTCCCCGGCTCGACGGTCCGGGTGACCGTGAAGCAGGAGCAGATCCCGATCGAAGCCTATGCGGACGCGATCCGCGACAGCGATGAGGACGACGAATCATGAAAGACATCATGGGAATGATGAAGGCCGCCCAGGAGATGAAGGGGCGGATGGAGGAGCTGCAGAGCCAGATCGCCGAAATGACGATCGAAGGCCGGGCCGGCGGCGGCCTCGTCACCGTCACGCTGAGCGGCAAGGGCGACATGAAGGGGGTGAAGATCGACCCCAGCCTGATCACCGACGACATCTCGGTGGTCGAGGACCTGATCATCGCCGCCCACAACGATGCCCGCGGCAAGGTGGAATACGAGACCAACGCCAAGATGCAGGAACTGACGGCGGGGCTGCCGCTGCCGCCGAGACTGAAGTTTCCGTTCTGATCATGCTGCGGCACTGAGGCGATGGCGACCACCAGCGGACCCGAGATCGAGCAGCTGATCATGCTGCTGGCGCGCCTGCCGGGGCTGGGGCCGCGCTCGGCCCGCCGCGCCGTGCTGCACCTGATCAAGAAGAAGGAGCAGCTGATGGTGCCGCTGTCGGCGGCGCTCGACCGCGCCGTGGCCGCGGTGACGGTCTGCGAGGTCTGCGGCAATGTCGATACCCGCTCGCCCTGCCATATCTGCGCCGACCCGCGCCGCAGCGACAGCGGCATCCTGATCGTGGTCGAGGATGTCGCCGACCTGTGGGCGCTGGAGCGCGCCGGGGTGGGGGCGGTGAAGTACCATGTGCTGGGCGGCGTGCTGTCGCCGCTCGACGGGGTGGGGCCGGACGACCTGTCGATCGACGGGCTGCTGCGCCGGGCGCCCGAGTTCTCGGAGATCGTGCTGGCGGTGAACGCCACCGTCGAGGGCCAGACCACGGCCCACTACATCACCGACCGGCTGCAGCCGAGCGGCATCCGCATCACCCGGCTGGCGCACGGGGTGCCGGTGGGCGGCGAGCTCGACTACCTCGACGAGGGGACGCTGAGCCAGGCGCTCAAGGCACGCACGGCGCTGTAGGGGCGGTGCGCCGAGCGGACGGCCCCTCCCCGGCCCTCCCCATGAAGGGGAGGGTGAAGAGGGCGCGCGCTGATGTCGAGTGTTCGATGACGCAGCACCTCCCCCTTTTTGGGGGTGGCTGGGTGGGGGCCGTCTGGTGCCCGACTACTTCTCGTCGTCCCGGTCGAAGCCGTCGATCCATTCGCGTTCGTCGACCGGGCCGTCCTCGCCGTCGTCGCTGGTGAGCGACTGCTCGTCGAGTTCCTCGAGGTCGAGCAGCTCGTCGGAATCGGGCGACATCGTCTCGCGGTGGGCGCTGGGGTCCATGTCCATGCCGGCGGGGTCCATGCCCTCGCCGTCGAGGCCGCGCAGCTGGGCCACGGCATCGTCGATGCGGCGCACCAGCGTCAGCGGGTCGTCGTCGCCGAAATCGGGGCTCTCGAGTTCGGCCAGTTCCCGACGCATGGTGAGCAGGCGCTCGATGCGCTCGGCGGCCGACCACTCCTCGTTGTAGAGCAGCTCGTCGATCTCGGTGGGGCTGACCGGCAGGGTGTAGCCGGGCTGGTCGCCATCATTGCCGGTCAGCTCGTCGCGTCCAACCACGTCTCGGAAATCGCTCATCCCAACCTCCTTTTCGGTCACACAACGTGCGTGACCGGCTGGAGTTCACGGCGGGCGATAGCCGGCGATCCACCGGCCTCCGCTAAGCTGGCGTTAACGATCTCTCGGCACGTGATCGGGGCCCGCGCAAACCGGAGGGTCCGGCGCAAGCTTCTGTTTAGGACTGCCGCCCGAAGAGTTCGGTTCGATCCAGAACAGATTGTCGATAGGGCAGCAGCTTGCAGAACGTCATCTCTACGGTCCTCGACCACCACGACCTCAGGCTGGTGGCGGTGGCTGCCCTCGTCTGCGCGCTCTCCGCCTTCGCGGGCATCACGCTGCTCAACCACGCCCGCCGCACCGACGGGCCGATGGCCAAGGTGTGGATCGGCATCGCCGCCGTCGCGGTGGGCTTCGGCATCTGGGCGACGCACTTCGTCGCCATGCTGAGCTTCTCGATAGGCATCCCCACCGGCTATCACCTGCCGCTGACCCTGCTGTCGCTGGGCATCGCCGTGGCGATCGTCGGGGGCGCCCTGCTGTTCGCGACGGTGAGCCATCGGCGCTCCGACACGCTGCTGGCCGGCGCCATCGTCGGCGTCGGCATCTCGGCCATGCACTATGTCGGCATGGCGGCGCTGCTGCTTGGCGGTGCCATCACCTGGGACCCCTACGTGCTCGCCGCCTCGCTGCTGCTCGGCATCGGCTTCGGCGCCGCAGCGCTGTTCGTCGGCACCAAGTCGCCCGGCCGCCGCCACCGGATCGCTGGCGCCGCGCTGCTGACCCTCGGCATCGTCTCGATGCATTTCACCGGCATGGGCGCGGCCGGCTTCGAGAACTGCTTCGCCGTCGTGGCGGAAACCGACGCGACCCCGACCTGGCTGTCGCTGGTGGTCGCCGTCGCCTCCATCCTCATCCTCTGCGCGGCGCTCGGCGGCACCTATCTCGACCTGCGCGACCGCCGCCGTTCGGCCGCCGAAGCCGAGCGCATGAAGGGCCTCGCCGACGCCGCGGTCGAGGGCCTGCTGGTTTGCCGCGAGGGGATGATCGTCACCGCCAACTCGAGCTTCATGAAGCTGGTCGGGCTCGACGAGAACGTGGTCGCCGGCCGGCACCTCTGCGATTTCCTCGCCCCCAAGACCGTCACGTCGCTCTGCGACCATCCGAACGCCCCGCTCGAGACGGAGCTGGTCACGCCGGCCGGCGAGAACCTGCCGGTCGAGGTGATCCTGCGCGAGGTGGATTTCGGCGGCACCCCGCACCAGGCGGTCGCCATCCGCGACCTCTCGGCCCGCAAGCGCGCCGAACAGCACATCCGCTTCCTCGCCCACCACGATCCGCTGACCGGCCTGCCGAACCGCGCGACCTTTGCCCGCGCCCTGCAGGACGAGATGGCGCACGCGCGGCGGCACGACCAGAGCTTCGCCGTGCTCTGCCTCGACCTCGACCGCTTCAAGGAGGTCAACGACCTGTTCGGCCACCCGGTGGGCGACACGCTGCTGCAACGGGTGGGGCAGGCGCTGCTGACCACGGTCGAGGGGCTCGGCAGCGCGGCGCGGCTCGGCGGCGACGAGTTCGCCGTACTGCTCGCCAACGTCCACACCGCGGCCAGGGCGGGACGCGTCGCCGAGCAGCTGCTCGATGCCTTCCGCACCGACAACGAGCGCACCGGCTCGGGGGCGATGATCTCCGCCTCCATCGGCATCGCGCTGTTTCCGGACAACGCCGACGACGCCGAGCACCTGATGAGCCATGCCGACACGGCGCTCTACCGCGCCAAGCAGGAAGGGCGCGGCATCTACCGCTTCTACGAGACCGCCATGGGCGAGGAGGTGCGCGAACGCCGGTTGCTCGAGCACGACCTGCGCCATGCCGTCTCGCGCAACCAGCTGAAGCTGGTCTATCAGCCGCAGGTCGACATCCAGTCGGGCGACGTGACCGGCTTCGAGGCGCTGGTGCGCTGGAACCATCCGGAGCGCGGCGAAGTCTCGCCCGGCACCTTCGTGCCGATCGCCGAGGAGAGCGGGCTGATCCTGCAGATCGGCGAGTGGGTGCTGCGCACCGCCTGCGCCGAGGCGGCCCGCTGGACCGTGCCGCTGACCATCGCGGTCAACGTCTCGGCCGTGCAGTTCCATTCGCCCGCCTTCGCCCAGACCATCCTCGAGGTGCTGCTGCAGACCGGCCTCGCGCCGGAGCGGCTCGAGATCGAGATCACCGAGACGGCGCTGGTGCGCGACATCACCCGCGCCGTGGCGACGCTGCGGCAGGTGCGCGGGCTGGGCGTCCACATCGCCATGGATGATTTCGGCACCGGCTACTCGTCGCTCGCCAATCTGCGCGCCTTCCCGTTCTCGCGCATCAAGGTGGACCAGAGCTTCATCCGCTCGGTCGACAGCAACGGCCAGTCCGCGGCCATCGTCCGCGCCGTGCTGGGCTTGGGCAGCGGCCTCAACGTGCCGGTGATCGCCGAGGGGGTCGAGCGGCCCGAGGAGCTCGCGTTCCTCCGGGCCGAAGTCTGCCAGTCGGCGCAGGGCTACCTGTTGAGCCGGCCGCAGGAGATCGCGACCTTCGCCGAGGTGACGACGGGGCGCTCGCGCCACCTGCCGGAGGAGGCGAGCACGCTGCGGCTCGTGGGCTGACGAAGCCTGGAAAGCGCCCCTATTCGCCGGCGAGGCGCTGCGGCTGCGGCGTCTCGTCGAACTCCATCGACTCGATCCGTTCGCCCCGCCGCAGTACCTTGCCCGACGAGACGAGGATGTCGCCGATATCGTTCTGCGCCTGGGTGAAGTGGGTCGACAGCTTCTTCACCCGGTCGTCGAGGCGGCCGACATCGGCGAGCAGCGCCCGCACCTCGGTCTGGATGCGGGAGGCCTCCTCGCGCATCCGCACGTCGCGCAGCAGCGCCTGCACCACCTGGATCGACAGCATCAGGATCGACGGCGAGACGATGACGACGCGCGCCTTCAGCGCCTTCTGCACCACGTCCTCGAACTTCTCGTGCAGGTCGGCGAAGATCGATTCCGACGGCACGAACAGGAAGGCGGTGTCGGCGGTCTCGCCGGCGATCAGGTACTTCTCGGATATCGCCTTGATGTGCACG
>JBQCFF010000113.1:0-27759 GCA_051959485.1 Devosia sp. | reverse complement strand
CAGACATAGCGTTGATGCCCCGCCTTCCGACCCCGCTTGATCAGATCCGTCCCCTCACACTGCGGACACCGCATCCCATCCTCCCAGCCCAAATCACCAACCCAGAAGAATCCCAAAAGTGATCCGTGTAAACAGTCCCCCTGGCGGGGGAGGATAGTGGAGCCGGGAGCGCAGCGACCTGGCGGAACTGAGGAGAGGGGGACGCCACCCCCTCCCCTCAATGCAAAATCTGGCTCAGGAACAGTTTCGTGCGTTCGTGCTGCGGGTTGGAGAAGAACTCGTCGGGTTCGTTCTGCTCGATGATCTGGCCCTGGTCCATGAAGATGACGCGGTTCGCCACCTGCCGGGCGAAGCCCATCTCGTGCGTGACGCAGAGCATGGTCATGCCTTCCTCGGCGAGGTTGATCATCACCTCCAGCACCTCCTTCACCATCTCGGGGTCGAGGGCGGAGGTGGGCTCGTCGAACAGCATGATCTGCGGGTTCATGCAGAGCGAGCGGGCAATCGCAACGCGCTGCTGCTGGCCGCCGGAGAGCTGGCCGGGATACTTGTGCGCCTGCTCGGGAATGCGGACGCGTTCCAGGTACTTCATCGCCGTGGCTTCGGCCTCGGCCTTGGGGACGCCGCGCACCCAGATCGGCGCCAGCGTCAGGTTCTGCATGATGGTGAGGTGCGGGAACAGGTTGAAGTGCTGGAACACCATGCCGACCTCGCGCCGCACCTCGTCAACCCGCTTCAGGTCCGAGGTGAGCTCGGTGCCGTTGACGATGATCTGGCCCTGCTGGTGCTCCTCCAGCCGGTTGATGCAGCGGGCCAGCGTGGACTTGCCCGAGCCGGAGGGTCCGGCAATGACGATGCGCTCGCCCTTCATCACCTTGAGGTCGATGTCGCGCAAGACGTGGAAATCACCGAACCACTTGTTCATGCCGATGATCTCGACCGCCGTTTCGGTCTTGCTGACCCGCATGCGGTTGCGGTCGATGCTGCGTTCCATGGTGGGCGTGGAAATGTCTGCCATGAACTACCTCTTGTGGCCGGTATCGAGCCGGCGTTCCCAGTAGCGGGAGTAGCGGGAAATGGAGAAGCAGAAGGCCCAGAACACGGCGCCGGCGAAGATATAGCCGGTGACCGCCTGGGTCGGGGAAGCCCATTCGAGGGCGTCGTTCTTGGTCTTCACCGCCTCGAGCAGGTCCTTCATGCCGACGATGTAGACCAGCGAGGTGTCCTTGAAGAGCGAGATGAAGGTACCGACGATACCCGGGATCACGTGTTTCAGCGCCTGCGGCAGGATGATGAACCCCATGCGCTTCCAGTAGCCGAGCCCGAGCGCCGCGGCGGCTTCGTACTGCCCCCGGCCGATCGCCTGCATGCCGCCGCGCACCACCTCCGCCATGTAGGCCGAAGCGAACAGCGTGACGCCGAACAGGGCGCGCACCAGTTTGTCCACGGTCGTGCCCTGCGGCATGAACAGCGGCAGCATGATCGACGCCATGAACAGCACCGTGATCAGCGGCACGGCGCGCCACAGTTCGATGAAGGTGATGCAGAGCGTCTTGACGATAGGCAGCTTCGACTGCCGCCCCAGCGCCAGCAGGATGCCCAGCGGCAGCGCCAGGCTGATGCCCACCACCGAGATGATGAGTGTCACCAGCAGGCCGCCCCACTGCTCCGTCGGCACATAACGAAGCCCGAACACGCCGCCCGAGAGCAGGATCACCGAGAGCACCGGGAACACGACGAAGAACAGGATCGCGTTCGGTATCTTGAACGGCACCCGGGGCCAGAGCAGCGGGACCAGCAGCAGCGTGAACAGCGCGAAGAGGAGGTTCGGCCGCCAGTACTCGGCCATCGGGTAGAAGCCGTAGATGAAGAACTCGATCTCGCTGGCAATGTAGGCCCAGCAGGCGCCGACATTCTCCACCCGGCACTGCTCGACCGTGCCGCCCGGCGGCACGGCACGGAAGACGAGGAAATTGAGCAGGGGCGGGATGATCCAGAACAGGAACAGCACCGCCAGGACGGTGAGGATGGAGTCCCCGACGCTCGAGAACAGGTTCCGCCGCAGCCAGACGGTGAGGCCGGAGGTCCGGATCGGGGCCGGCCGGGCCGCCGCCAGTTCGGAGCGAACGAATGCCATGTCGGTCATCGCAGCGGCTCCTACCGTTCCACCAATGCGACGCGCGCATTGTACCAGTTCATGACCGCCGAAGTGCTGAGCGACAGGGTGAGATAGACCAGCATGGTCAGCGAGATCACCTCGATGGCGCGGCCCGTCTGGTTGAGCGTCGTGCCGGCAAAGACGTTGACAAGTTCGGGGTAGCCGATGGCCGCGCCGAGCGACGAGTTCTTGGTGAGGTTGAGAAACTGGCTGGTGAGCGGCGGGATGATCACGCGCATGGCCTGCGGCACGATGACGAGACGCAGCCGGTCGCCCTCCTTGAGACCCAGCGCCCTCGCTGCCTCGGTCTGGCCGTGGCTCACCGACTCGATGCCGGCGCGTACCGTCTCGGCGATGAAGGCCGCGGTGTAGATGGTGAGGCCGAAGGCCAGCGCCACCAGCTCGGGCGGCAGCTCGACCCCGCCCTTGAAGTTGAAGCGGTTGAGCACCGGCGGGTCGAAGCTGACGGCCGCGCCGCTCAGCACCCACACGACCGCGGCCGCGATGATGGTGACGGCAAGGCCGGCGATGAAGACGGGGAAACGCTGGCCGGTTCGCTCCAGCCGTCGCTTCGCCCAGCTGCCGATGCCGATCCAGGCGGCGAGGCCGACGGCGAGGCCGAGCCAGACCCAGGCGAACTGGTCGTCGAAGATCGGCCGCGGCACATAGAGGCCGCGCTGGTTGATGAAGGTGTCGAAGGGAAGCGCCAGCGACTCCCGCACCGAGGGCATCGTCTTCAGCACGGCGAAGTACCAGAAGAAGAGCTGCAGCAGGAGCGGGATGTTGCGGATCGTCTCGACGTAGATCGTCGCGAGCCGCGAAACCAGGTAGTTCGAGCTCAAGCGGGCGATGCCGATGGTGAAGCCGAGGATCGTCGCGAGCACGATGCCGATCGCCGAGACCAGGATGGTGTTGGTCAACCCGACGAGGAACGCCTCCCAGTAGAACGAGGTGCGATCGAACGGGAACAGCGAGAAGCTGATGTTGAAGCCGGAAGTTTTCCACAGGAAGTCGAAGCCCGTGGTCTTGTTCTGCGCCTTCAGGTTCTCGGCCGTGTTGTTGATGATCCAGGCGATCGAGCCGATGACGATCAGCGCCGTGAACGCCTGGTAGATGATGCCCCTGACGAACGGATCGTTGAGGGAGAGACTCCGCTGCGGCGCCCGCGCCGCCGTATCAATCGAGGCCATTAAGTACGTCTCCTGCCAGGAGAAGGCGGGGTCGAAACTCCGCCAAGACTGGTCCCTTGAACGTGAACGGCCCGGCGCATGGTGTGCCGGGCCGTGACGGGTTCAGGACTTAGCGGATCGGCGGCGAGTACTGGATGCCGCCATCCCGCCACAGGGCGTTGAGGCCGCGTGCCAGGCCGATGGGCGTGTTCGGACCGACGTGCCGCTCGTAGATTTCGCCGTAGTTACCCAGCGCCTTGATGATCTGGTAGGCCCAGTCCTTGGTCAGGCCGATCGGCGTACCGAAATCGCCCTCGACGCCCAGCAGGCGCTTGATGGCCGGATTGTCGGAGGCGAGCATGTCGTCGACATTGGCCTGGGTGACGCCGAGCTCCTCAGCCTCGAGCAGGGCAAAGTAGGTCCAGCGCGCGATGTTGAAGAAGCCCGAGTCGCCGGTGCGCACCACGGGGCCGAGCGGCTCCTTGGAGATGATCTCGGGCAGGATGATGTGATCGTCGGGGTTGGCGAACTTCGAGCGCTCGGACGCCAGCGCCGAGGCGTCGGTGGTGTACACGTCGCAGCGGCCGTCCTCGTAGGCCTTCACCACCTCGTCCTGGTCGACGAAGACCACGGTGTTGAACTCGAGGTTGTTGGCGGCGAAGTAGTCGGCGGCGTTGAGTTCGGTGGTGGTGCCGGACTCGATGCAGACGGCGGCGCCGGAGAGATCGAGCGCGGAGGTGATGTTGTCGGCCTTGCGGACCATGAAGCCCTGGCCGTCGTAGAACATGGTCCCGACGAAGCTGATGCCCAGCTGGGTATCGCGGCTCATCGTCCAGGTGGTGGTACGCGACAGCACGTCGATCTCACCGGCCGACAGCGCGGTGAAGCGCTCCTGCGAGGTGAGCGGTGTATAACGTACTGCATCGGCATCGTTGAAGATCGCCGCGGCGAGGGCGCGGCAGTAGTCGACCTCGAGGCCAGCCCAGTTATTGCTGGCATCCGGCGCGGAGAAGCCCGCCACGCCGCCGGTCACGCCGCATTGCACGTAACCCTTGGCCTTGATTGCGTCGAGCGTCGGCGAAGCGGTGGTCTGCGCTTGCGCGGCGCTCGCCGACAGCCCAAGACCGGCCGCAAGCGCCACGGTAAGAAGCGTTTTCATCATCGATTATTTTACCTTGTTTCCTGACCCTCGTTGCCCGACGACGAAGGCCCCCCTCCGGCCGTCGGCGGCATCTCCACCTTGGACGGCGAGAGTGATGCTGGTATGCATCGAAACGGCAATTGACGGTTGCGTCAAGCTCTATGGCCGAAGTGGGGCAGCAAACCTGACTGTTCTTTGTTCACATATCAGCATTGGCGACAATTTAGGCAGGACTTATACACGTGAACAAAATGACTACCGACGGCGTAGACTTAACCCAGCCGGAAACCATCCTCACCCATAGCGGTCGCGCCTCGGCCGACAACTTCGGTTATGTGAATCTGCCCGTATTCCGGGGCTCCACCGTCCTGTTCAGGACCCTTGACGAGCTCGAGGACTACAAGGCTCCGATCCGTTACGGGCGCAACGACAATCCCACGACAAGCGGTCTGGCCGACCTGGTCAGCGAACTCGAGGGTGCCGCCGGCACGGTGATCTGCCCGTCCGGCCTTTCCGCCGTGTCCACAGCCCTGCTCGCTGCGGTGTCGGCCGGCGACGAGCTGCTGGTCACCGATTCCGCCTACGATCCGACCCGCATCTTCAGCAGCGAGTGGCTGCAGCGCTTCGGCGTCAGCGTCCGATTCTACGATCCCCGCATCGGCGCCGGAATCGCCGACCTGATCACCGAGAAGACGAAAGCGATCTTCGTCGAGAGCCCCGGCTCGCTGACCTTCGAAATGCAGGACCTGCCGGCGATCGCCAAGGCGGCGCATGAACGCGACGTGGCCGTGATCGTCGACAATTCCTGGGCCTCGCCGCTGTTCCACCAGCCGCTGGCGCTCGGGGCCGACATGGTGATGCACGCGGCCACCAAGATGCTCGTGGGCCATTCGGATGCCATGGTGGGCACGGTGTCGGCCAACGAGAAGCTGTGGCCGAAGCTCAAGCGCACGCATCGTATTCTCGGCGTCACGACCTCGCCCGACGATTCCTACCTGACCCTGCGCGGCATGCGCACGCTCGGGTTGCGGATGAAGCACCACAACGTGCAGAGCCTCGCCTTCGCCGAGTGGCTGCAGGCTCAGCCGGGAGTGGAGCAGGTCTATCACCCGGCCCTTCCGGACGATCCGGGACACGCGATCTTCAAGCGCGACTTCACCGGTGGCGGCAGCCTGTTCGCGTTCCGGCTGGCCAAGCGGAACCGCGAGCACCTGGCGGCGATGGTCGACGGCTTCCAGCTGTTCGGGATGGGCTACTCGTGGGGTGGCTACGAGAGCCTCTGCATCCCCTTCAATCCCGCCAACATCCGCACTGCGGTGCCGTGGACGGCGGAAGGCCAGATGTTCCGCATCCATGTGGGGCTCGAGGACATCGGCGATCTGCAGCGTGACATGGCAGCCGCGCTCGCGCGCTACCTCGGCTGAGCCCCGAACGGGCGGCGGGCGATCTCGCCCGCCTGCCCCCGCTCGAACAGCCAGCCGCGCGCGACGAAGAAGTTCCTGACCGCGAAGGCCCCCAGCGTGCCGAGCACGGCGCCCGCCGTGATGTCGGTGATGTAGTGCTGGCCGACCACGATGCGGGACAGCGCTATGAGTCCCGCGACTCCCAGCATGGGCCAGAACGACCTCGGCCACAGGAAGGCAATCGTCAGCGCCAGCGAGAACGCCGTGGTCGAATGGCCTGACGGGAAGCTCTGGAACGAGTAGGCATCCCAGTTCCACGGCGTGAACCTGAGCGGCGCCTCCGCGGTCCACTCCTCCGGCCTGGCCCGGCCGATGATGCGCTTCAGCAGCGCCGCGACCACCCCCGGAACGCCGACGCCGAGGAAGATGAAGCTCGAGACGATCAGCAGCTGCCGTGACCATTCGCGCAGGCGATCGCGGGTGACGAGCGACAGCAGCCAGGCGAGCACGATGCCGCAGAGCGAGGGGACGAGAATCCAGTCGGATTCGCCCCACCGGGTCAGCCACTGGAAGAAGCCGCGGATGTCGGGCGGCAGCCCCTGCCCCCAGACCGACAGCGGATGGTCCAGCAGATGCAGCCCGGCGATCAGTACGGCGAAGCCGGCGACGAACCACCAGGCGGTGCTGCGGCTGAGGCCCAAGGGCCAGGTGCGAGTCAGATGACGCATGCCACCATTTCGGGCTTTGCCGCGGCGCCGTCAACGGCAAGCGCGCCCCGCCCCGCGCTTGCGCTTTTGAGCGACTGCAGGTAACGAATTCGGCACGGTCCGGGGTATAGCTCAGCCTGGTAGAGCACCGGTTTTGGGAACCGGTGGTCGAGTGTTCGAATCACTCTGCCCCGACCACTCTTTTCGAGGATCAGATGACGGCACGTATCTACCGGCCATCACCAAACGCGATGCAGTCCGGCCGCGGCAACTCCAAGGAATGGGTGCTGGTGTTCGAGCCGGCTTCGCCGCGCGAGATCGAGCCGCTGATGGGCTACACGTCCAGCTCGGACACGCGCACGCAAATCCGGCTGACCTTCGACACGCTCGAGGAAGCGACCAGCTACGCGGAGCGAAACGGCATCCCCTATCAGGTGCTGCCGGAGCACAAGTCGACGGTGAAGCGGACCGTTTACTCCGACAACTTCCGCGCCGACCGCAAGACTCCTTGGACGCACTGACGAAGGGCCGCGTCATGCAGGCATCGGTGAGCCGTGCCCTGCTTGCGCTGCTGCTCTGCCTTGGTCTCGCCCTGCCCGCCTGGGCAGCGCCCGCCATGTGGCGCATCGCCGACGACGACAGCCAGGTCAGGCTGTTCGGCTCAGTGCACGCCTTCGAAACGCGGGTGAAGTGGCGCACCCCGGCCTTCAACAGGGCCCTCAAGAACGCCGACCTCGTCTACTTCGAGATGCCGACCTCGGTGTCCGACGACGAGTACATCCAGGCTCTGTCGGGCCTCGGGCTGAACCCCGATGGCAAGGGGCTGAGCGACTACCTCACGAAGACGCAACGAGCCCAGCTCGCCGATGCGGTGCAGGCCCTCAAGCTCAACCCGGCGGTGGTGGAGACGATGCGGCCGTGGTTCGCGGCGATGACCATCTCCGGCGTCGTTGGCGAGATCGCGGGCAGCAAGCTGCGCCCGGGGGTCGAGGACACCATCAAGCACGAGATTCCGAGGCGCAAGGAGCGCGGGCTCGACACGCTGGAGACGCAGCTTCGCGTCCTCGCCGACCTGTCGGACCGGACGCAGGTGAAGATGCTTATGGAGACGATCACCGGCGGCACCCGTGCCTCCGGCGAGCCCATCGATCTGACGGCATCCTGGCTGGGCGGGGACGTGGAAGGCATGTTCGTGCCGACGGCGGCGGCGTTCGGCAAGCCGGGCAGCGAGCTCTACAATGCCCTGCTGACGAACCGGAACAAGCGCTGGGCGCGGCAGATCGAGAAGCTGCTCGCCACCGACAAGAACGTGATGGTGATCGTCGGCGCGGCGCATTGCGGTGGCTCGTCCGGCCTGCCGGCGCTGCTGCACAAGCGAGGTCTCGCGATCGAGCGGGTGCAGTGAGCCTCGGAGACAGGCGATGAGCAAGCTCTGGGTATCGCTGCTGGCGCTGGCGCTGTCGACGGCCCCTGCCCTCGCCGAGCCGGCAATGTGGCGGGTGTCGGACGCTGACAGCTCGGTTTACCTCTTCGGCTCGATCCATGTCTTCACCCGTGACGTGAAGTGGCGGACGCCGCTCCTCGATGCTGAAGTGAAGTCGGCCGACCACGTCTATTTCGAGCTGCTGCTGGACCAGCAGGCGTACGCGACCATGGGCCGGGCCATGCTGGTGGAAGGCAGGCTGCGGGACGGGCGGACGCTCTGGGATCTGCTGACCGAGGAACAGGCCGGCGAGCTGCGGGCGGCACTGACCGGTGCCGGGCTCGATCCCGCGACCTTCGAGCGGATGACGCCGTGGATGGCGGAGCTGATGCTGTCGAGCGCCTTGATCCAGGGCGCACAGGCAGGGGTCGAGGTGACGCTCCTTTCAGAGGTCGAGCCGGCGCGGCAGCGCGGGCTTGAAACGGCCGAGGAACAGCTGGGCTTCATGGCCGAAGGCAACGAGGCGGATCAGGTCGAGAACCTGATGCGCAGCGTCAGGCTGATGGGCGCGCCGGGTTCGGATGCGTTCGTCGAGGAGATGATGTCGGCGTGGGAGAGCGGCGACGCGGAGGCGCTCTACCGCATGAACAGCGACGAGGAGGCGGGCACGGCGGATCGCTACGACGTGCTGATCACCGGCCGCAACGCGCGCTGGACGACGCGGATCGCGCAGATGCTCGCCGACAACGACGAGGCGCTGGTGGTGGTCGGTGCCGGCCATCTGGTCGGCCCCGGGGGTGTACCCGCGCTGCTGGCCGAGCGCGGGTTCGAGGTGGAGCGGGTGGGCGAGGTGCCGAATGGTCCGCAGGACGCGTCCGGCGCATCGCCCACGCCAGAGGTCAGACCTCGCTGAGGCTCGTCCACTTGCCGTCGGCCTTCGAGGAAGCCACGGAGGCCATGATGAACTCCATGCCCTCGACCCCATCGGCGAGCGACGGCAGCAGGCCTTCGACCTCCTGGCCCTTGCCGCGGATGACCTCGGCGAACTGGTGATAGAGCGTCGCGAAGGCCTCGAGATAGCCCTCCGGGTGGCCGGACGGGATGCGGACGTTCATCGAGGCGGCGGGCGGAGCCGAGATGGCGCCGCCGCGGGTCAGCAACTGCTTCGGCTTGCCGTACTCGGTGAACCACATGTAGTTCGGGTTGTCCTGCCGCCACTCGAGCCCGGCCTTCTCGCCGTAGACCCGCAGCTGCAGCCCGTTCTCGTTGCCGACCGCAACCTGGCTCGCCCACAGCATGCCGCGGGCGCCGCCTTCGAAGCGGAGCAGGATGTGGACGTTGTCGTCGAGCTGGCGGCCGGGCACGAAGCTCTGCAGGTCGGCCGAGACCGCCGCCGTCTTCAGGCCGGTGACGAAGCGGGCGAGGTTATAGGCATGGGTGCCGATGTCGCCGATGGCGCCGCCGGCGCCGGAGCGCGCCGGGTCGGTGCGCCACGAAGCCTGCTTGTTGCCGGGATCGGCGGCATTGGTCAGCCAATCCTGCGGGTACTCGACCTGCACGACGCGGATCTTGCCCAGCGCGCCCGATGCCACCAGGTCGCGCGCCTGCCGCACCAGCGGAAAGCCGGTGTAGTTGTGGGTGAGCAGGAACTTGGCCCCGTTCTTCGGCTGCACCTTGGCCAGCGCGCGGGCGTCGTCGAGCGACGAGGTCAGCGGCTTGTCGCAGATGACGTGGATGCCGGCCTCGAGGAACGCCTTGGCCGGGCCGAAATGCACGTGGTTCGGGGTCACGATGGAAACGGCCTGGATGCCGTCCGGACGGGCGGCTTCCTTCTGCGCCATCTCCTCGTACGAGGTGTAGGCGCGGTCCGGCGCGATGCCGAGATCGGCGGCCGACTGGCGGGCGGTATCGGGGTTGGACGACAGGGCGCCGGCGACGAGATCGTAGTCTCCATCGATGCGCGAGGCGATGCGGTGCACAGCGCCGATGAAAGCGCCGGCGCCACCGCCGACCATGCCGAGGCGGATGCGGTTTGCCATTGTTCGTTCCCTCTTAGCTCAGTCCGAGGATCTTGCGGTTGGCGGCGCGGTCGGTGCCGGCCGCGGCAAAGTCGTCGAACGCCTTCTCGGTGACCTGGATGATGTGGCTGGCGATGAACGGCGCGCCTTCGGCGGCGCCCTGCTCCGCCGCCTTGATGGCGCATTCCCATTCCAGCACCGCCCAGCCGTCGAATCCGTAGGCGCTCAGCTTGGAGAAGATGCCGGCGAAGTCGACCTGCCCGTCACCGAGCGAGCGGAAGCGGCCGGCACGGTTCACCCAGGGCTGGTAGCCTGAGTAGACGCCCTGCTTGCCGGTCGGGTTGAACTCGGCGTCCTTGACGTGGAACATCCGGATCCGGTCGTGGTAGAAATCGATGTACTGCAGGTAGTCGAGCTGCTGCAGCACGAAGTGGCTCGGATCGTACAGCAGGTTGGCGCGCGGATGGTTGTTCACGCGCTCGAGGAACATCTCGTACGTCGCACCGTCGAACAGGTCCTCGCTGGGGTGGATCTCGTAGCAGAGATCGACACCGTGCCGGTCGAACTCGTCGAGGATCGGGGTCCAGCGCCGGGCCAGCTCATCGAAGGCTTCCTCGATCAGCCCGGCGGGCCGCTGCGGGAACGGGTAGAGGTAGGGCCAGGCAAGCGCACCCGAGAAGCTGGCATGCGCATTGAGGCCGAGGTTCTTCGAAGCGGCCGCGCAGTGCTTCAGGTGCTGCACCGCCCACTCCTGCCGAGCCTTCGGGTTGCCGCGCACTTCGGGAATGGCGAAGCCGTCGGACAGCGTGTCGTAGGCCGGGTGCACCGCAACGAGCTGGCCGATGATGTGGCTCGCGAGCTCGGCGATCTCGAGCCCATGGCTCTGCACGGTGCCCTTCACCTCGTCGGCGTAGGTCTTCGAGGTCGCGGCCTTCTCCACGTCGACGAAGTGCGTGAGCCAGGTCGGAATCTGCACACCCTTGTAGCCAAGGTCGGCTGCCCAGGCACAGATGTTGTCGAGCGTGTCGAACGGCGCCTGGTCGCCGGCGAACTGGGCCAGGAAAATGGCCGGCCCCTTGATGGTGCGCATGCAGGTCCTCCCTTTTGCGGCACGATTGGCCGCCTTGTTATGTACGTACCTCAGGTCAGCGGCTGCGCCCCGCGGCGGCGCTGACGGATGCGGCCTACCTTCACCGCGGTGGGAGAACTGTCAAGGCGGGGCGGCAGGCGGACCGGGAGGGCGCGCGCACCCCCTCGGGGGAGGCTCAGCGGCTCAGACCGTCGTCGCCTCGATGAGGCCGTCGCGCAGCGTGACGATGCGCGTGGCGCGGCGGGCCAGGTCGAAGTTGTGGGTCGCGATCAGGGCAGCGGCGCCTTCCTCGCGGATCAGGTTGGCGAGCGCCTCGAACACCACGTCGCTGGTCGCCGGATCGAGGTTGCCGGTGGGCTCGTCGGCAAGGATGATGCGGGGGTGGTTGGCGGCGGCGCGGGCAATGGCGACGCGCTGCTGCTCGCCGCCCGACAGCTCGGCGGGGCGGTGGTGAGCGCGCGGCGCGATGCCCAGGATGTCGAGCAGCTGCAGGGCGCGCTTTTCGGCGGCGGCCTTGTCGGCGCCGGCGATCAGCTGCGGCATCGCCACGTTCTCCAGCGCCGAGAACTCGGGCAGCAGGTGGTGGAACTGGTACACGTAGCCGATGGTGTTGCGCCGGAGCAGCGTACGGCCGCGCTCGTTCAGCTTGCTGGTCGCAACCCCGGTGACTTCGATCTCGCCGCCCTGCGGCCGTTCGAGCAGGCCGGAGAGGTGGAGCAGCGTCGACTTGCCGGCACCCGACGGCGCGACGATCGCGACGATCTCGCCGCCGCGCACCTCGAGGTCGGCCGCTTCGAGCACCCGCACGAGCGTTTCGCCCTCACCATAGTGGCGGTGAACCTTCGAGAGCCTCAGATGGACGTCACTCATAGCGGAGGGCCTCAACGGGATCGTATTGGGCGGCGCGCCAGGCCGGATAGAGCGTGGCCAGGAAGCTCAGCACCAGCGCCACGGTGACGATCGTCGCCACCTCGGAGAAGTTGGTGCGGCTGGGCAGCGCGGAGAGGAAGAACACCTCCGGCGGGAAGATGGTGATGCCGAGGAGGTTCGAGAGGAAGGCGCGGATCGGCTCGGCGTTCATGGCGATGACGACACCCAGCACCAGCCCGAGCAGCGTGCCGCCCACCCCGATGCCGATGCCGGCGATGGCGAAGATGCGCATGATGGAGCCGCGCGTCGCGCCCATGGTGCGCAGCACGGCGATGTCGGTGCCCTTGTCCTTCACCAGCATGATCAGGCTGGAGATGATGTTGAAGGCGGCGACCAGCACGATGAAGGACAGGATGACGAACATCACCGTGCCTTGCGTCTGCAGCGCGTCGAAGAAGTTCTGATGCTGCTGCTGCCAGTCGGAAAGCACCAGCGGCCGCTCGATCTGCTGGCCGATGCGGGTGCGCATCGGGCCGATCAGGTTGGGGTCGGTGAGGAAGATTTCGACCGCGGTGGCGCGGTAGATGCGGTCGTACGCCGCCTCCTTGTCCTCGTCCGTCGCGTCGGCGGGAGGCGGGTCGACGCCGGGCTTCAGCACCCGGTCGAACATGTTGAAGTAGTCCTGCGCCGACTGCAGCGGCATGTAGAGGTAGAAGCTGTCGAACTCGGTCATGCCGAGATCGAAGATCACCTGCACCCGGTACGAGCGCGTGCGTGACGTGCGGCCCTCTGCCGTTTCCTGGCCGTTGGGGCTGAGCAGCGTCAGCGGGTCCCCGACATTGACTTTCAGCTTCTCGGCGAGGCGGCGGCCGATGGCTACGCCGTCGCCGGAATCCCAGCCGTCCCAGTAGCCGAGGACCGCGCCGTTGTGCAGCAGCTTCAGCTTCTCGACCGAAGCGAGCGTCACGCCCCTGGCGATGACGCCCGTATAGGAGCTGCGCGGCCCGGAGGCGAGCGCCTGGCCCTCGACATAGGGGATGACGGCGACCACCCCGTCGATCTTCTCGAGGTCGGCAGCGACCTTGTCGTAGTCGGTGAACCGGGATTCGATCGGATAGGCCGAGAAGTGGCCGTTGACGCCGAGCAGCTTGTTCACGATCTCGGTGTTGAAGCCGTTCATCACCGAGGTGACGACGATCAGCGCCGCGACGCCCAGTGCGATCCCCGTGAGGGTGAGCCCGGCGATCACCGAGACGAAGCGATCGCGACGGCGGGCGCGCAGGTAGCGCCAGGCGACCGTGAACTCGAAGCGGGAGAACGGGCCGGGATCGCCGGCCGACTGCGGGGCGATATCGGTCACTGGTTGAGGCCCTCCACCGGATCGAGCCGCGCCGCGCGCCACGCCGGATAGAGCGTCGCGAGGAAGGTCAGGCCGAGCGACAGCAGCACCACCAGCACCACCTCACCCTCGTCGATGCGCGTGGGCCGCGAGCTCATCATGAACTGCTCGGGCGGGACGATCGGGATGGAGAGCAGGTCCGAGAGGCCGGCGCGCAGGGTTTCGGCATTGGTCGCGACGAGCAGGCCGAGGACGAGGCCGACCACCGTACCGGTGAAGCCGATGGCGAAGCCGGTCATCAAGAAGATGCGGAGGATGGCGCCGCGCGTCGCCCCCATGGTGCGGAGCACCGCGATGTCCGGCCCCTTGTCCTTCACCAGCATGACGAGGCTGGCGATGATGTTGAAGGCGGCAACGAGGATGATCAGGCTCAGGATCACGAACATCACCACGCGCTCGACCTGCAGGGCCGAAAAGAACGTGGCGTTGCGCTGCTGCCAGTCGGTGACGTGGAACGGCCGGTCGAGCGCCGCCTGCAGCCTGTCGCGCATGCCGGCGATGTTGTCGGGCTGGTCGACGAACACCTCAACGCCGGAGGCGGAATAGACCCGCTCGTAGGCGGCGTCGATCTCGGCATCGCTGGCCATCACGCCCGGCATCTGCGCGCCGGGCTTCAGCTGGTCGGTGAACTGCTTGAAATACACCTGCGCCACCTGCATCGGCATGTAGATGTAGAAACTGTCCACCTCGGGCATGCCGATGTCGAAGATGACGTTGACCGGGTAGGAGCGCATCGCGGCCGTCTGGCCGAACGGCGTCATGGTGCCGTCGGGGTTCACGATCGTTACCGGATCGGTGAGCGCGACCCCGAGCCGGTCGGCGAGTCGCGAACCGATGGCCACCCCCTGCCCGACATCCCACTGGTCCCAACCGCCTAGCGCCGCCGAGTCGTGCAGCAGCCGGAGCTTCTTGAGCGACGCCTCGTCGATGCCGCGGACGACCACGCCGGTGGAATCGGAGTTGCCGGAGGCGAGCGCCTGGCCCTCGACATAGGGGATCGCGTAGGTGACGCCGGGAACCCCCTCGAGCCGGCGGACCACGTCCTCGTAGTCGGTGAACGGCCCCTGCACGCTCTCGACCACGAAGTGGCCGTTGAGCCCCAGGATCTTGCCCAGCAGCTCGGAGCGGAAGCCGTTCATCACGCTCATGACGGTGATCAGGGTGGCGACGCCGAGCGCCACCCCGACGAGCGTCAGCAGCGCGATCACCGAGACGAAGCGTTCCTTGCGGCGGGCCCGCAGGTAGCGGCCCGCCACGAGGAATTCGAAGCGCGAGAACGGGCCGGGCGGCCTCGGCTGCGCCGCCGTGTCGGTCAAACCGTATCCCGCCGCTGCGGCACGACGAGCTGCTTGATGCGACCCACCGCGGCCTCGACGCTCAACGTCTCGCGCTCACCGGACTTGCGATGCTTCAGCTCGACGGCGCCCTCCTTGAGGCCGCGCGGACCGACGATCAGGTGGTACGGGATGCCGATCAGGTCGGCATTGGCGAACTTGCCGCCCGCCGCCATGTCGCGATCGTCGTACAGGGCGTCGATGCCTTCGCGGGTCAGGCCGTCGTAGAGGCCCTCGGCCGCGGCGTCGCTCGCCGCGTCGCCGACCTTGAGGTTGATGACGACGGCCTCGAAGGGCGCGACCGACACCGGCCAGATGATCCCGTTCTCGTCGTGGCTCGCCTCAATGATGGCGGGCACGAGCCGCGTCGGGCCAATGCCGTAGCTGCCCATCTGCACCTCGACCTCCTTGCCGTCGGGACCGGTGACGGTGGCCCCCATGGGCTTGGAGTACTTGGTGCCGAAGAAGAAGATGTGGCCGACTTCGATGCCGCGCGCTGCGAGCTGCTTGTTCCCGGACACCGAGGCGCGGAACGTCGCCTCGTCGGTCATCTCGTCAGTCGCCGCGAACAGCGATGTCCAATCCTTGAAGATGGGCTCGAGGTCGCCGCGAAAATCGGTGTCGATGGGCGGGATCGGCTTGTCGAGCAGGTCGGCATCGAGGAACACGGCGCTCTCGCCAGTCTCGGCAAGGACGTGGAACTCGTAGCTCATGTCGCCGCCGATGGGGCCGGTATCGGCGCGCATCGGAATGCCGGTGAGGCCCATGCGGTAGAAGGTACGGAGGTACGCGACGAACATGCGCTGGAACGCCTTCACGGCGCCGGCTTCGTCGAGATCGAACGAGTAGGCGTCCTTCATCAGGAACTCGCGCGAGCGCATGGTGCCGAAGCGAGGACGCACCTCGTCCCGGAACTTCCACTGGATGTGGTAGAGGTTGAGCGGCAGGTCCTTGTACGAGCGCACATAGGTGCGGAAGATGTCGGTGACCATCTCCTCGTTGGTCGGCCCGAACAGCATGTCGCGCTCGTGCCGGTCCTGGATGCGCAGCATCTCCTTGCCGTACGCGTCATAGCGGCCGGACTCGCGCCAGAGGTCGGCCGACTGTATGGTCGGCATCAGCAGCTGGATGGCACCCGAGCGGTTCTGCTCCTCCTCGATGATGCGGATCACCTTGTTGAGCACCTTGAAGCCCAGCGGCAGCCACGAGTAGCTGCCTGCCGCCTGCTGCTTGATCATGCCGGCGCGCAGCATGAGCTGGTGCGAGACGATCTCAGCCTCCTTCGGCGTCTCCCTCAGAGTGGGCAGGAAGTAACGGCTGAGACGCATGGATCCTCCTCGAGAGCGCGCCGGATTCGACTGGCTCCCCTATAGCGCAACGCGGGGCAAAGTGGAGCCCGCAAAAGCGCACGACTCTTGGGCAAGGAGGTGGCGCTGCTTCGGATTTGGGCGGAGCTGGAAACCCCCGTCAGTTCGGGCGAAATCGCATTTAAAAATGCAATGATCGCCATGCAGAATCCTCTTGGCAGTGCCGGATTCAGTTGTTAGGGTCCGAGCCCATAAGAATACAGGCAACCACAAGTTGCCGGACGTCGACAACGTCAAGGGAGGAGCGCTGGCTGCCACTCATCGTGTGCCTAAGACCAGCGTATTGTCGAGAAACTCATCAAAGCAGGGCCTTGGCCCTGCTTTTTTCATTTGCGCATTGGTAACAACGTGCTGCGGCGCGGGACCTGACCATGCAGCAACCGACCCGACGATCGTGGCGTCGGCTCAGTAGCGCGCGCTGCAACGTATGCAACGGCCAGGACCGCGACCCAGCATAGCGCAGTCGCCGGCCACCCCCAGTTTTGCATCAGCGGCTGCATGGCGTCGGTGATCGGCAGATGGGTGGCGTAGAGCGGATATGACAGCCAACCCAGCCGTCGACAGCCAGCGGCAAACCAGCCGGTCGGCTCCGGCACCCGCAGGGCCAGTACCAGCACCAGCGGCCAGAGCAGCAGCATGGTGACCAGGTCACGCGGCGCTTCCGCGTTGAGGGTCGGTAAGGCCAAAACAACGATGAACAGCGCCAACACCGTGAACGCCGATAGGCTCAACCAGCGCTGCAGCGCGCCCCGCTGATACAGCCCGAACAGCGTCACGCCGGCAAAGAACGAGAACAGCACCCTGGCGGCACCTATCCAGAGGGTGCTCAGGGTAGTGCCGGCGCTGATCGCCGTACCGGACAGGAATGCAACGATCAGGCAGGCCGCCCCTGCCGCCGCGAACACCGGCGCCGCAACGACCATCGCCTTCGCCGGCAGTGCCGCGTGCAGCGCGTTGGCGATCAGCTCGAACATGAGTGACCACTGTACGCCGTTGAGCGGAAACATATGCCCGAACGGAAACGGCAGCATCGCTGCCGCCAGGATGATCTTGACCCAGAGCAGCTCGTCGGGCGGCGCCAGCGTCAGGTGCAACGCCACCGCGAGTGCCAGGCCGACCAGGATGGCCGGATAGAGCCGGCGCAGCCTGACGCGCATGAATTCCCGGAAACCCATGGTGTCGAACCTCGAGCCATAGGCGCGAGCCATCACGAACCCGGACAGCAGGAAGAAGAAATCGACCGCGAGCCAGGCCTCTGCGAAGAACGAAGCTCCGGTGCGAGGCATGTGGAGGACAACCACCGCAAGGGCGGCAATGCCGCGCATTCCGTCGAGCAGCAGTAAGCGTTGCACCGGGAGTCCCCGTCATTTCCCGGCCACTGTCTACCCCGCCGCGTAAACATTCCGTGCTTTGGCACGTCGGCAATGCAGTGCATCTCGCCAGATGCGCTGGGGGGCTATCCTCCCGAGCCTCCTTTCGAGCCCATCCGTAGCAGGTACTGAACCTAATTCACCCCGAACGGGTCGTACTGTAGCAGCCAGCTGAGGAGCCAGTTCTCGTCGCTGCCCATCGAAGCGATGTCGTCGACCTTCCAGCCGTCCGCCTCGCGCTTCATGGTGATCGCGAGGAGGCTGGTGTGGTCGAAATTGTGGAACGTCACCGTGGCGAGGGCGCGATCGCCCTTCACCACCGGCGTGCCGATCGACAGGTCGAGCAGTAGCGCGTGGTCGCCTTCGATGAACGGATCGGAGCCGACAAGGTTCGGCGCGTTCGGGTCAACCTCGGCGCCGGTGTCGGCATCCACGGACTGGCGCTCGAGGTTGGCGGCGTAGAGGCCCTTGAGCCGGGTCGAATAATACTGCTCGCGGTCGCCCGGCGTCTGGCCCGCCGTGTAGGGCGCATAGATGGCCTCTAGCAGCGCCTTCGGATCGTCAAAGGCTGCGGCCCCGCCGGCGAGCCCGAGCGCAAGAAACAGGCCGAGAATGAGTTGGCGCATGGCTACCCCCGCTTGATTTGGCGGCCGTTTAGCGAGGCCGCGGGACCTAAGATGGGCGATGCTGTGCCGCAATCATGGCAGCGGTCCCTGCAGGATGTCGAGCAGGTCATAACCGTAGTCGGCGCCGCCGTTCCACACGTCGTCGATCTTCCAGCCGCCGCCCTCCTCGACCAGCAGCACGCCGAGTTCGTTGGGCGTCCCGAAGTTCTCGAACCGGACCCGCACCACGGCCTTGCCGCCGGCGAAGTACGGCTCGCCGATCTCGACCCCGGTGATGTCGTAGTCCTGCCCGTTGACGAACGGGTCGAAATCGATCCGGCCGATCTCGCCGTTCGCCTCCCGCGCGTCGCTCTCGTAGAGCCCGTTGAGCCGCTCGGAGCGCAACGGCGCCTGGTCGGGCGGATAGTCGTAGGCGGAGCCATAGCCGGCATAGAGCGCTTCGAGCAGCGCCCGCGGGTCCGCAAACTCCTGCGCGGACGCGGGCGTTGCTAGGAGCACGGCAGCGAGGAAAGCGAGCTGGCGCATAGTGCCCTCAGTTGAACCAGAAGGCATAGCCGAGCCAGGCGTCACCGAACGCCCCGGTGAGTTCCCGGAACGACTCCGCGCCGGCGATCGGACCGTCCTTGAGGTATGGGCGCGCGTCGAAGCCAGTGACGAGCATGACAAAGTCGGTGCGCGTGGCGGTGCGGAAATAGGCGTCGAGGTCGACGCCCTGCTGGAAGCGCCAGTGCGGGATGAGGAGCTTGCCGTCGAGGATCTGGTCGACCGAGTCGAGCGTGGCGAGCCAGGCCGTGACCTGCGCCTCGGTGATCCTTTCGCCGTTCGGCCCGGTCTGCTTCGGGCTGGGCAGCAGCTCGTGGTTGTCGTCGGTCTCAGCGAGGATCGCCTCCCAGTTCCGGCGCGACATCGCCGTGACCTCGTGCAGGCGAGCCTGCACCCGCTGCAGCCGGCCCGGCTCGACCACCTCCCAGCTGAGCTCATGGATCAGCGCCAGCGCGTCGGCGATGGCGTTGTCGGACTGCGGGTCGAGCATCAGCGTGCCCGTCGAGGTGACGTAGTTCTGCATCGGCAGGCCGGCCCGCGGGAAGACGCGGTGGAACGTCGCCTCCACCAGCCGGCGGAAATCGTGGGCGAGCAGGAAGTCGGCATGCGCGGCAAGGATGTCGGAATAGCCCGCAAGCCAGAACGCATCGGCCCGGTCGAGCCCGACGACCAGCGGCGCCGACGCTGCGTCCGGCGGCGCCGTGGCAGCCTCAGCCATGCCGGCGGGCATCCCCGCGATGACGCTGAGTATCGTGCCGACGCTCTCGGCCTCGGTCGCCTGGCCGTCTCCGTCGACGTCGATGCGGATCTTCAACGGCTCGATGGGAATCACATACTCGCCCGACGCGCCTGCTTCGAGCAGGATGGGACGGGCCGCATCCAGCGCATCGACGAGCTGCTGCAGGATGGCGCGGAACTTCTCGTAGGTAAGCGGCTCCGGGTTGGGGTTTTCGGGCACTGGCAGCACCAGCGGCCGCCCCATCATCGGGCCGCCGTCCGGGGCGGCAAAGCCGTGGCGGTAGAGCGCCTGCGCAAAACCCTCCACGGCGGCGACGAGCCGGATCACCCCGGCGCCGAGCTTCGCCTCCTGGTCGGTGCCGGCGAGCGGCTCGAGCTTGGCGAGCCCGCCGGCGAGGTCGCCGGAATAGAGCGCGTCTGCAGTAAGGTCGGCCGCCTCCCCTGCCCGGCTCGGACTGGTAGCGACGAGGGCGAGACAGACGATCAGGCAAAGTCGTTTCAGCATCGCTCGCGCCTCCTTAGCGCGGGTTACCTGGCCGCCAGTTCCAGCCACTCGTCCTCGGTGAGCACGGTGATGCCCAGTTCGGTCGCCTGCTTCAGCTTCGATCCTGCCCCGGGCCCCGCCACCACCATATCAGTGTTCTTCGAGACCGAGCCGGCCACCTTGGCCCCCAGCCGCTCCGCCATGGCCTTGGCCTCGCCGCGGGTGAGCTTCTCGAGGCTGCCGGTGAACACCACGGTCTTGCCGGCGACCTCGGAACTCGCCGACACGTTGAGCACGTAGGGCTTGGGATGCACCTCGGCGAGCAGGCGGTCGAGCACCTCGTCGTTCTGCTCGTTGCCGAAGAAATCGGTCAGCGCCTCGATGACCGTGCCGCCGATGCCGTCGATCGACGGGAACACCGCGTACGGATCGTCCGGATGCGCGGCGAGTGCCTTGCCGACCTCGATCACCCGCTCGATCGTGCCGAAATTCCTGGCGAGGGCCGCGGCGGTGGTTTCCCCGATATGCGGGATGCCGAGCGCGAAGATGAAGCGGTCGAGCTCCGGTTCGCGCCGCGCGTCGATGGCGTTGAAGAGCTTCTCCAGCCCTTCGTAGTTGCGATCCTCGACGCTGCGCACGTTCTTGCGCGTCCGGCCGGTGGCAAGCTCGCGCTGGCGCGCCTGCTCCTCGCGGCGCTCCGCCAGCACGCGCTGCACCTCCGGCCGGCGGTCGCGCAGGGTGAAGATGTCCGGCGCGGTCTTCACGAGGCCGGACGAGAAGAACAGCTCGATGTTCTCCGCTCCCAGCCCCTCGATGTCGAGCGCGCCGCGCGAGACGAAGTGGCGAAGCCGCTCGACCGCCTGCGCCGGGCAGATCAGTTCCCCGGTGCAGCGGCGTCGCGAGTCCTCCTTGCCGGTCTTCTCGTTCATCTCCCGCGTCGCGGGCGAGCCGCACACCGGGCAGGTGTGCGGGAACTCATACGGCACCGCATCCTTCGGGCGCTTCTCGAGCACGACGCGGACAATCTGCGGGATGACGTCGCCGGCCCGCTGGATCACCACGGTGTCGCCGATGCGCACGTCGATCGGCTCATCCCCGCGAATCGGCATGCCGGCCGAGTCGATGCCCTTTATATAATCCTCGTTGTGGAGCGTGACGTTCTCGACCACCACGCCGCCGACGCTGACCGGAGCGAGGCGCGCCACCGGCGCCAGCGTGCCGGTGCGGCCGACCTGGATGTCGATGCGCTCCACCGTGGTCATCGCCTGCTCGGCCGGGAACTTGTGCGCCACGGCCCAGCGCGGCTCGCCGCTCGAAAAGCCCCAGCGGCGCTGCAGGTCGAGGCGGTCGAGCTTGTAGACGACGCCGTCGATGTCATAACCGAGCGACGAGCGCCGCTCCTCGATCGCATGGTAGTGCGCGATCAGCTCATCGATCGTCCGAGCGCGCACCATCAGCGGGCTGATCTCCAAGCCCCACTCGCCGAACTTCTGCACCGCTTCGTACTGCGTCGCCGCCGGATCCTCGGTGGTGGCGCCCCAGGCGTAGGCGAAGAAGCGCAGGTTGCGGCTGGCGGTGATCGACGGGTCCTTCTGGCGCAGCGAGCCGGCGGCGGTGTTGCGCGGATTCACGTATTCCTGCCCGCCCGCCGCCGCGGAGCGGGCCTTCAGCGCCTCGAACTCGGCGTAGGTCATGTAGACCTCACCGCGAATCTCGATGCTGCCGGGCCAGCCTGATCCCCGGAGCTTCTGCGGGATGTCCCTGATGGTCCTCAGGTTGGCGGTGATGTCCTCGCCGACCGCGCCGTCGCCGCGCGTGGCGCCCTGCACGAAGACGCCGTTCTCGTAACGCAGCGAGGCCGACAGGCCGTCGATCTTCGGCTCCGCGGTGAAGGCAAGCTCTAGGTCCTTGTCCCGCTCGAAGAAGCGGCGACCGCGTTCAATGAAATCGACCACGTCCTGGTCGGTATAGGCCTTGCCGAGGCTCAGCATCGGCACCGCGTGGCGCACCTTCGCAAAGCCTTCGACCGGCGCGCCGGCCACCTTGTCGGAAAGCGAGTCGGGGCGCTTGAGCTCCGGGAACGCTGCCTCGAGCATCTGGTACTGACGCTTCATCGCGTCGTATTCGGCATCGGTGATCTCGGGCGCGTCGAGCTCGAAATAGGCGCGGTCCGCGGCGCTGAGGAGCTCGTGCAGGCGATCGAGCTCCGCCGTGGCCTCGGCCTCACTGAGGCTTTCGATCTCGCGTACGTCGATGCTCACAATACCTCCGAAATCAGCTTTCCGGCCGCCGCGCGCGCCTCGTCGGTGACTTTAGCGCCGGAAAGCATCCGCGCTACTTCTTCCTGCCGCGGCTTGCCGTCGAGACGCCGCACATGGGTGCGGACGAACGCCCCCTCCTCGATCGCCTGCTTCTCGATCAGCAGGTGGCGCTGGGCCCGCGCCGCCACCTGCGGCGCATGGGTGACGGTCAGCACCTGCACCTTTTCCGCCAGCCGTCCCAGCCGCCGGCCGATGGCGTCTGCCACCGCGCCGCCGACGCCCGTATCGATCTCGTCGAAGATCAGCACCGGCGCGGAGCCGCGATCGGCGAGCACCACCTTGAGCGCCAGCAGGAACCGGCTGAGCTCGCCGCCGGACGCCACCTTGAGCAGCGGTCCAGGGAGCGTGCCGGGATTGGTCTGCACGTGGAACGCAACCTGGTCGTAGCCGGAGGAAGCCACACGATTCGTGTCCACCTGCCGGTCGACGATGAACCGGGCGGCACCGAGCTTCAGGTCCGGCAGTTCCTTGCCCACCGCCTTCGACAGCTGCACCGCGGCCTTCTCGCGCGCCGCGCTGAGCTTCCCGGCCGCCTTGGTGTAGGCCTCGCGGGCCGCGTTCGCTTTGCCCTCGAGCTCCTTCAGCGTTTCCTCGCCGTTCGAGAGCCGGTCGAGGTCCGCCTGGTAGCGGAGTTGCACCTCGATCAGGCCGTCCACCGTCGTGTGGTGCTTGCGGGCCATGGCGCGTAGCGCAAACAGCCGCTCCTCCACCCGCTCGAGGTCGGCGGGGTCGAACGCCATGTCGCGCTTCAGCGCCTCGAGCGCGTCGGTAGTGGTGTCGAGCGCGATCAGCGCGGCGTCGAGCGCATCAACTATGGGCTGGAACACCGCGGCGCCGGCGTCGGCCTTGCGGGTCAGTCGGCGCATCAGACTCGCGAGCGACGGGCCGGGCGCCATCGGGCCGTTGAGGATCTCGTCGGCGTCGCGCACCTCCTCCGCCGCCTTCTCCAGCGTCATCAGCCGCTGCCGGCGCTCCGCCAGGATGTCCTCCTCGCCCTGCTCCACCGCGAGTTCGCTGAGTTCCTCGACGGCGTGACGAGCATACTCCTCCTTGGCCGCAGCCTCGGCGATCAGCGCGCGCTGCCCCTCCACCGCGGCGTCCGCCTCGATAAGCGTCTCGTAGGCCGAATAAACGGCGCTCGCGAAGGCCTCGTGCCCGCCGAACGCATCAAGCGCCGCCCGATGCGTGGCGACGTCAACGAGGGCCCGGTCGTCATGCTGGCCGTGGATTTCGACCACCAGCGAGCCGATCGCCTGCAGCAGCCCGGCGGAGACCGGCTGGTCGTTGATGAAGGCGCGAGTGCGCCCGTCCGGGAACTGCACGCGGCGCAGGATGATGTCCTCGTCGTCGGCGATGGCGTTCTCGCGCAACGCCTCGCGCGCCGGGTGCTCACGCGGCAGTTGCAGCACGGCGACCACCTGCCCCGATTCGGCCCCTGCCCTGACCAGCGAGGCATCGCCGCGACCGCCGAGCGCCAGCGTCAGTGCGTCGAGCAGGATCGACTTGCCCGCCCCGGTCTCGCCGGTGAGTGCGGTCAGACCGGTGTCGAGCGCCAGGTCGAGCTGGTCGATCAGCACGATGTTACGTACGGAAAGCGCGCTGAGCATCACCAGCCTCGAGCTATCTTGGTCACGCGTCCGGCCCGGGACGCTCCGAAAACAACACCGCCGCGAACCATTCGGATCGCGGCGGCAAATTACCTCGGCAATAGAGAACAAACAAGAAACAAATCCTGTTGGTTCAGCTCCGCTGCAGCTTGGCCAGGCCGGAGCCCTGGTTGATTTCCGGCTTCACGCCCTGCTTGGCCAGCAGGTCGTAGGCCTGCTTGTACCAGCTGGACTGCGGGTAGTTGTGGCCGAGAACCGCGGCCGCCGTCGCAGCTTCGCTGCTGAGGCCCAGCGCCAGGTTCGCCTCGGTGAGTCGATAGAGCGCCTCCTCGATGTGGGTCGAGGTCTGGAACTGCTCGGCGACGACGCGGAACCGGTTGATGGCAGCGGCGTACTGGCCCTGGCCCAGATAGTAGCGGCCGACCGACATCTCCTTGCCGGCCAGCTGGTCGACGCCGATGGTCAGCTTCTCCTTGGCATCCTTGGCGTACTCGCTTTTGGGATAGTTGGCGATCAGCAGCGAGTAGGTCTCGTTCGCGTCCTGCGAAATCTTCTGGTCGCGGGTGATGTCCTTGATCTGCCCGAAATAGGAGTTGCCCTTGAGGTAGAGAACGTAGGCGGTCTCCTTCGACCCCGGGTACAGCGCCATGTAGCGGTCAGCCGCCATGATGGCTTCGTCGAACTTGCCGATTCGGTAGTTCGCATACACCTGCATCAGCTTCGCCTTCTCGTTGAACTCCGAGTAGGGATGCTGGCGCTCGAGCTTCTCGAGCGTGGTGATGGCGGTCAGGTAGCGCTGCTTGTCCATCTCGCCCAGCGCCTGCTGATACAGGGTGTCGGGCGGAATGATTTCTTCTTCCTTGATCTTCGGCTGGCCGAACAGGTTGCAGCCGGCAAGCAGCACCACCATGGCGCCAAGCGCGGCGAAGCGAGCCAGACGCGAAAAACTGATGTGCTGAGTGATGGTCACGACGGCCCCATTCCCTGTACGCAATGCCCTGATTAGCAGGGCGGACTACTGGCAAATAAGTTCAAAACTGTGGCGCGGATCAGCCTACCGACCGCAGGTACGGCCGAACGTGGACGCCTTCCGGCATATCGTCGAGCCCTTCAAACGCATACGGCAACTCGTCGGCGGAGACGATCTCGTAGTTCGCCTCCGACGCGAACAGCCCGTGCAGCACCAGCGCGTTGAGCGCATGGCCGCCCTTGTAGGAGCGGAAACGCCCGTAGATCGGCAAGCCGCAGAGCGCCAGATCGCCGACGGCGTCCAGCAGCTTGTGGCGGACGAACTCGTCTTCGTAGCGCAGCCCGCCCGGGTTGAGGATGCTGTCCTCGTGCACGGTGATCGAGTTGTCCATCGAGGAGCCGAGCGCATAGCCGGCCTGGCGGAGAATCTTGGCGTCGCGCACGAAGCCGAAAGTGCGGGCGCGGCTGACATCGTCGAAATACCGGCGCGGCGTCCAGTCGAAGATCATGCGCTGCCGGCCGATCACCCGGCTGTCGAAGTCGATCTCGAGATCGAACAGACGCCCGTTATACGGCTCGAGCGCCGCCGAGGCCTCGTTGTTTCGAACCATCACCTGGCGGGTGATCTTGATGAATCGGCGCGTCGCGGCCTGGATGTCGAGGCCGACCGACATGATGGCTTCCACGAACGGCCAGGCGCTGCCATCGAGAATCGGACACTCAGGCCCGTTGAGGACGATGTGCGCATTGTCGACGCCGAGGCCGGACAGGGCCGAGATCACGTGCTCGACGGTGGCGACCGCCACGGAGTCACCCAGGTCGATGGTGGTGCACAGCGTGGTGCGCGTGACCCGGGAGAAATGCACCGGGACCGGGCCGTGCCTGTGGCCGTCATCGAGGATGCGGGTGATCGTGTAACCGGAATCGGGGGCGGCGGGTTCGATAACGAGGGTCACGGGAGCGCCGGAGTGCACTCCGAAACCGCTGAATTCGAGCGCATCGGCCAGAGTCCGCTGCCGCGTCGAAAGTTTATTCATGCTTAGGACTCCAGCCCCGGTCCAAGAACCCGAAGCACTCATAGACAATAAAATCCCGGCGCGGAAGCCGCACCGGGACGCCTGTACAGGGCGGTTCCCCGCGTTACTTACCCGTGCTTCCTGAGGAAGGCCGGGATCTCGATATGCTCCTTCTGCTGCCCCTGCGGCTGCTGGCGACCATGCTGGTCGAGCGAGCCGCGGGCACCTTCCGGGGCGCCGGAAACACGCGGATTCCGGGAGGCTCCAGCCTCGATCGCGCTGCGCGCCGCAGCGTCGTCGGCGGAAGGCTCGGCCTGCTGCGCCGGGCGCGCCTGCTCGGCGGGCCGCAGGTTCAGGCCGACATTCGAGGCCAGCCGCTTGAACAGCGCGCGGGCGTTGCGCGGCTCTTCGGGCTGCTTTTCTTGCTCGGTGAGTGTCCGCCGCGCAACAGCGGGCAGCTCCTCAGTCCGCGGCATGCGGCGCTGGCCATCGGGGCGTTCGGCCGAGGACGGCACGTAGACGCTGGGAATGGGCGCGTCGATGAGGCGCGGCGCCTCCTCGAGCTGCTGCGGGGCGGTGCTGGCAGCCGGGACGTAGGGCTCGACGGTGATGCCGTCGTCCTCGTCCTGGTAGCCGTAGTGCGGCTCGGGCGCATGGTTGATCGCCTCGGCAACCGCCGCCTGCACCTGAGTCTCGAATTCGGGCTCTTCCTCGTAGACCGGCTCGGGCTCCGACTGCACCGGCTGCCGCTCGGCCGCCGCCTGGCGCATCGCAGAAGCGGTGAGCGGCGTGCGCGTCGGGTTGGCCTTCGGCGGCTCGAGCGCCTGCACCATGGTGGCATCGGTGCCGGTCGCGACGACCGAGACGCGCAGGGTGCCGGTCATGTCCGGATCGTAGGTAGCGCCCAGGATGATGTTGCAATCCGGATCGACTTCCTCGCGGATACGGCTCGCCGCCTCGTCCACTTCGTAGAGGGTGAGGTCCGGGCCGCCAGTGATCGAGATGAGCAGGCCGCGCGCGCCCTTCATCGACACATCGTCGAGCAGCGGGTTGGCAATGGCCGCCTCTGCCGCGTGGCGCGCACGATCGTCGCCCGAGGCTTCACCCGTCCCCATCATGGCCTTACCCATGCCGCGCATCACGGCGCGCACGTCGGCGAAGTCGAGGTTGATCAGGCCTTCCTTGACCATCAGGTCGGTGATGCAGGCGACGCCCGAGTAGAGCACCTGGTCCGCCATCTTGAAGGCGTCGGCGAAGGTGGTCTTCTCGTTGGCGACACGGAAGAGGTTCTGGTTCGGAATGACGATCAGCGTGTCGACATGCCGATGCAGCTCGTCGATGCCATCCTCGGCGAGGCGGGCACGGCGATTGCCTTCGAAGGTGAAGGGCTTGGTGACGACGCCGACGGTCAGGATGCCCTGCTCGCGGGCGGCGCGGGCCACCACGGGCGCCGCACCGGTGCCGGTACCACCACCCATGCCGGCGGTGATGAACACCATATGCGCGCCGGACCGGTGGTCGTTGATCTCGTCGTAGCTCTCTTCGGCGGCGGCGCGGCCGACCTCCGGATGCGAGCCGGCGCCGAGGCCTTCGGTCACCGAGACACCCAGCTGGATTATCCGCTGCGCGCTCGAAAGGGCCAGCGCCTGGGCGTCCGTGTTGGCGCAGACGAAGTCCACCCCACTGAGGCCCGAAGCGATCATGTTATTGACCGCGTTACCGCCCGCTCCGCCCACACCGAACACGGTGATGCGCGGCTTCAGTTCCTGAATGTCCGGGATGGTGAGGTTGATCGTCATCGATGGCCCCATTAGTGGCGTGTGGGACCAGTATTAGTCGCCAATTCGTTAACCAGACCCTAACAATGCGCGCAAAGCGGTTAACGTGATCGCAATTTGCAAGGCAGGACGGGCACTTGGTTACCGTTCGTTAGCCATGACGTTGAGGAGCGTCCGTCGCCGCACGAGGGCCAGTCGGGTCGACTCGGATGAGTCTCAGAAGCTTGT
>JBQCFF010000112.1:0-3509 GCA_051959485.1 Devosia sp. | reverse complement strand
GAGCGTGCGGTTCTGCTGCCGCCGCCCCTGGCCGCCGCAATCGGTGCAGGGCTGCTCGAGGATCTGGCCGCGGCCGTTGCACACCGGGCAGGTGCGCTCGATGGTGAAGAAGCCCTGCGCCGCGCGCACCTTGCCCTGGCCATTGCAGTGCCGGCAGGTCGACATGCCGGTGCCCGGCTTGGCGCCGGAACCGTCGCAGGTTTCGCAGGCGGCGAGGGTCGGCACGTCGATGTCGACGGTGCGGCCGACAAAGGCCTCCTCGAGCGAGATCTCGAGGTTGTAGCGCAGGTCGGAGCCGCGCAGCCGGCTCTGGCCGCCGCGGCCACGGCCGCCGCCGCCACCCATGAAGTCGCCGAAGATGTCCTCGAAGATGTCGGACATCGACGAAGTGAACTCCGGCCCGAAGCCGCCCGGGCCCCGCGCGCCGCCATGCTCGAAGGCCGCATGGCCGAAGCGGTCGTAGGCCGCGCGCTTTTGCGGGTCCTTCAGCGTGTCATACGCCTCGTTGATTTCCTTGAACTTGTGTTCCGCCTCGTCGTTCCCCGGATTGCGATCCGGATGGAACTGCATGGCAAGCTTGCGGTACGCCCCCTTGAGTGTCGCCTCGTCGGCGCCCTTGGGCACGCCCAGAACTTCATAAAAATCGCGTTTCGCCAATCGGCTTCGTCCCCAATGACCGTCACGCTCCCGCGCCCGAGCATCCGGCCTAGATAGGTATGGTCCCGCGCTCTTACCATAGCAGCGGTGCCGTTCAACTCAGTTGGTTGCAAGTTATGTGCCGAATGGCCGAGGTGTGTGTCCCGAACGCCCGCTTTCTGGCGGCTCCTGCACGGGACCGGCCGGGCGCGGCTATCCGCCGAAGGCGGCGCTCAGGTTCCGCGCCAGCTGGCTCTGGGCGAACATCGCCTTGTTGACGATCTGGTAGAGCCCGAAGAAGCCGTGCGTCACGCCCTCGTAGGTGGTGCTGTCGACCCAGACGCCGGAGCGGCGCAGCTGGTCGGCCAGCGCCTCGCCCTCCGAGCGCAGCGGGTCGGCCTCGGCGAGGATGACCGTCGCGGGCGGCAGCCCCCCGAGGTCGGTGCGCTCGATCAGGTCGAGCCGCGGGTCGAGCGCGTCCTCCTTCTTGCGCAGCAGCTTGCGCGCCGCCCACTTGAAGGTCTCGGTGCGGAACGGCCCGGTGTCCTCGGTCTCGAAATGCGACGGCAGGTCGAAGCCGAGCGTCGCCATCGGCGTCACCAGCCCCAGGTGCAGCGGCGCCCGGCCGCCATGCGCCTTCACCCGCAGCGCCACGTTGACGGCGAGGTTGGCGCCCGAGCCTTCGCCGACGATCGCCATGCGGCGGGGGTCGGCGCCGAGGCTCGCGGCGTGCTCGACCAGCCAGTTCCACGCTCCGAACGCATCCTCGTGCGCCGCCGGGAAGCGGTGCTCCGGCGCCTGCCGGTAGTGCGACGAGACCACCACCGCGCCGGTGCGCTGCGCCAGCGTCCGCGGCGTGGCGTCGTAATTGTCGACGTCGCCGAGCACGAAGGCGCCGGGGTGGAAGTAGAGCAGCAGCGGCCGCGGCGCCGCCGCCTCGGCCTGCGGCGTGTAGATGCGGGCCCGGATGTCGCCGGCCGGCCCGGGGAGCAGCCGCATCTCCATGTTGATGCCCTGGTCGTCATGCGCGTCGCGGAGGATGCGCCGCAGCGCCATGTCGAGGGTCGGCTGCGCCCGCGCCTCGGGGGTCCGCAGCAGCTCGATCGGCCGGCCGCCCATCTGCCCGAGCACCGCCAGCACGTGCCGCATGTCGGCATCGAGCCGCTCCACCGGCGGCGACTCGCCCTCGGCGGCCATCGCGTCGCGCCCGCTATTGGCGGCGAAGCTGCGCACTTCCACCGATGTCATCGCCTGTCCTTTCGAATTGCCGCCCCGAACGCGCCGGTCCGGCCCGGACCTCGCATTCCCCTCCGGCACCACGCTGCTGACGTGGGATGTGCCGCTTCGAACGCCGCAGTCTGCAACGGGGGATGTGAAGACAGTTGGGCGCGGGGGTGGCGACATTGGGGAGATCATCGCCAAAAAAGCTGCAGATCGAAGGATCTACTGCTTTACCTGTTGCATCGGCGCCAGCGCCTGCCGCATTTTGAGAGTGCATCTCCATCTGTTGCTTGTTCCGCCGGCCCCCTGCCTCTACCGCTGCTGGATGCGATTCGCATTTTCCTGGGGGGCTTCAGGTGATTCTTCGTACAAGCGCTACGGCGCTGCTGCTGCTGACGAGCGCCGTCAGCGCCAGCGATCTGCCGCTCGCCGGCGTTGTTGCCACCACCACCGCTGCCGATGCGCAGCCCTGGAGCGGCTGCTACGTCGGCGTTAGCGTCGGCTTCGCGGCGCAGAGCGTCGATATCCCGCTCGCCGCCGGTCTCTACGACGGCGGCAGCCACGTTGCCGAGGGCGGCACGCTCGGCCTCCGCGCCGGTTGCGACACCCAGATCGACAGGCTCGTCCTTGGTGTCGTCGGCACGGTCGAAATCACCCGCAGCTCCGGCAGCAACGCCTTCTTCCCGGTCGGCCCGGGTTTCCCCGAATACCTCACCACCGAGGCGACGGCCTATGGCAGCCTCAAGGGTCGGCTCGGATACCTCGTCGACCCGTCGCTGCTGCTCTACGGCTCGGCCGGCATCGCCTTCGTCCACAACCGCCACACGGACTACGACAACGGCCCCACCTTCCTCGGCGAAGTGGAAGGCACGCGGCTGGGCCTCACCGCCGGCATCGGCGCCGAGTACGCCTTCGCGGAGGGCTGGTCGGCCTTCGCCGAATACAACTACATGGATTTCGGGCGGGCCGACCTCACGCTGGTGGACGGCGTCCTGTGGCCCCTCCCCTGGGTCAACAGCTACGACAACGCGGCCCATGCACTGACGCTCGGCGTCAACTACCGCTTCTGAGCTGGCCCGCAGCGCCCCAAATGAAAAAGGCCCGGATCGCTCCGGGCCTTTTCTTGTCTCTAGTGCTCGCCTCAGGCCGACTTCTTGTCGTCCTTGACCTCTTCGAACTCGGCGTCGACCACGTCGTCCTCGGCGGGAGTGTCGCCACCGGCGGCCTTGGCCTCGGCTTCCGCCTGCGAGGCCTTGTACATCGCCTCGCCCAGCTTCATCGAGACTTCGGCCAGCGCCGCGGTCTTTTCCTTGATCAGTTCGCCGTCCTCGCTCTCGAGCACGCCGCGCACGTCGTTGAGCGCCGTCTCGATCGCCAGCTTGTCGTCGGCCGAAACCTTGTCGCCATAGTCCTTGAGCGACTTCTCGGTCGAGTGGACCATCGACTCGGCCTGGTTCCGCGCCTCGACTGCCTCGCGCTTCTTCTTGTCGGTCTCGGCGTTGAGTTCGGCTTCCTTGACCATCCGCTCGATGTCGGCGTCGGAAAGCCCGCCGGAGGCCTGGATGCGGATCTGCTGCTCCTTGCCGGTGCCCTTGTCCTTGGCCGAGACGTTGACGATGCCGTTGGCGTCGATGTCGAACGTCACCTCGATC
>JBQCFF010000111.1:0-4604 GCA_051959485.1 Devosia sp. | reverse complement strand
ATCAAGAAGCTGATCCCGCTCTCCACCTCGGTGATCGAGCCCGCTGTGTTCCCGCCGGTGGAACAGGCGCTCGGCATCGAGCTGACGAAATACGCCCTCGACGGGGTGAAGCCGCGGAAGAAGGGCGGGGTGAAGGGCTGGGAGTAGCTTGCCTCCAGCGGACGGCCCCCACCCAGCCTCCCCCATGAAGGGGGAGGTGCTGCGGCGTAAAACACTCCGCCTCGGCGCACCCCCTATTCACCCTCCCCTTCATGGGGAGGGCCGGGGAGGGGCCGTCCTGGCCTATTGGGGGTCGTCGCGCCGCATCCGCTGGGCTAAAGCTATCGCATCATGCCCAAGCCCAATTCCCGCCACCCGAATTTCCCCATTCCTTCCGGTCCGGTGCTGCGCGCCAGGGGCTGGCGGCAGGAGGCGTTGCTGCGGCTCCTCGAGAACGTGCTGAGCGTCGGCGAGGACCCCGACAACCTCGTGGTCTATGCGGCGCTCGGCAAGGCGGCGCGCAACTGGGCGGCGCACCGGCAGATCGTCGAGGCGCTGACCACCATGGACGAGGACCAGACCCTCGTCATCCAGTCGGGCAAGCCGATCGGGCTCTTGCAGACGCATGCCAATGCGCCGCTCGTCATCATGGCCAACTGCAACATCGTCGGGCAGTGGGCCAAGGCCGAGGTGTTCTACGAGCTCGAGCAGAAGGGGCTGATCGCCTGGGGCGGGCTCACCGCCGGGGCGTGGCAGTACATCGGCAGCCAGGGCGTCATCCAGGGCACCTACGAGATCTTCATGCGCATCGCCGAGAAGCGCTTCGGCGGCTCGCTGGCCGGGCGCTTCATCCTCACCGCCGGGATGGGCGGCATGGGCGGCGCGCAGCCGCTGGCGGGCCGCATGGCCGGGGCGGCGATCCTCGACGTCGACGTCGATCCGGCGCGGGCCGAGCGGCGGCAGGCCATCGGCTACCTCGCGCACGTCGCGCCCGATCTCGACACCGCGCTCGCGATGATCGAGCGGGCGGTCAGGGAGAAGCGCGCCACCTCGGTCGGCCTCGTCGCCAATGCGGCGGACGTCTATCCCGAGATCCTGCGGCGCGGGGTCGTGCCCGACATCGTCACCGACCAGACCAGCGCGCACGACCTCGTCTACGGCTACGTGCCGCGCGGCATGAGCCTCGAGGAGGTGCGGCGTCTGCGGGTGGACGGGCAGGGGCAGCTGATGGCGGCGAGCCGCGCCTCGATCGCCGAGCATGTCCGCGCCATGCTGGGTTTCCAGGCCAAGGGCGCCGAGGTGTTCGACAACGGCAACCTGATCCGCACCCAGGCCAGGCAGGCCGGGGTGGAGAACGCCTTCGACATCCCGATCTTCACCGAGGCCTACCTGCGCCCGCTGTTCGCCCGGGCCATCGGGCCGTTCCGCTGGATGGCGCTCTCCGGCGAGCCGGCGGATATCGGGCGGATCGACGAGCTGGTGCTGGAGATGTTTCCCGACAACCGGATTGTCACCAACTGGATCACGCTGGCGCGCCAGCACATCCCGTTCGAGGGGCTGCCGGCGCGCATCGCCTGGCTCGGCCACGGCGAGCGCACCGCGCTGGCGCTGCGGGTCAACGAGCTGGTGCGGAACGGCCAGCTGCAGGGGCCGGTGGCATTCAGCCGCGACCATCTCGATGCCGGCGCGATGGCGCATCCCAACATCATGACCGAGAACATGAAGGATGGCTCCGACGCCATCGCTGACTGGCCGCTGCTCGACGCCATGCTGCTCACCGCCTCGATGGCCGACCTGGTGGTGATCCACTCGGGCGGCGGCGGCTATGCCGGCTACATGACCTCGGCCGGCGTGACGCTGGTGGCCGACGGGACGGTCGAGGCGGATGCGCGGCTGGGGCAGGCGCTGACCAACGACACCTCGCTGGGCGTGATGCGCTACGCCGACGCCGGGTACGAGGACGCGAAGGACGAGGCGCGGACCAAGGGGATCCGGTGGTTCGACCTGAGCGGGGGATAGGGCGGCGCGTCTGCCGCACCCCCACCCTAGCTCTGCTGCGTCGCTTCGCTCCTAGCGCCGCTACCTCCCCACAAGGGGGAGGGAGACCAGTGGCACAGATCAGGCCGCAGCGACTCCCTCCCCTTTGATGGGGAGGGTAGCGCAGCTTGTCGCGTCAGCGACTTGGCGAAGCTGGGGTGGGGTGAGATTTCGCTCGATCCGGACGGCCCCCTCCCAGCCTCCCCCATGAAGGGGGAGGTGCTGCGTTGTGGAACACTCGGCGTCAGCGCGCACAGTGGGGCACAGGTCAAGCAACGGCGTCTCCTCCCCCCCTGGTGGGGGAGGGTAGTGGAGCTTGGCGAGCGGGAGCGAGCCTAGCGGAACTAGGGAGAGGGGGTGCGTGTGGGCAGGGGCGGGTGGCCAGCAACCGGCGCTGCCCCCCTCTCCCCAGCTGCGCCAGGCGGGCAAGCCGCCAAGCTTCGCTACCCTCCCCCGCCAAGGGGGAGGGGGGCGATGCGGCGAGGGCTTGCTCGTTGCCCCTAGTTCTTCGCCGCGCCGGTTTTTGCCGCCTTGGCGTCGTCGTACCACCACACGGTCGGAAAGCCGATGGAGAATTCGGGCAGGGTTTCGGGGTGGCTGAAGCGGTCCCAGCGGGCGATGCGGGAGCGGCGGAGCGTGTAGGTGGGGATGACGTAGTGGTGGGCGAGCAGCACGCGGTCGAGGGCGTGCGTGGCGGCCAGCAGGGTCTCGCGGTCGTCGGCAAAGATCACCTTGTCGATCAGCGCGTCGACGCCCTTGTCGGCGATGCCGGCATAGTTGGAGCTGTCGTTCTGCTCGGCGGCGGCCGAGCCCCAGAAGAAGCGCTGCTCGTTGCCGGGCGACAGGCTCTGCCCCCAGCCGGTGTAGATCATGTCGAAGTCGCGCTTGCGGATGCGCTCGACATATTGCGCGCTGTCGACCGAGCGGATGGAAACGTTCATGCCCAGCCGCTTGAGGTTGGTGGTGAAGGCGGTGGCGATCGGCTCGATCACCGGGCCGTTGAGCAGGATCTCGAACTGCACCGGCTGGCCGTTGGGGTCCATCAGCTGGCTGCCGTTCAGCGTGTAGCCAGCCTCGATGAGGATCTGGTTGGCGGTGCGGAGGTTGGCGCGCAGCTTCTGCGGGTCGCCGGAGACCGGGTTCTGGTACTCGGTGGTGAACACCGCGGGCGGCACCAGGTCCTTCACCGAGTTGAGGATATCGAGCTCCTCGCCCTGCGGCAGGCCGGAGGAGGCGAGCTCGGTGCCGTAGAAGAACGAGTTGATGCGGTCGTACTGGCCGAAGAACCTGAGCTTGTCGAGCTCCTCGAAGTCGAAGGCGTAGAGCATCGCCTGCCGGAGCGCCTCGTTCTGGAACAGCGGCCGGCGCAGGTTGGGGATGAAGCCGACCATCACGCCGTTGTCGCGGTAGGTGTTCTCGAACAGCTCCTTGACCACCCTGCCGTCCTTCACGGCCGGGAAGTCGTAGTTGTTCTGCCAGCGGATGGCGACGTTCTCGTCCCACCAGTCGAACTCGTCGGCCTTGAAGGCCTCGAACTCCGCCGTGTCGTCGCGGTAGTACTCGTACTTGATGGTGCCGAAATTGTTGGTGCCGATGTTGAACGGCTCCTTGAGCCCCCAGTAGCTCGGGTCGCGCTCAGAGGTGATGGAGACGCCGGCATTGAAGCTCGCGAGCTTGTAGGGGCCGGAGCCGAGCGGCGGCTCGAGCGTCGAATGGCCGATGTCGCGTTGCTTGCCGTCGGCGCCGGTGCCCTCCCACCAGTGCTGCGGCAGCACCAGCACCTGGCCGACGATGTTGGGCAGCTCGCGGTTGCCGGTCTCGTCGAAGGTGAAGGTCACCTCGCCGGGCGCGGTGACTTCGACCTTCGTGACGTTGGCGTAGTAGTTGGCCTGGTTGGGGTTGAGCTCCACCGCCTTGTTGAACGACCACACCACGTCCTCGGCGGTCACCGGCTCGCCGTCGGCCCATTTGGCGCGCGGGTTCATGCGGAAGGTGACCGACGAGATGTCGTCGGGGTAGGTGAAGGCTTCGGCGAGCTGACCGTAGGAGGTCGAGGTCTCGTCGAGCGACGGGGTCATCAGCGTGTCGTAGATGAGCCCGAGGCCGTCGGCGATCTCGCCCTGCGGCAGGATCGGGTTGAAGGTGTCGAAGCTGCCCATCGCGGAGAGGCGCACGAGGCCGCCGACCGGCGCGTCGGGGTTCACGTAGTCGAAGCGCTGGTAGCCCTCGGGGTATTTCAGCTGGCCCATCAGCGAGCTGCCGTGGCGCCAGACCCTTGTGTCGGGCGTGGCGTCCTGCGCCACGGCGGGGGCGACGGCGAGCAGGGCGGCGAAGGCGAGGGCGGCGAGGCGGATCGGCTGCATGAGGGCCTCCATTCGGGGGAGATCGTGTGGGGAGACTAGACTGAAACAGGGCGGCGGGACCAGCGCGCGTTGCTCCCCCCTCCACCATGCTTCGCATGGTCCCCCTCCCCCGCCAGCGGGGTTGGGAGGGGCGGTTCGCCCGCGGTGACGGCAGGGAATCTCTACCCCGTGCGGGGGGGGGGGGCCGCCGAAGGGGGGGGGGGGGGGGGGCACCTGCGCGAGGTG
>JBQCFF010000110.1:0-2061 GCA_051959485.1 Devosia sp. | reverse complement strand
GCATAGGCGTCGCAGGCCGCGCACAGCAACGTGTTCGTACGGTCTATTCCGCCGGTCTCGATGAGCAGCTGGAATGTCTCGTAAGGCTGGAAACCGATCATATTTTGCCCCGAACGACCCCGTGACTCAGAGGGGTCGCCTGATCGATAATTTTTCCAGACAATCGTTAGCGAACTGTTAACCTTGACGAAGTCTTAATGCGTCACACACGGGTCAGTGCGTCGAACCCGTGCCTTTGCCGGCTGGCATCGGCCTGCCGGAACTCCCACCACTTGGAGGCTCGGTTGGGAAAACTCGTGCCAATGCCAAAGCGCGGACGCAGCGCCAAGCCACCCGGCGAACCGCCAGGGACGGGCGAGATCGTGCTCTTCACCGGGGTTCGCTATGAGCGGGACGGCGCGCCACTGCTGCCAAACAAGCCGGCGGGCGCCGCTTCGGGCAAGCGCCGCCGCGGCTAGGGGGCTGGCCGTCGCCGCACTCGGGCTGCTGCTGACGGTGATTTCCATGCTGCCGGCCGAGGCGCAGCAGCTGGGCGACTTCGGCCGGCTGGAACGCGGCTTCGTCAATGACGAACTGGTGCCGCTCGTCGACCGGAACCGCCGCGGCATGAACGGCCGGGCGCTCGACGGCTTCAACCTTACCGACGAGGAAGTGGAGATGCGCGATCGCGTCTGGCGCTTCCTCGTGGCGCCGCATGCCCAGGACTGGGCCTGGCCGTACAGCGCCGAAATCCGGCCGACCGCCGGCGGTCCCAGTGCGGCGCAGGTAGGCAAGTACTACCGCTGGCTGAGCGGCCAGCGCTATGCCTCGTCGCGGGTGCGCTTCAACACCATCGCCGACCACGTAGAGGCCGATCTCGGCACGCTGCCGGACACGTTCCGCGCCGTCTGCGCCGTGCTGGAGGTGGACCGGCAGCGCGCCGTCGCGGTGGCGGAGATCGACTATGTCGAGCCCGAGATGGTCGCCCGCCAGCAGCGGCGGGCGCGCGAGAACGCCGCGTTCATCGACCGCTTCGTGCTGGCGCTGAGCTTCCGCCACGATTCCTACCAGTATGCGCTCGACCATTTCCTGGTGGAGACGCCGCATCGGGAGGCGGTGCAGGTCGACGCCGCGCTGACCGACCTCGCGCCATGGGTGGAGCGCGCCGTCGCCCACGACTTCTGTACCGATGCGTGGCGGCTGCGTGGTGACGGGCAGGTAGCCCTGCCGGGCCGCCGGCTGCTCGCCCCGCCGGACGAGGGGCTGTACCCGAAGTAGGTTGCCGGTATGCCGTTTTTGATATAGGGGTATCAACTGCGCTGGACCGTGGAAGTGCTCGACCGGCGGGTCGCGGATGAGATCGAGGCGTGGCCGGCAGGACTGCGTGCGGCGCTGACGAGGATCATCGAGCGGATCGAGGCGGTCGAGCTCGAACGGGTCTACGAACCGCACGTGAAGCATGTTCGCGGGAAGATCTGGGAGATGCGGCCCGGAGCCGCGGGTCTCGAGGGCCGGGCGCTGTACGTGACGGCGGTTGGTGCGCGGGTGGTGATCGTGGTGGCGTTCCAGAAGAAGACGCGCAAGACGCCGTCGCACTTTCTCGACCTGGCCGAAACCCGCGCGAAGGATTTGCAGCCATGACGATATCGTTCAAGCAGCTGCGGGACCGCTGGATGGCCGACCCGACGTTCCGGGAAGCCTATGACGCGATCGGACCGGAGATGGAGATCGCCTTCGCCATCGCCGAAGCACGGCATCGGGCAAAGCTCACGCAGGCCGAACTAGCGGAGAAGATCGGCTCATCGCAGGCCATGGTGGCGCGCTGGGAGCGCGGCACCGCCATGCCTTCCACCCGCTCGCTGCAGCGCGTAGCGGAGGCCACTGGCACCCGACTGAAGGTCACGCTGAGCAGCGACTGATCAGGTCGGCAGGTTGCCGCACCTGAGGCCGGCGAGGGCCTTTTCGTAGCGGGCGCGCATCGCCGGGTGCGGGGGGGCGAGGCGGACGACGACCATGAGGTCGTCCTGCTGCGCTTCGACGATGAGCAGGCCTTCGGCGACATCGAGCTTCTGCTCGGCGAGA
>JBQCFF010000109.1:0-9101 GCA_051959485.1 Devosia sp. | reverse complement strand
GTGCCGTGCGGCGCCATCATGATCGAATGCATGTAGGCGTGCTCGGCCACCCACTTGAGCTCGGCGATGCCGCCGATATCGGCCGGATCGGGGCCGACGACGCGCACCGACTGGGTCTCGATCAGTTCCTTGTAGTTGTGGCGCAGGTAGATCTGCTCGCCGGTATGGATCGGTGTCCTGGTCGAGACGGTGAGCTCGCGATAGGCCTGCGGGTTGACCCACGGCACGTAGTCGCCAGTCAGCATGTCCTCGAGCCACATGATGTTGTAGGGCTCGACCGCCTGGGCGAACTTGATGGCGTCGTTGAGGAACCAGCCCGGGCCGCAGTCGAGCGCGAGGGAGACCTTGTCGCCCAGCGCTTCCTTCATCGCGATGACGCAGTCGAGCATGTAGTTGAAGCCGTGCTCGGAGATCTGCCCCTGGTCCATGGCGCCGTGGTAGCCGGCCTTCTTGCCCACCGGGCCATAGTGGAAGTCGGGGTAGCTGTCCTTCTGGCTGGAATGGAAGCCGATGCCCTGCTTCACCATGAAGAACTTCTGCGGCTGCTCGGCCATCCACTTCACGTCGGCGGCGAAATCCTCGGGCCGGTCGCCGGAGCGCTTCTGGCGGATCGAGCCGTTATAGACGCGCACCTTGTCGCGCACCTTGCCGCCGAGCAGCTTGTAGGCCGGCACGTTCGCCGCCTTGCCGGCAATGTCCCACAGCGCATGCTCGATGGCCGAAACCGCGGCGCCGTAGGGCTTGAACGAGCCGCGCTGGCGGATCTTCATCATGCAGCGCTCGACGTCGGTCGGATCTTCGCCGATCAGCGCCTCGCGGAAATGCAGCACCCAGGGCTTCAGGTAGGTCTTGGTGAACTCCACTTCGCCCAGGCCGTACAGGCCCTCGTCCGTGACGATGCGAACGATCGGATGCCGGCCGATGACGGCACAGCGCAGGTCAGTGATTTTCATGATGCTCCCTCGGCCTCGAACGGGCCTTCTCTCGGTCAGAAACTTAATTGAAATGCCCGGCGCTCCGGGCCGCTTGGCGGGTTACTTGCGCGGGCTTCGCCAGCCCCCGCCATTCCTGAGCGCCACGCCCATCTGCTCGATGATGTGTCGCCCCGATCCCTGGACGTGCGTCGCCACCACAGCTGCCGCCCCGTCGGCATTCTGCGCCCGGATGCACTCGATCAGCTCGTGGTGCTCGGTGAGCACGGCGTGCCGGCGGCTGAGCGAGGTCGGAAAGCGCCGGCTGATCGCCCGCAGGATCTCGCGGTGCTTCCACCACATATCCGCGGCGTGCCGGTTGTAGTGCCGGTCGTAGATGAACTGGTGGAACCGCGTGTCGAGCAGCCCGTGCCGCACCCGATCCTCGAAGTTGTTGGCCTCGATCTCGGCCTGGATCGCCTCGAGCTCGACGATGTCGGCATCGGTGGCGATCGACACGAACCAGCGGGTCAGCGCCGGCTCGATCAGCACCTCGATCTCGATGATGTCGCGCACGAAGTTCTCGTCGATGGCGATCACCCGCGCACCGCGGTTGGGCTCCATCATCACGAAGCCCTCGCCGCGCAGCTGCTGCAGCGCCTCGCGCACCGGGTTGGTGGAGGTTTGGTAGCGGTCGGCCAGCTCTGCGACTTTCAGCCGCTCGTTCGGGTTGAGGCGGCCGGAAATGATGTCTTCGCGAATGAGCTCGTACACCGAGGCAGGCTGCTCGAGTCCCTCGCCAACGTGCATTTCGCTGATTGTCTCTTCTCCCATGCCCGTTGGTTTATGCATCTTTTGGAGGCAAGCCAATCCCCTTTTGGGCGCCATCCGCACTCGAAACCCCAGAAACAATGTACGATCCGAGTCATGTTGACACAGATTTCATAGTCTGTAGTGTCTGCGCGAACGGTAGAAGCTGGTCCCCTGCAGGGCCGGACGCCGCTTAGCTGAACGGCGCAAGCCGTAGGAGCGCGTCGCTTCGGCCGGGGGCCGTATACATGTTAACATTGGAGGACTTCCTGATGACCGATTCCGATCGGCATGATGGCGCTGGCCGTTCGGTCGCGCGCCAGCTGACCAAGATCACTGTCGCCGCGACGCTCGCGGCATCGCTGATGAGCGGCACCGTGTTCGCCCAGAGCGTCGACCTCAGCCAGTGGTCGCCCGAGTACGTGAAGTCCATCGCCGGCACGAAGCAGTTCGATGCGGCCAAGGACTGCGGCGCCGTCGTCCCCAACGACTACGCCGGCCGCGTCACCTACTGGTACACCGGCCCGTTCGAGGCCGACCCGCAGATCTCGCACGACATGGACAAGGCGTTCTGGGAGGCTTTCCACGCCGCCTACCCGAACATCCAGACCGACGTTCAGTCGATCACCTACAACGAGCTGCTCGACAAGTTCCGCACCGCCCTGCTCGGCAACGCCGCGCCGATGGTCGTGCGCCTGCAGATCCTGGGCGGCGTCGAGTTCGCGGCCAAGGGCTACCTGCAGCCGATCGGGCCGGAATATGCCGGCTTCACCGCCGCGGACTTCTGGCCGGGCGCCCTCAAGTCGGTGACCTACGAAGGCCAGACCTACGGCCTGCCGACCAACAACGAGACCATGGGGTTCATCTGGAACGCCAAGATCTTCAAGGATGCCGGCCTCGATCCCGAGAACCCGCCCGCAACCTGGGATGACGTGGTCGCCTACTCCAAGCAGATCCACGACAAGCTCGGCATCGCCGGCTACGGCCTCGTGGCCAAGCAGAACGCCGGCAACACGCCGTTCCGCTTCATGCCGCAGCTGTGGGCATACGGTGGTGGCGCGCTCGACGAAGCGTCGGAGAGCCCGAACTACAAGGACGTCTGGATCAACAACGAGGGCTCGAAGAAGGCCCTGCAGGCGGCCTACCAGATGTATGCCGTCGACAAGTCGGTCCCGGTTTCGGCGCTGACCAACACCCAGGCCGAGAACCAGGCCCCGTTCATCGCCAACCAGCTCGCCATGGTGATTTCGCACCCGGCTGAGTTCGCCCGCATGCAGGATCTTGCCTCCAAGGCGACCGGCAGCGACAAGGCGGTTGCCGACGAAGTGGTCGCCAACATGCGTTACGGCCTGCTGCCGGCCGGTCCGGACGGCAAGCGCGCCGTGGTCTTCGGCGGTTCCAACATCCACGTCGTGAAGCCCGAGTTCGTCGAGGGCGGCGCTGTGGACGAGCAGGCCGTGAAGGCGCTGATCTGCATGTGGGACAGCCCGGAATGGTCGACCAAGCTCGCCTGGGTCGCCTCGAACCCCGGCAACATCAATGGCTTCCTCACCGATGCCATGAAGCAGCGTCTGGATACCATCCCGTTCCTCGACGTGACCACCTCGATGCTCCCCAACGGTATCCCCTTCCCGGTGATCCCCGAGGCGCCCGAGATCATGAACATCGTGGTCCCGGACATGATGCAGAACGCCCTCACCGGCACCATGACCGTTGATCAGGCCGTCGAAGACGCGGCCCAGAAGATCGAGGCCATCGTGGGCGGCAGCGGCGGCATCTGATCCTCCGACACATCCGACTCCGACCGGCGGCTTAACGCCGCCGGTCTTTCCTTCTCCACCACTAGGGGCCGCCATCCGTGAGCACCGTTCAGGGTCAAGCCATTTTCCGGGATGTGCCCGAACCAAAACGCGTCCGCCTGAGCGAACGCGTCTGGAACAGCCGGTTCGACTATCTGTATGTCCTGCCGGCTATCGTGGTGATGCTTATCGTCATCGCCTATCCGATCTACTACACGATCGAGCTGAGCTTCTTTAATACGCCCGCGAGCCTGTCGCTGGCGAACAAGCAGTTCAACGGCCTCGACAACTACGTCACCATCCTTACCAGCCCGATCTTCTGGAAGGTCACCTGGCAGACCATCGTCTGGACCGTCCTTTCCACCTTCTTCGCCTTCCTTCTCGGCCTCGGCGCCGCGCTGGCGCTGCACCGCGAATTCCGCGGCCGTGCCATGCTGCGCGGCCTGCTGCTGATCCCGTGGGTGGTGAGCGCCGTCGCCGCCTCCTACGTCTGGAAGTGGCTCTATCACTCCGACTTCGGCGCCATCGGCGCGCTGCTCAACCAGCTCGGCCTGGCCAACGGCGCCGTCAACTTCATCGACAACACCAACACCGCGCTCTACTCGCTCATCGTCGTGAACGTGTGGAAGGAATTCTCCTTCGCCATGATCATGCTGATGGCCGGCCTGCAGACCGTTCCCGAAACCCTGCTGCGCGCCGCGCAGGTCGATGGCGCCAGCCCCTGGCAGCGCTTCTGGCACGTCACGTTCCCGCATCTGAGCGGGGTGTCGACGGTCACGATCCTGCTGCTCGTGGTGCAGAACTTCAACTCCTTCATCATCCCCTTCATCATGACGGGCGGCGGCCCGGTCGGCTCGACCCAGATCTGGATCACCCACATCTACGAGCTCGCCTTCCTCCGCCAGCGCTGGGGCGTCGGTTCTGCCTACGCAGTGCTGCTCTTCATCATCATGATGACGCTGGGTTACTTCTACGTCCGCGCTCTGACCCGCGGCGACGACTCGAGGGCCGGCTAATGTCCGCAATCGCTGAAAGCGCAGTAACCTCACGCAAGGGAGTCGGCGGCTGGCGCTGGTCGGGCCGCATCTTCCTGGTGCTGCTGGTCGGCTTCACCGTGATGCCGATGATCTGGATGTTCATCACCTCGCTGAAGACGGGTTTTGCCGCGATGCAATACCCGCCCCAGTGGTGGCCCGCCGAGCCCACGCTCGAGAACTACTGGCGCCTGCTCGATCCGTCGGGCAGCGTCGGCCGGGACTTCGTGCAGTACTTCATCAACTCGATGTGGGTCTCGACCCTCACCACCATTCTCGCGGTGGTGGTGGCGGTACCGGCGGCCTACGCCTTCTCGCGCTTCCGCTTCCCCGGCCGGAACTTCCTGTTCTTCGCCGTGCTGCTGCGCAACATGTTCCCGGCCGTGGTCTTCCTCGTGCCGCTGTTCATCCTGATGCGCATGATGGGGCTGGTGAACACGCACGGCTCGCTGGTCCTCACCTACCTGACCTTCGGCCTGCCGCTCGCCATCTGGCTGCTCAAGGGCTTCTACGACAACATCCCCGTGCAGCTCGAGCAGGCCGCCCGCATCGACGGCGCGACCCGCTTCCAGGCCTTCTTCCTGATCGTGATGCCGCTCTCCACCCCCGGCATCATCGCCACCTCGATCTACAGCTTCATCGGCGCCTGGAACGAGTACATCTACGCCTACACCTTCCTCACCCGGCACGATCAGATGACGCTGCCGGTCGGTATCCAGCGCTTCTTCTCCGAGAACGCTACCGATTGGCCGGGCCTGATGGCCGCCACCTTCATGATGAGCATCCCCGTCGTGGTGTTGTTCCTCGTCCTGCAACGCTACTTCGTGCGCGCCCTCACCGAAGGCGCAGTGAAGCACTAACTCCGGGAACTCCTATGGCTCAGGTTGTCCTCAATAACGTGGTCAAGAACTACGGCCCGGTCTACGCCGTGAACGATGTCTCGCTGACGGTCGGTGACGGCGAGTTCGTGGCGCTCGTCGGCCCGTCGGGCTGCGGCAAGACCACCACGCTCAATCTCGTCGCCGGTCTCATTCCGATATCGGGCGGCAATATCAGCATCGGCAGCCGCGACGTCTCCGGTCTCGATCCGAAGGACCGGGACATCGCGATGGTGTTCCAGAACTACGCGCTCTACCCGCAGAAGTCGGTCTACAAGAACCTCGCCTTCCCGCTGCAGATGCGGAAGATGAACAAGGACGAGATCGACAAGCGCGTGCAGGCGGCGGCCAAGACCCTCGACATCACCCACCTGCTCGAGCGCAAGCCGCGCGAGCTGTCGGGCGGCCAGCAGCAGCGCGTCGCCCTCGGCCGCGCGCTGGTGCGCGAGCCGAGCGCCTTCCTCATGGACGAGCCGCTCTCGAACCTCGACGCCAAGCTGCGCGTGCAGATGCGTTCCGAGATCAAGCGCTTCCACCAGGATCTCAACGCCACCGTCATCTACGTGACGCACGACCAGCTCGAGGCCGTCACCATGGCCGACAAGATGGCGGTGATGTCGGGCGGCTTCCTGCAGCAGTACGACAGCCCGGCCAACGTGTTCGCCAACCCGGTGAACATGTTCGTCGCGAGCTTCGTCGGTTCGCCCGCCATGAGCCTGATCCCGCTCACGGCCCTCACCAAGGGCACCGACGTGGCGCTCACCAGCTCCGAGGGCTGGGAAATGCCGCTGTCGCCGGCCAACGCCCAGAAGGCGCTGAAGGCGAAGTCGAACAAGGTGGTGCTCGGCGCCCGCCACTCCACCATCAAGGTGCACAAACAGCAGGTGCCCGGCAGCGTGCCCGGCCGGGTCTACACCGTCGAGCCGACCGGCGACATCACCTTCGCGCAGGTCTTCGTCGCCGGCGCCACGGTCAACGTCAGCGTCGACCCGAGCTTCCACCTTCGCTCCGACGAGCCGGTGTTCCTCGAGTTCGACCAGAACCGCATGCACCTGTTCGACGCCGAAACCGAAATGGCGCTGACCCTGTAGTTTAACCCTTCCCGCTCCGGCCGGTTCGCAGCAATGCGACCGGCCTCCCTTTCACTCCGGACCATTGCAAATGAACTCGACCACCGCGGACGACGCGCTCAACCACGTCAATACCAATTCCCGGCCTTCCGACCTGCGCATCACCGACATCCGGGTCGCCGAGATCACCGGCGCGCCGTTCCGCTCGGCCCTGCTCAAGATCTACACCAACCAGGGCCTGGTCGGCCTGGGCGAGGTCCGCGACGGCGCCAGCGCCACCTACGCGCTGATGCTGAAGAGCCGCCTGTTGGGCGAGAACCCCTGCGACATCGACCGGCTGTTCCGCCGCATCAAGCAGTTCGGCGGCCACGGCCGGCAGGGCGGCGGCGTGTCGGCCATCGAGATCGCGCTGTGGGATCTGGCCGGCAAGGCGTATGGCGTGCCGATCTACCAGATGCTGGGCGGCAAGTTCCGCGACAAGGTCCGCGTCTACTGCGACACCGACGCCGAGAAGCCCTCGGGCACCGAAACCGGCCGCCGCCTCAAGGAGCGCATGGACCTCGGCTTCACCTTCCTGAAGATGGACCTCGGCCTGATGCAGATCGCCGATGTTCCGGGTGCCGTCGTCGCTCCGGCCGGCTCGCTCGAGCCCCACAAGATCCACCCGAGCCCGGGCCGCTCCAAGTCGCTCGATGAGCGCCGCGAGAAGAACGCCGTCTACGACATCCACAACGTCCGCCACCCGTTCTCCGGGCTGCACTTCACCGAGAAGGGCATCGACCTGCTCGAGGAGTACATCCACGAGGTGCGCGAGGTGATCGGCTACGAGGTGCCGCTCGCCATCGACCACGTCGGCCACATCAGCCTGCAGAACGGCATCCGCCTCGCCCGCCGCATCGAGAAGTACGTCCCGGCCTGGCTCGAGGACGTGATCCCATGGCAGTACGCCGACCAGTACCGGCAGCTGCAGGAAGCCACCACGGTGCCGATCTGCACCGGCGAGGACATCTACCTCAAGGAAGGCTTCGAGCCGCTGCTCAAGTCCGGCATCTCGGTCATCCACCCGGACCTGCTCACCTCGGGCGGCATCCTCGAGACCAAGAAGATCGGCGACGCGGCGCAGGACCACGGCATCGCCATGGCCATCCATATGGCCGAAAGCCCGATCGCCGCGATGGCTGCGGCGCATGTCGCCGTCGCCACCGAGAACTTCATGGCGCTCGAGTACCATACGGTGGAAGTGCCGTGGTGGGACGACATCCAGGTCGGCCTGCCCAAGCCCATCGTGAAGGACGGCTTCATCACCGTCTCCGACAAGCCGGGCCTCGGCATCGACGACCTCAACGACGATCTGCTCCGGCAGCACCTGCAGGACGGCGTCACCGATATCTGGCAGCCCACCGACCAGTGGGACGACGAGTACTCCTGGGACCGTACCTGGTCCTGATCGGCAAGCGGAGCGTCACGCCATGAAGATCAAGGAAATCAAGGTCATCGTCTGCTCGCCCGGACGCAACTTCGTCACGGTGAAGGTGATCACCGACGAGGGCGTCTACGGCATCGGTGACGGTACGGTGAACGGCCGCGAACTCGCGGTCGTCTCCTACCTGCAGGACCACATCGCCCCCACCCTGATCGGCAAGGATCCGCTCAGGACCGAGGACATCTGGCAGTACCTGTACAAGGGCGCCTACTGGCGCCGCGGCCCGATCACGATGGCGGCGATCGCCGCCATCGACATGGCCCTGTGGGACATCAAGGCCAAGGTCGCCAACATGCCGCTCTACCAGCTGCTCGGCGGCCGGTCGCGCGACAAGGTGATGGTCTACAAGCACGTGGGCGGTCTCGACATCCCCGAGGTCGTCGACGGCGTGCTCGCCATGCGCGAGCAGGGCCTCGATGCGATCCGGGCGCAGGTCTCCATTCCCGGCCTGCCGCCGATCTACGGCACCGGCCCGTCGACCGACCAGGCCGCCGGCGGCATGATCAAGCCGATGGTGACCGAGGAAGTCTGGGCCACGCACAAGTACATGCCGCTGGTCCCCAAGCTGTTCGAGGCGCTGCGCGACGCGGTCGGCTGGGACGTGCACCTGCTGCACGACGTGCACCACCGCCTCACCCCGATCGAGGCTGCCCGCCTCGGCAAGGATCTCGAGCCCTACCGCCTGTTCTGGCTCGAGGACGCGGTTCCGGCCGAGCTGCAGGAAGGCTTCCGCCTGATCCGCCAGCACACCACGCAGCCGCTGGCCGTCGGCGAGATCTTCAACTCGATCTATGACACCACCACGCTCATCTCCGAGCAGCTGATCGACTACATCCGCGTCACGGCCGTGCATGCGGGCGGCGTCACGGGCATCAAGAAGATCTTCGACTACGCCTCGATCTACCACGTGAAGTCGGCCTGCCATGGCCCGATGGACATGTCGCCCGCCACCATGGGCGCCAATATCCATGTGGATACGGCGATCTCGAACTTCGGCATCCAGGAGTTCACCGGCTACACCAAGGAGACCTACGACGTCTTCAAGTGCGACTGGCGCTACGAGCGCGGCTATCTCTATCCCAACGAGACGCCGGGCCACGGGACCGACATCGACGA
>JBQCFF010000108.1:0-5593 GCA_051959485.1 Devosia sp. | reverse complement strand
GACGATGGCCGGCGTCTCGGCGTTCCACATCTCGGTGTCGCAGACCAGCGCCACGTCAGCCGCCGACAGCTCGGCCTTCGCCGCCTCGAGGAACGGCCGGAGGCTCGGCGAGCCCGATTCCTCCTCGCCCTCGAAGAACAGTGTCACCTTCACCGGCAGGGGCCCGTTCACCGCCTTCCAGGCCCGGCAGGCCTCGACGAAGGTGAGCAGCTGCCCCTTGTCGTCCGAGGTGCCGCGCCCGACGATCTGCGTCTCGCCGTCGGCCTGCTTGACCAGCGTCGGCTCGAACGGATCGGAGTGCCACAGGTGCAGCGGATCGACCGGCTGCACGTCGTAATGGGCGTAGAACAGCACGTGCGGGCCGTCCCCGGCCACATCGTGCGCCACCACCATCGGATGCCCGGCCGTGTCCCGCACCGAAGCGGTAAAACCGAGCTGGTTCAGGTCGCCGCTCAGCCACTCCGCCGCCTTCCGCACCTCGCCGGCATAGGCCGGATCGGTCGAGATCGACTTGATCCGCACCAGCGCCTGCAACCGCCCGAGGCTCTCCTCGATATGGGCATCGGCATAGGCGAGGGCGGCATCGAGCTTGGTCATTGGCTTGTTCTCTGAAATTGGGTGCGCGGGACTATAGCCACACCAGCGTAAGAGCGAAACGCTGGGGATCCTCCCCTGCGAAGCGGGGGAGGGGGACCGCCGAAGGCGGTGGAGGGGGCGGCACAGGCTATTCTCGTTTGGGATTGCCGGGTCAGGCCGGGACTATAGCGCGCCGAGCGTCGCCTGCACGCCTTCTCCCCTTGTGGGAGAAGGTGCCCGAAGGGCGGATGAGGGGTGGTCGACTGCAGCACATCGCGGGTCGCGATACCTGAGACGACCCCTCATCCGGCTGCCGCCACCTTCTCCCACAAGGGGAGAAGGCGAACTTGCTGCCGTCCGGCGCCCGATAAGGGAGCCGCCTACGACGACCCGGCGCCGTCCTGGCGGACAAAGGCGATGCGCAGCATGTTGGTGGCGCCCGGCGTGCCGAGCGGAATGCCGGCGGTGATGGCGATGCGGTCGCCGGGGCGCGCCAGGCCCTCCTGGTAGGCGATCACGCAGGCCCGGTCGACCATGTCCTCGAGGCTCACCGCGTCGGGACTCTCGACGCAGTGCACGCCCCAGACGACCGACAGCCGGCGCACGGTGCGCAGGTTCGGCGACAGCGCCAGGATGGGCTTGGCCGGCCGCTCGCGCGCCGCGCGGATGGCGGTCGAGCCGGACGAGGTGTAGGTGACGATCGAGGCGAGGTCGAGCGTCTCGGCCACCTGCCGGGTCGCGGCCGAAATGGCGTCGGCGGCCGTGGCTTCGGGCTCGGCCGCCTGGGCGCGGATGATGCTGCGGTAGTTGACGTCGGACTCGACCGCCTTGGCCACCTTGTCCATCATCGCCACGGCCTCGACCGGATACTGGCCCGAGGCGCTCTCGGCCGACAGCATCACCGCGTCGGCGCCTTCGAACACGGCGATCGACACGTCGGACACTTCGGCGCGGGTCGGCACCGGCGACGAAATCATCGACTCCAGCATCTGCGTGGCCACCACCACCGGCTTGCCGAAGCGGCGGGCGATGCGGATCATGCGCTTCTGCAGCCCGGGCACCTGCTCGAGCGGCATCTCGACCCCGAGGTCGCCGCGCGCGATCATGAAGGCGTCGCAGAGCTTGATGATTTCCTCGAGCCGCTCCACCGCCTGCGGCTTCTCGATCTTGGCCATCACGCCGGCGCGGCCCTGCACGATCTTGCGGACGTCGATGATGTCCTCGGGCCGCTGCACGAAGCTGAGCGCAATCCAGTCGGCCTCGTTCTCGAGGCCTTTCAGCAGGTCCGCGTGATCCTTTTCGGTCAGCGCGCCCATCGGCAGCAGCGTATCCGGCAGGCTCACGCCCTTGCGGTCGCTGAGCTTGCCGCCATAGATCACTTCGGTCTCGATAGCGCCGCCGCCGACGCGGGTCGCCTTGAGTTGCAGCTTGCCGTCGTCGAGCAGCAGCCGGTCGCCCACTGACACGCTCTCCAGGATTTCCGGATGCGGCAGCTGCACGCGATCGACGGTGCCCGGCGTATCGGAGCTGTCGAGCGTGAACTTGCCACCCTGCGGCAGCATCACGGCCCCGTCGGCAAAGGTGCCGACGCGCAGCTTCGGGCCCTGCAGGTCGACGAGGATGCCGAGCGGATGGCGGATGCGTTCCTCGACGCTGCGGATGCGCGTTACCGTCTGCTTCAGCAGGTCGTGGCTGGCGTGGCTCATGTTGATGCGGAACACGTCCGCGCCGGCCCGCGCCAGCTTCTCGATCGTCGCCTCGTCAGAAGAGGCGGGGCCCAGCGTGGCGACGATCTTCACGCGTCTCATGCGTCTCATTCGAGTGGTGCACCTTCTTCACTAGTGTCATCGGCCGGCTGGTTGTCGCCGCCATCATCCGGCAGATCATCTCCTGCAGGCAGGTCACCTTCGAGCGGCACCGCGTCCTCGCCTACAGGCCCGTCCTCGCCGACCATTTCGCCTTCGGTCAGCTGCAGGGTCCAGTTGGATTTGTTGTTGGTGTCGACCTCGAAGAAGCCCGTGCGTTCGTAGCCGCGCGCCAGGCAATCCTCAACCCCGAAGATGGTGAAGGTCTCGTCGCGCGTGCACATGTAGACGTCGCCGTCCCAGGCGCCACCGGAAACGTCGTCGGCGGCGTAGATGTAGTAGTAGCGGCGGGACTCGAGGTCGCCGCGGTAGATGGTGACGCAGTCGGTGGGCTCGGCCACCCACCAGCCCTCGGACTGCCAGCCCTTCTCGGCGCGATAGCCGAACGCCACCGACACCTTGTTGGGCGTCTCGTTGCAGACGCGGAACTCGCCTTCGTCCGTCTGGTCGGCTTCGATGTCGGCGGGGGCGGCGGGCGGCGCCTGCTGCGCCTGCGCCGACGACAAGCCGATGCCGGCCGGATGGGGGATCACGATCCAAACGAGGGTAGCGGTGATCGCGGCCGCGACCACACCTGCGATGGCCAGTAGATAGCGCAATGGTCGATCCGGGAATGCCAACAGATCAGCGAGGTCTTTGCAATCGTTTGCAGCGTGCGCTGTTGTGGGCACCGCCCCGCCTTAAGTCAACGGGGTAATCGGGGCTTTTGGCGGAAATGCGAAGCCGCCCGAGCGGCGGTGTGGATAGCGATACTGAGGGGTTGAACCTGATCGCTCAAAGCGGTTGAAGAAGACCCGACGAATTCGAAGAGGACTGCCCCCTATGGCCGCCACCATCAACCCCGACAGCGTCGCGCAGGACCAGATCCGCGCCTTCATCGAGCGCATCGAGCGGCTCGAAGAAGAAAAGGCGTCGATCAGCGGCGACATCAAGGAAGTCTATGCCGAGGCCAAGGGCAACGGCTTCGATACCAAGGTGCTGCGCAAGATCGTCTCGATCCGCAAGCAGGACCACAACGAACGCATGGAGCAGGAAGCGCTGCTCGAGCTCTATCTCACCGCGCTGGGCATGGCGAGCGCGCCGACCGAAGCCGAGCTCGACTGAGCCGGCGCGGCCAAACCTTTAAATCGACTGATACGCCCCGTCAGCGAGCCCACATGGGCTCGCTGTTATTGTTTTGGGGCGGCTTCCGACCGACCAGGGTCGAGTCATCGGGCGGGATGATCGGAGGCGGTATCAACGAGCTGCGGCTCCAACACTTTGCTGCGCCGGCCGATTGCCGGAGGCGGCCGAAGGAAGGATCAGTCTATGTCCAATCTCAAATCCACTCTGCTTGCTTCGGCAGGCGCGGCGGCGATGCTGCTGGCGCCGCTGGCCATCATGCCCGTCACGCACCTGCCGGCCGGCTACGCGGCCCTCGCCGAGAAGGGTGGCAACGGTAACGGCAACGGTGGCGGCAACAACGGCAACGGCAATGGCAACGGCGGCAGCGACTCCAGCGCCTCCGAGAGCCGCGGCAATTCCGGCAACGCCGGCAATTCCGGCAAGGCAAGCAAGGAAGAGCGGGCCACCGCTCGCGAGCAGGCCAAGGCGGCAAAGAACGAGGCCAAGGCCGAGCGGACCAAGAACCTTAACTCGCAGCTCGGCCGGCTCAACTCGCTGAACCGCAACATCAACGGCCTGATGAACTCGTCCGACCCGCACATGGCCGGCGTCCGTGCCTATGTGCAGGCCAATGCCGAGCTTGACGCCGCCGAGGGCGCGCTGGCCCAGGCGCAGGCGGACTTCGCAACCGCGGGAACGACCTTCGGTGCCGCCGCGGCAGCGGGGGTCATCAGCTACGACGGCTTCGACTACGCCTCGGCGACCGCGGCGGAACTGCAGGACCGCGTCGCAACGCTGCAGGAGCTTGCAGCCGACGGCGACGTCGATGCGCAGACCGAGCTCGATGAACTGGCGACGCTCCCCGAGTTCACCGCCTTCGAGGCTGCGGCCGACGTTGTCGCCGATGCCCAGGCGGACGTGACGGACGCCACCGCCGGCACCACCGATGCCGACCTGCAGGCGGCGCTCGAAGCGGCGGCGAACAAGGACGGCGAGATCACGCCGGAAATCCTGGCCTGGGCCAAGGCAAAGCTCGGCACCGAGTAAGCCTCGCCGAGCCGAAAACGAAAGGGCCGCTCATCGCGGCCCTTTTCTTATTTGAGGTAGTCCTTGTAGGCCCAGCCGGTTCGGCCCTTGCCGTCGGTGATCTTCAGCCAGCCCTTGTTGTCGTCGGACACCGTCACCTCGCTGCCGCCGGGCAGGCTGAACAGCTGATTGTGCGATTTGCCGGGGCCTTCGCGGACCGTCACGCCGGCACCCGCGACCTTCCTCACGTTGGAGGCCTTCGCCTCGGCGGCGGCAGGCTTGGCGGCGGGCTTCTCGGGCTCGGCCACCGGAGGGGCCTTTATCTTCGGCACTGCATCGAGCTTCAGGTTGTCGAGCAGGGAGGCGTCGACCCAGCCGTCACGGCCCTTGCTGTCGGTGATCGACACCCAGCCGCCCGACTTGCCGGCCACGTCAACTTCCACGCCCGCTGCCAGCGCAAACAGCCGCTTGTTGTTCTGCGAAGGGCCGGAGCGGACGTTGATCGGGCTGTCGCCGACATGCACGGCATTGTCTTCCGGCTTTGCCGCCGCGTAGCCCATGGCCGTGGCGCTCTGCTGCTCGGCGTCCGGCACTTCGGATTCGATGGCCCAGGCCGCAGCGTTGCGGGTCACTTCGACGCGCGGGCGGGCGACGATCGTCGTGCCTTCTTCCTTGCGCATCGGCAGCTTCACTGCAGCGTCCGTGACCGCCGCCTGCTGCGCCGGCGCGGCCGGCTCCTGCACCGTGGCGATGGCGCCTTCCGGCACCGCGTTCTCGGAGACGACAACCGGTTTCACCAGCTGCTCGAAAGTCGACGCGATCACCGCGTCGCCCTTGTCGATCACCTCCGACTGGGCCGGCGCTGTTGCAGCGACCTGCATGTCAGGCGCGGCGGCCGCCTCGGCGGCCTTGGCGTCGGCAAAGGAGAGCTCCGCCGGCAGCCGCTCCTCGACGGGCGGCGTTGGTTCGGCGGCAATGGCGGCAGTCTCGACGCGCGCGGTGGCGACGGGTTTCGGCTGCAG
>JBQCFF010000107.1:0-2797 GCA_051959485.1 Devosia sp. | reverse complement strand
TACGCCGCGACCAGCGGCAGGTTCAGGCCTTCGTCGCTGAGATCGTGCAGGCCGAACGTGTCGAGCGAGCCGTCGAACAGCAGCAGCCCGTCGGCGCGGTTCGAGAGCAGGTAGTCGGAGAGCCAGCGGTTCGGATCGTCGCCGAGACGGGTGGCGACCAGCACCGAATAGCCGCGCGCCGAAGCCTCGCCGATCACCGCGTCGAGGACGGTCGAGTAGAACGGGTTGCCGATGTTCGGCGCCGCCATGAGAATGGTCCGCGCCGCCTTGAGGCGCAGCGAGCGGGCTGCCTGGTTGATGGTATAGCCGGTGTCGCGCACCGCCGCCGTCACCCGTTCGCGCGTCGCTTCCGAAACGCGCTCGGGGCTCGACAGCACCCGGCTGACGGTGGCGGCAGACACGTTCGCGTGACGCGCAACGTCCTGAATTGTCGGGGTTTTCCGCGTGACGGCCATAGCAGGGCAGCGCTCCCTGCCGCTGCTGATTGCACCTGTCTAGTTCGACCTTGACACATAGGCAAGGATAGTCTGAAACTCCTGCAATCGATTGCATTGATCTGCCGCTGGCAATTGTGTAATCGATTACACGCAATCGGCCCCGGCGCATCCCCGAAACGAGGGATGGCATGTGGCCGGGAGCAATTTCGCGAGGGGCGGGTCCGCTCCTGGGTGAACGTTGGGAGGACTACATTATGAAGTTTTCGATGTCGGCGGTGGCCCTGACGGCCGCTGCCCTGCTCGGCAGCACGTCCGTCTATGCGGCGGATGTCGAGGTCGTGCACTGGTGGACCTCGGGCGGCGAGCAGGCGGCGGTGTCCGTCTTCGCCAACGAGTTCGACGCCACGGGCGACCACTGGGTCGATGGCGCCATCGCGCTGGGCGAGACCGCTCGCGCCACCGTCATGCAGCGTGCCCTCGGCGGCGATCCGCCGGATGCGTCGCAGTTCAACCCGGGCCGCCAGTACGAAGAGCTGATCGCTGCCGGGCTGCTGCTCGACCTGACGCCGCTGGCCGAGAAGGAAGGCTGGGACAATTTCATCCGTCCCGACCAGATCAAGGCCCCGTGCAAGATCGACGGCAAGTGGTGGTGCGTCCCGGTCAACATCCACATGCAGAACTGGGCCTGGGCGTCGGTTGCGGCGTTCAAGAAGGCCGGCCTCGAGGTCCCGAACGACTGGGATACCTACCTCGCCGACCTGCCCAAGCTGAAGGACGCGGGCGTCATCCCGTTCGCCGTCGGCGGTGACGGTGGCGGCTGGCAGGTTTCGCTGCTCGCCAACCAGCTGATCCTCGCCCAGCTCGGCGCCGAGGCGGTGGAGAAGATCTGGAAGGACAAGGATCTCGACCTCGCCGGTGGCCCGGAAGTGCTGAAGGCGTTCCAGACCCTGAAATCGCTGGGTGACTATGCCGACGACGGTTCGCCGAACCGCTCGTGGGCCGACACCACCGCGCTGGTGATCCAGGGCGAGGCTGCCCTGCAGGTGATGGGCGACTGGGCCCAGGGCGAGTTCCAGGTGGCCGGCCAGAAGCCGGGCGTCGACTATGCCTGCCTCCTCGGGCCGCTGGTTCCCGAGCCGAAGTATGTCCGCACCGGTGGCGACATCTTCGTGTTCTTCAAGCAGAACGATGCCGACGTTGAGCGCGCCCAGCTGTCGCTGGCCTCGCTGATGGTCAACCCGCGCACCCAGGCGCTGTTCAACACCGCCAAGGGTTCCGCCCCGGTGCGTGACGACGTCGACATGTCGCTGGCCAACGACTGCATGAAGAAGGCCATCGAAGTGCTGAAGCAGCCGGGCTCGGTTGTCCCGGACGCCAACCAGTGGCGGAACGAGGCGTTCACCACCGCGCAGAACGCCATCTTCTCCGACCTGATCTACAACGACGCGACCACTCCGGAAGCGGCTCAGGCGCAGTTCGTCGAACTGCTGAAGAACGCCGACTAAGCGTCTCCTGATCCGGCGGCGGCCCGTCCTGCGGGCCGCCGCTGCACTTTCAGCCGTCCGAGGTGCTGCGGGGATTTAGCTCGAGTGACCACCATTACTGCTTCTGACGAGCAGGGGCTCTCGCAGAGCCAGCTCAGATCCAGGGCCGCCCGCCGGCGCCTGATGAGCAAACTGCCCGCCATCATCGGCACGATCCCCATGATGATCGTGGCGGTCGGCGTCTTCGTGATCGGCATCGCCTTCACGGTGATCCTGTCCTTCACCAACTCCAAGCTGTTCCCGTCGTTCAACTGGGTCGGCACGCGGCAATACGACATCCTGTGGTCGACGCCGCGCTGGGTGCAGTCGGTCTCCAACATCTGGCTCTATGGCTTCGGCCATATCGGGCTGTGCCTGGTGCTCGGCTTCCTGCTCGCGGTCGCCATGGACCAGCGCATTCGCGGCGAAGACGCGTTCCGCACCATCTTCCTCTACCCGTTCGCGCTCTCGGCGGTCATCACCGGCCTGATCTGGCAACTGATGCTCGACCCGATCTGGGGCCTGCAGGCGGCGGTCCGCGCCATGGGCTTCAGTGACTTTACCTTCGCGCCGCTCGCCAGCGGCGACACGGCGCTGTTTGGCATGGTCGTCGCCGCGACCTGGAACGGCGTGGGCGTCACCATGGCCATCCTGCTCGCCGGCCTGCGCGGCGTGGACGAGGAGATCTGGAAGGCCGCCAAGGTCGACGGCATCCCGGCCTGGCGCACCTACATCTCCATCGTCATCCCGATGATGCGCGGCGCCACCGCCACCGCCCTGGTGCTGCTGGTGGTCAACACGGTGCGCACCTTCGACATCGTCATCGCCATGACCGGC
>JBQCFF010000106.1:0-8583 GCA_051959485.1 Devosia sp. | reverse complement strand
CCCTCCACCATGCTTCGCATGGTCCCCCTCCCCAGCTGCGCGGTGGAGGATCACCTCGAGCGTTGGCGGTATGACGACTCAGGCGGCGTTGGCGGGGGGTATGGGGGTGGTGGGGAGGAGGGAGTCGTGGCTGGCGTAGAGTTCGCGGTAGGAGGTCAGGAAGGCGTCGAGGGAATCGATGCCGGCGACGTCCTGGGCGACCTTCTTGAACTCGGGGCTGGTGGGCGCGACGTCCTGGGTGACGTAGTCGAACAGCGGCCATTCGGCCGAGTTCGCCAGCTGGGCGGAGAATTTCGAGCGGAGCCGGGAGATGCCGAGCTTGTCGCCGGCGAGCACATAGCCCACGGCGGCCTTGACCACGTTGAGGCGGGCCGCCTGGGTCATCTGCGCCGCGGCATCACCCGGGTTGTACATGACTTCGAGCAGGCCGGCCGCGCGGCTGTAGTTGCGCGACTTCCAGTAGCCGTCGACGCGCAGCAGGTCGGCGGCGCGGCCATCGAGCCGGGAGATCAGGTCGATAGCGAGGTCCTGCCGGCCGGCATCGATCAGGGCGCGGGCCTCGAGGATGCGGCGCTGCCGCTCGAGCTGCGGCGGCAGGTCGGCAACCCGCGTGGCGTTGATGACCCGTAGCGCCCCCTCGGGGTTGCGGTCCGCGATGCGGATCATCGCGAGGTCGGCGGCGACCTGGGCCTTGGCGATCCCGTCGAGGCGGCTGGTGATCTGGTACTCGAGCAGGTCGGCGGCCTGGGTGAGGAGGTCGACCTTGACGAGCCGGCGCGCCAGGTTGCGGATCATCTCGTCGCCACGGGCCCCGGGCGGCGTGAGCTGGCGGAAGTCGTAGTAGAGCGAGAGCGCCTCGAGGTCGTTCAGCACGTCGGCGCCGCCATCGAGGTAAAGCTGCTCGAAGGTCTGCCGCGCCTGGCCGATCAGCTCGTTGACCGGCTGGGTGTCGGGGAAGACGACCGAGGCCTCGCGCACCGTCGCGAAGCCCTCGCGGTAATCCTTGTTGGCGAAGTAGAGCTCGGCCAGCAGCTTGTCCATCTCGGCCTCGAGCTTGCCGCCGCGCCAGAGGAGCGCTTCCGCGGCCAGCGTCTCGGTGGCCTTCTTCAGGTCGACCTTGCCGGTTTTCCTAAGCAGCAGCAGGGTGCGGTACACCGCCTCGGCGCGGGTCGGACGGACGTCGGAGGCGATCACCTGGCCGTAGGTGTCGAGCGCCTCCTGGTCGTGGTCCTGCAGCTCGGCGATGCGGCCCTGCATGAGCTGGTACTGGCTCACCTCGTCGGGCATCAGCTTGGGGAACTCGAGCTTGCCTACCAGGCGAATGGCCAGCTGCTCGTCGCGGGTTTCGACGGCGGCACGGATGGCGGCGAACAGGAACCTGTTGCGGACCCAGAGCGGGTAGGACGGGAACACGCCCTCGGCGGCGACGGCATCGAGCCGGGCGCCCTTGTAGTCGCCGCTGTCGGTGCGGGCGATGGCGCGCCACATCAGGGCATCGGTCTCTTCGGCGAAGGAGCCGGTGGTGAGGATGGCCAGCGCATCCGCCGGCCGGGTCGCCATGGTGTCGGCGATGGCCTTGCTGAGGCGCAGCTTCTTGCGCAAGTCCTCGCTGGCCAGCTCCTTGTCGAGCACGTCGAGGACGCCGAGCGCCTCGTAGGAGAGCCGGTTGGCGACGTAGAACTGGGCCAGATCGAGCCGGGCGACGTCGCGCAGGCGTCCCTCGGTGGAGGCGGCGCGGGACATGATCTCGAGCTTGCGGGTTTCCAGCGCGGCCGGGTTGTCCTCGCGCCAGACCTCGAGGTCGAGATAGGACTCGCGGAACGCCGGCGCGTTGCCGGCATCGAGCGCGCGGCTGGCCTCGACGGCCGAGAGGGTGAGCCCGCCGGCGGCCGAGATCAGCACGCAATCGTCCTCGACGGCGACGTCGAGGCTGGGGTTGCGCGGCTCGATGACAAGGCCATGCGCCGATTTCAGCGCGGCGAAATCGACATATTGCAGGTTGCGGGCGAGACCGCGGGCCGGCGGCATCACCGTGACCACGCGCAGCGTATCACCGACGATCGGGTCGCGGAGCACGTGCACCTTGCCGGGGTGCTCGATCTGCGCCGCCATCTGGAACCGGCCCTCCTCGTCGCGCTGGCGGCTGAGGGTGACCGGCTCGGTGGCGTTGAGCAGCACGTCACCCAGGGACAGCACCCAGGAGCGCCCCTCCGAACCGAGGGTGGCGAGGCGGTCGGCATCGAGATCGAGGCGAACCACCCTGGTGTCGCCGGCGGCCACCACCTCGACGTTGCGCGCGATGTCGCCGAGCGTATCGGCAGGGGCTGGCGGCAGGATGTCCTGGTTGGTGTCGAACACCATCCACACGGTATCGCCACGGCGGAAGACGGCGGCCGCGGTGTCGCGCTCGAAGGGGAAGGCGACGCGGATGGTGCCGCCGATATTGGTGACCTGCGGGGTCACGGGGCCGCCGGCTACCGCTGCATCCTCGGCGACATTGTCGGGGTTTTGCATGCCGAGCCGGGCCGTCCGCTGCGCCGCCGCTTCGGCAGCGGCATTGGCTTCGGCCGTGGCGCGCTTCTTCGCCTCCTCTGCAGCGAGTGCGGCCTTCAGGCCCTCCTCGGGCGCGACGTCGACATCGACGACGAACTGCCGGGGAGTCAGCTGATAGAAGCGCGGCGTGACACCGTCGGCGACGGTGAAGGCGACGCGCGAGCCAAGGGCGGTGACGGAGTTGGTGGCGCCGTTGAACTCCCTGGGCAGGTCGGCCTTCAGGGCGTAGAGATCGATCGGCACCGGCCAGTCGAAATCGAGCGTGCCGGCGTTGCCGTCGAACGCGAACTTCGCTTCGGTGTCGACGCTCCAGTCGAACTGCAGGCGGAGGAAGGTGGGATTGCGGCCCAGCCGCACAGTCGCCACCGGCTTCACGCGCCTCGCCTCTTCGGCCTTGCGCTGGGCCGCGGCGAGCTCGGCGGCCTGCTTGGAGCGATTGGCCAGTTCGGCGATCACCTCGGGGGGCAGCGAGGGCGGCAGCCCTTGCCAGTTGAGCGGCAGCAGATCGATGAACAGCTTCTCGCCCGCTTCCATGCGGTTGAGGTTGTAGCTGGTGCGCAGGCCGATGCGGATGCCCTTGCCGCCCGGATCGGTGCGGGCGATCGTGGCGTAATCCGGCAGCACCACGGCGATATCCGGCAGGACGATCGAGATCGGGGTGTCGAACTCGATGGCGAGAACGCCGTTGTCGAACTTCACCCGGTATGGCGGCAGGTCGAGACGATCGGTGAAATCGATCACCAGGCGGCCGAAGCCCGCCTCCTGCGTGGCGATGATCTGGGCCGGCTCGGCGGCGAGCGACAGCATGGGCCAGAGGCCCATCAGCATGGCAAGCAGCGGCGCAAACATACGCCAAGGGGACCAGGCGATCCCTCGCTCCGCTGCCTTCTGCGCCTTCATGCCGGCTTCTGCCGCCCCGTCGGTGTTCAGGGGAAGCATAGGAAGGCCGGCTTAACGCGGGGCTAAGGGACGGGCGCAATTGACGGGGAAGTTTTTTGGGGGCCCCTGCTCGCGTCAGGCCGGACCCACCCTGATGACTTTCGACCTCGCCGACGGGGCGGATTCCGCTCAGGATGGATCCCGGCCTGCGCCGGGATGACACCGTATCCTGAACCCAGTTCGACCCGGTTCGACCCTACTGGCCGACGATCTGGGGGAGGTTGGTGAGGTCTTCGGCGGCGGCTTGGGCCGTGGCGGCGGGCGGGGTGTCGGGGGCGGCGAGGCCGTCGGTAAGGGCCTTGGCCTTCAGCGGCTCCATGCGGGCGAGGATAGGCGCCACCTTGCGGGGGTTCATCGCCTTCACCACGCCGAGCAGCACCGGCATGTCGAGCTGGTTGAAGATGGTGGCGGCTTCCTTGGGCTTCATGCTCTCGTACATGGCGACGAGGCCGACGAACTGCTGCTGCTCGGCGGTCTTGTTGTCGTCGACGAGCTTGCTGACCTTCGCCTCGAGCGCCTTCAGCTCGGCGGTGCGCTCCGCGAGCCGCTTCTCGGCAGCTTCGAGCAGGGCGGCGCGCATCTCCAGCTCGCGCGCGCGCTGCTCGAGCTCGCCGCGACGCTCGGAGAGCCGCTCCCCGATGGCGCCTTCGCTCGACTTCTCGGTGACGTCGGCGAGCGGCACGAGCTGGCCGGAGACGTTGTCCTTGACCAGCGGCAGTGCGTCGCCGTGCTGGTTGACGCCGGGATCGGGGATGCAGGGCAGATCGGTGGCAGCCGGGTTCGCGGTGCCCTCGGGGTTGGGCCCCGATTCTGCGGTTGGCGGGCAAGCCAGGCTGGACAGGCCGTCGGACGGGCCGATCGCCGGTACGGAGGGCGGCGCTTCACCGCCGCTACCGGCAGGCAGCGCCAGCGTGACCGACTTGTCCTCGAGCGTGGGACTGCCGTCGGCAATGCTGGGGGCGGCCGGCATGTCGGGCGCTCCGCCGCCCGGGACCGCGGCTGCCGCTTCCTCGGCCGTGGCCGGCGCGGTGCCGATCAGTGCGTAGCCGCCATCGGTGACGAGGCCGATGCCCTTGAACAGCAGCAGGGCCGCGCTGGCAGCGATGACGATCGGCAGGAGTCGCGGCGGCCCGAGCTTCACGCGGCGGTACCCCGGATGCGCGGCCGCGAGGAGAGCTGCTCGAGCGCCGACTGCACCTTGTTGGGCTCGGGGAAGCGGTCATCCATCGTAGCGGTGCCACGCGCGGCGGAGGTGATCCGGGCGATCTTGTCCATGATCTGCTGGCCGGCGTTGACGTGGTTGGCGAGCTCGATGCCGAACTTCTCGGCCTCCTCGAGCCGGGCGGCCAGCACCGTCTCGGATTCCTGCGCGGTGGTCTTCAGCTCCTGGATGGCGGCGTTGGCGAGGCTGGTGGCGCTGACCAGGTCGGTCACCATCTTGCGCAGCTCGCCGCGATCGGCGTGCAGCCGCTTCAGGCGCTGATTCAGGATCACGCAGTAACCGATTGTGGTGGCGAGCAGAACCGCCACCAGAGTTTCCACCACGAGACCGAACGGAATGCCGAACATCAGCGCCCTTCCCTGTTTTCGTCGATGGCTTCGAAGGCGGCCATCGTTACCTTGGGTGCATTGAGCGGCCGGGCCACGCGCACCGAGACGTGATTGCCGATATGGCCCATGATGGCCTCGGTGAGCTCGACATGGCCGCAGCGGAGCTTGACCGGATCGGCCGGGGTCCGCTCGAACATCACCGTCTCGCCGGGGGCGAGGTCGAGAATGCGGCTCAAAGGCAGGTCGACCTCGTGCAGGATGGCGTCGATCTCGACATCGGCGGCGTAGATCTCGGTGGCGAGGTGGCCTTCCCAGATCGGGTCGCGGCCGAACTTCTCGCCCATGTACATCTGCAGCAGCTGCTCGCGGATGGGCTCGATGGTGGCGTAGGGCAGCAGGATCTCGATCTTGCCGCCGCGCTCGTCCATCTCGATGCGCAGCTCGATGAGGATGGCAGCGTTGGCGGGACGCGAGATGGCGGCGAAACGCGGGTTGGTCTCGAGCCGCTCGACCTTGAAGTTGACGTCGGTCACCGGCTCGAAGGCGCGGTGGGTGTCGTCGAGGATCACCTCGATCATGCGGCGGGCGAGCGCCATTTCGATGGTGGTGTAGGGCCGGCCCTCGATGCGGATGGAGCCGCCGACCCGCCGGCCGCCGAGCAGCACGTCGATCATCGAGTAGATGAGCGAGCTGTCGACGGTGAGAAGGCCGAAATTGTCCCATTCCTCGGCCTTGATGACGGAGAGGATGGCGGGGAGCGGGATGGAGTTGAGATAGTCGCCGAAGCGGACCGACGAGATGGAATCGAGGGCGACTTCGACGTTGTCGGAGGTGAAGTTGCGCAGCGAGGTGGTGGCGAGGCGCACCAGCCGGTCGAACACGATCTCGAGCATCGGCAGGCGCTCGTAGGAGACGAGCGCCGAGTTGATGAGCGCCTGCACGCCGGTGAGTTCGGCGACGCCGCCGGCGTTGGGATCGAAACCGAGCAGGCTGTCGATCTCGTCCTGGTTGAGGACGCGATCGGACGAGGCGCTGTCGGCGCCATCCGCCTCGAGCATGGCGGCCCACTCGGCGGTCATGGCCGCTTCGTCGGCCGTCGGCATCGCCACATCCTCGGCGGTGATCCAGTCGTCGGTGAGTCTGTCGAGGTCGCCGGGGCCAGCCATCACTGCACCAGGATTTCCTTGAAGAGGATGGCGTCGACCTGCGCCGGGACGATCGCGAGGTTGACGCGGCGCCGCAGCTCTTCCTTGAGCCGGTAGATGCCGGCCGAGCCTTCGAGGTCGGACTTCCGGAGTTCGCGCAGGTAGACCTGGAAGGCGTCGACCACCTTGGCCATGCGCGGCTGGATTTCCTCCATCACCCCTTCGTTGGCGACTTCGAGGGCGATGGTGAGCTTCATGAAGGCGGGCGCGCTGCCATCGTCGGTGTTGAGGTTCACCGTCATGGTCGGCAGGTTGAAGGTGAAGGTCTCGGGCGCCGCGTAGGTGGGTGCGGGCTTGGGGGCCGCGAAGACGAGGAACCAGGCCGCGGCGCCGCCGCCCAGCAGCACCACGGCTGCGGCGGCCATGGCGATCAGCATGATGGGCAGTTTTTTCCTGGCCGGCGCGGCTTCCGCACCGCCCTCGACTTCGGCCTCTGCCGTCATGCCAAACCCCCGCGCCGGACGATTCCGGCCGTTATCGAGCTAACGGCGAGAGGGTTAACGATTGGTTACGATCCTGCCCCAGCCCGGCACAAATTGCCGGGCAGGAGTTTCCGCACGGGCTGGCGCCGATGCAGGCCGCGGGGGCACCAATACTCCTAACCCATTGATTTTGCATATTTCTGCCGACTGACACGGTTTCTGCACCGTTAACGGCGAGCCCGACGGCCTGGGGAGGTCGGATGGCTCGGGGACTGAACCGGGGATACGCGCCATGGAAAATGCGCAGCTCATCGGCCTGTCGCGCCAAATGGCCTTGCAGCGCCAGATGGACGTGGTGGCCAACAACATCGCCAACCTGAACACCACCGGCTTCAAGGCCGAGCAGATCCTGTTCCAGGAATACATGATGCCGGTCGCCCGGGATCGGGACTTCGCGTTCTCCGACCAGCGGCTGAGCTTCACCGAAGACTGGACGACCATCCACGACATGTCGACCGGCGCGATCACCAGCACGGGCAATCCGCTCGACGTGGCGCTCGAGGGCGAGGGTTTCCTCGCGGTGCAGACGCCGCAGGGCGAGCGCTACAGCAAGGCCGGCTCGATGACGATCGATCCGACCGGCACGCTGGTGGACCTGATGGGCAACCCGGTGCTGTCGGAGCTGGGGCCGATCCACTTCACCGCTGCGGAAACCGACATCAGCATCACCGCCGACGGCACGATCGCCTCGAGCGACGGGATCAAGGGCAAGCTCAAGATCGTCGAGTTCGCCGATCCGCAGGCGGCGACGCGCCAGGGCAACAACCTCTGGGCCGACGGCGATCCGCAGCCCGCGACCCGCACCCGCGTGGTGCAGGGCGCGGTCGAGAAATCCAACGTCTCGGGCATCGCCGAGATGACCGAGATGATCCGGGTGCAGCGCGCCTACGAGAGCGCCGCCTCGATGCAGGAGCGGCAGGACGAGATGCGCCGCTCGGCGATCCAGCGCCTCGGCACGCTGGCGTAAGGAGAGACAGGGATGAAAGCGCTCTACATCGCATCGTCGGGCATGGCGGCCCAGGAGACGAACGTCGAAGTCATCTCCAACAACATCGCGAACATGCGGACCACCGGCTACAAGCGCCAGCGGGCCGAGTTCCAGGACCTGCTCTACCAGGCGCTGCGCCGCAGCGGCTCGACCACCTCGGACCAGGGCACGATCGCGCCGGTCGGCATCGAGATCGGCTCGGGCGTGAAGACGGCTGCGACGCCGCGCGTGATGAGCCAGGGGACGCCGACGCCGACCGAGAAGGAACTCGACGTGGCGGTGCGCGGCGAAGGCTTCTTCATCGTCAACCTGCCGGACGGCCGCACCGCCTATACCCGCGACGGCTCGTTCGAGCGTGGCCCGGACGGCGAGCTGGTGAACGTGGACGGCTACGCGATCCAGCCCGGTATCACCATCCCCGAGGATGCGACCTCGGTGTCGATCAGCCCGGACGGCACGGTCGAAGCCTTCCTCGGCAACTCGGGCCGACCCACCCAGCTGGGCCAGCTGCAGCTGGCGCGCTTCGTCAACAAGGCCGGCCTCGCCTCGGCGGGCAACAACCTGTTCCTCGAGACGGCTTCGAGCGGGCCGGCGCAGATCGGGACCCCGAACTCGGAAGGGGTGGGCGACCTGCTGCAGGGCTACCTCGAAGCATCGAACGTCAACTCGGTGACCGAAATCGCGGACCTCATCGCGGCGCAGCGCGCCTACGAGATGAACGCCCGGGTGATCTCGGGTGCCGACGAGATGATGCAGGCCACGAGCCAGCTGCGCTGAGGAGATAGACGATGAACAAGCTGATCCTCCCTGCCCTGCTGCTGGCTTTCTCCGCCACCACCGCGCTCGCCGCGCCGGTGCTGAAGGC
>JBQCFF010000105.1:0-3707 GCA_051959485.1 Devosia sp. | reverse complement strand
TCGGTCGAGTCGATGGTGGTGAAGTGCTGGGACTCGATCTCCATCACGCGATGCTCGATGCGGTCCGCGCCGCCGGTGACATCGCAGAGCGCGGCCCAACCCCGGGGCGAGATGTCCTGGATACGCGCCGTGTTGTGGCGGTCCATCCAGACGATGTCCTTGGTCCAGGTCGAGCGGTCGACCGGGTCGTAGCCGAGGCGGGTATAGGCCTCGTCGGTCCAACGCCTGGCAAGCGCCGGGTCGACGCAACCCTTGATGCGGACGTAGCCCTTTTCGATGAAATGTTGGGCGTCGGCTTCGGACAGGACCTGCAACTGGCGGGCCATGGGTTTCCTCCTCTTGGATCTGTGGCTCAGGGCCGCACGATGGAGCCGTCGCGGCGGCGATCTTCGGCCATGTAGTAGGACTTCGCCGCCTTCTCGGGGTCGAGCAGGGCGACAGCCTTGGGCACGTCGATATCGATGCCGAGGCCGGGTTGCTCGTTGCCGTACAGGTAGCCGCCCTCGAGCAGGGCGTGGCCCGGGAACAGCTCGTACTCCTCGGGCTTGAAGTGGTTCTCTTCCTGGATGCCGAACGCCGTCGAGGCGAGGTCGACATGCATGGCGGCCATCTGGTTCACCGGATCGTTGTCGCCGCCCTCCTGCCAGGCGGTCTGCACGCAGAACCACTCGCAGAGCGTCGCGATCTTGCGGGCATTGGTGATGCCGCCGCCCTTGGAGACGCGGACGCGGACGAAATCGATCAGCCGCTCGGTGATCAGCGGCAGGTACTCGTGCGGGTTGACGAAGAGCTCGCCCATCGCCTGCGGCGTGGCGCATTGCTGGCGGACGAGGCGGTACCACTGCACCTGCTCGGGCGAGAGCAGGTCCTCGAGGAAGTACAGCCGGTAGGGCTCGAGCAGCTTGGCGAGCTGCACCGCGTTGTGCGGGGCGAGGTGCTCGTGCACGTCGTGGGTGAATTTCGGGCCCCAGCCGAGCTTGTCGCGCAGGTGGGCGAACATATCGGGGATGGCCTGCAGGTAGGCGTCATCGTCGAAAGCCTTGTCCTGCGGCCAGTGGTTCTTCGGGCCACGCGCATTGGCGCGGTCGAGGAAGCCGCCGCCGCCATAGTTGCCGAGCTGGCAGCGGATGACGGTGTAGCCTTCCTCCCAGTAGCGGCGGACGTCGTCCTCGAGCTCGGTGAGGGAGTTGCCCTGCGCATGCGCATAGGCGGCGACCGCGCTGCGGGTCTTGCCGCCGAGCAGCTGGTAGACCGGCATGCCGGCTTCCTTGCCCTTGATGTCCCACAGCGCCATGTCGATGCCGGCCTGCACGGTATTGAGGGTGGCGTCGTTGCGCCAGTAGCCGGAGGTGTAGATCGACTGCCAGATGTCCTCGATGCGGCTCGCGTCGCGACCGATGATCAGCGGGGCGACCGTTTCGATGGCGGTCTGGATGACCTTGCAGCGGTAGTGGTCCGAGGCCGAGCCGATGCCGTAGAGGCCCGGCTGGTCGGTGAGCACCTTGACGAACAGCCAGGTGCCGTCGGCGCGGGTGCGGATGGTTTCGATGCCGGTGATCTTGGTCATCAGGGGTAGAGCGTCCGTATGGGGTCAAGAAGAACCGGGCGCAGGTTGCTTGCGCCCGGTGTAGCGGTTGGATGGCGGCCGTCAGTACTTGGCGGCGAGCTTTTCGACCTCGGCCTGCGCCCACGCGACGGCGTCATCGACGGACATGCCGTCCACAACAACCTTCTGGAACGACTGGCTCACGATCTTGGCGACGCTGACCTCGGCGTTGAGGGCGGACGGCGGTCCCTTGAACCCATCGACGATGCCGTTGCCGGCCATCTCGTTGAAGTTGGCGAAGGCCGGGGTGTCCTTGAACAGCGGCATGGAGGCGGTGAGGGCCGGGTAGATCGGCACCCAGCGGCCGCCGACCGTGTCGATCAGCTTCTCATAGCGGGCGGTGTCGAAGAAGTAGGAGAGCCACGCCTTGGCGTCGTCGGGGCGATCGGTCGCCTTGGCCACGATCCACACCCACGAGCCGGCGCTGGAGCCGGAGCGGCCGGCTTCGCCCGGGCCCTTCGGAACGGCGATGAGCTCGGTGTTCTTGAGCAGCTCCTCGTCGTTGGCGACCATCCAGGAGTAGATCGACGGCGGGTTGATGGTGAAGGCGGCGCGGCCGGTCTGGTAGGCCGTGTTGTTGCCCGCATCGTCCCAGGTCAGGGTGGAGCGGGGAATGGTGCCCTCGGCGAACATGTCGGCGAGGAACTGGTACGCGGCCTTCGTCTCGGTCGAGTTCCAGGTCACGGTCTTGCCGTCCTCGGCGAACATGGCGCCGCCGAACGACCACACGACCTGCTTGATCTGGCCATCGGCGTCGTTCGCGGTGCTGGTGGGCATGGCGAACGGGGTGATGGTGCGATCGGCCGCGAGGATCTTCTGGCTGGCGCTGCGCAGCTCTTCCCAAGTGGTCGGGATGCCGAGCCCCTGGGCTTCAAGCAGGTCCCGGCGGGCATACATCGGCACCACGTCGACCTCGAGCGGCACGCCGTGGACCTCGCCGTTGTACATGACCTGCGAGACCATGCCCTCGTAGATGCCGCCTTCCTTGGCACGCATCTCCTCGAGGATCTCGGGGATGGGCAGGGTGAGGCCGAGCGAGGGGTAGTACTGTGCCTGGCCGCCCACCTGCATGAAGACGTCCGGCGGCGAACCACCCTCGAAGGCAGCGGCAAGGCGCTCGTTGAGCACGTTGGCCGGCACGACGACGTACTCGGCGTTGATGCCGCGCTCGGCGCCGAACGCCTTCACGGTGTCGGCAATGTACTGGTCGGCCGCCTCGTTGAAGGCCTGCAGCCCCCAGATGGTCAGGTCCTGGGCGTAGGCGGTGCCCGACATCAGCAGGGCCGATGTGGCGAGCAGCACGCGTGTCAGCGACTTCATTTTTCCTCCTCCTTGGAGCTCTCCCGGAGCTCATGCGGGCGCCGGCTGTCGGTCACCCCTTCACACTGCCGGCGGCGAGGCCTTCGACAATGTATTTCTGCGCGACGATGTAGATGATCAGGATCGGCACGATGGCGATGACGGAGCTCGCCATCAGCTGCCCCCAGATGAAGGTGTCGCCCATCATCAGGCCGGTGAGGCCGGTGGTGAGGGTCTTGGCGTCGTTCGAGTAGACGAAGACGATGGCGTAGAGGAACTCGTTCCAGGCGTTGGTGAAGGCGAAGAGCGCCACCACGGCGAGGCCCGGCGTGGCGATCGGCAGGATCACGCGGGTCAGCACCTGGAAGCGGTTGGCGCCGTCCACCACGGCGGCCTCGTCCAGCTCCTTGGGGATGGTCTTGAAGTAGCCGATCAGCATCCAGGTGCAGAACGGCACGGTGAAGGTGAGATAGGCGACGATCAGCCCGGCCTTGGTATCGATCAGCCCCATGCGCTGGATGACGAGGAACAGCGGGATGAACAGCAGCGAGGGCGGCAGCAGGTAGGCCAGCACGATGGCGCGCGCCGTCACCGACTGGCCCTTGAACCGCATCCGGGCGATCGGATAGGCGGCGAGCGCGCCGATGACGGCCGAGATCAGGGTGACGATCACGGCGACGTAGCCCGAGTTGAACACGAAGCGGGGGAATTCGGACCGGAACAGCGCCTTGTCGAAGTTCTCGAGGGTCGGGAGCATCGGGAACAGCGTCGGCACGGCGCCGTAGATTTCCTTCGACGACTT
>JBQCFF010000104.1:0-13452 GCA_051959485.1 Devosia sp. | reverse complement strand
CGACATGCTGGCCCGCTTCAACCGCCGAACCAAGCGCGCCTCCAAGACCCAACAGATGCTCGAGATCACCCTCGACATCTTCCTGGCCAGGAAGCGCCTCGCGAGTCCGACGTGAACAGTCCCCCATCAAGGGGAGGGAGGCGCTGTTGGTTGGGCAGGGCCTCTGGTCTCCTCCCCCGGGAGAGCGTCAGCGAACTAGCGGAACTGAGGAGAGGGGGCCCCGACTCAGACGTCGCTGCGGGAGGTGTCTTCGCGGCTGGGGTCGAAGCCGTACATGTAGTTGGCCCATTGCAGGCCGACCACCGCGCCCTTGATCGAAGGGAGCATCAGGAGCGGCAGGACGATGGCCAGCGGCAGCATGGTCCAGACGTAGAACATCGGATCGACCGGGCCGCTCATCTCGGCATGCAGCATCCAGCCGACCAGCACGTGGCCGACGATGAAGATGGCGATGTAGGGCGGGAAGTCGTCGGCGCGGGCGCTCGACAGCTTCTCGCCGCAGTTGGAGCAGGTATCGTTCACCTTCAGGTAGTTGTGAAGCAGCTTGCCCTTGCCGCAGTTCGGGCAGCGGCACATCAGGCCGTTGAGGATCGCCTTGCCGACCGAGCGCTGCTCGCGGAGGGTCTGGACTTCGACAGCCATCGTCATCTCTTCTTTCTGGCGGACTTGCGATAGGCCCCCGCCTTGCCTCGACCGCTTGATGGTCCCCGTCGACCGCGTCCGCCAGATGACGGATCGCCGCGGCTGCCCTCGCTGAGCAACTCGAAGCGCAGCGCGCCGGCAATGGGCGCGGCCTCGACGAGCCGCACCCGGACATCGTCGCCGATGCGGAACGTCTCGCCGGTATGGTCGCCGACCATCGCCTGCATCTCCTCCACGAACCGGTAGTAGTCCTGCCCGATGGTCGAAGCGGGGATGAAGCCGTCGGCGCCGCTGTCCCTGAGTCGGACGAACAGGCCGGAGCGGGTGACGCCGGAAATGCGGCCATCGAACTGCGCGCCCACCTTTTCGGCGAGGAACTGCGCGAGCAGCCGGTCCACGGTCTCGCGCTCGGCCAGCATGGCGCGGCGCTCGGTCTGCGAGATGTGCTCGGCGATGCCGGCGAGCTTGCCTTCCTCGGCCTCGCTGAGCCCGTCGGTGCCGAGCTTCATGGCGCTGATCAGCGCGCGGTGGACGATCAGGTCGGCATAGCGGCGGATCGGCGAGGTGAAGTGGGCGTAGCGATCGAGGTTGAGGCCGAAATGGCCGTAGTTCTCGGCCGCATACTCGGCCTGCGCCTGGGTGCGGAGGATGATCTCCGAGACCTGCTGGATCTTGCCGTCGTTGCGGGCCTTGTCGAGGATGCGGTTGAAATCGACCGGCTTCACGCCGACGCCCTTCGGGGCGGGCAGCGACAGCGAGCTGAGGAAGTCCTTGAGGGCGGTGAGCTTCTCGTCGCTCGGCTCGTCGTGGACGCGGTAGATCAGCGCCTGGCGGTGCTTTTCCAGCGTTTCCGCGGCCGCGACGTTGGCGGCGATCATCATCTCCTCGATGAGGCGGTGCGCCTCGAGCCGCTCGGGCACGCGGATGTCGACCACCATGCCCTGCGCGTCGAGGATGATCTTGCGCTCCGGCAGGTCGAGGTCGAGCGGACCGCGCTTGTCGCGCGCCTTCGCCATGGCGCGGTAGGCGGCCCAGAGCGGCTTCAGGATGGTTTCGAGGATGGGGCCGGTGGTCTCGTCCGGCTGCCCGTCGATGGCCGCCTGCGCCTGCTGGTAGCTCAGCTTGGCGGCCGAGCGGAACAGCACGCGGTGGAAGCTGTGCGACTTCTTGCGGCCGTCGGCGTCGAACACCATGCGCACCGCCAGCGAGGGGCGGTTCTCGCCCTGCTTCAGCGAGCAGAGGTCGTTGGAGATGCGCTCGGGCAGCATCGGCACGACGCGGTCGGGGAAGTAGACCGAGTTGCCGCGGATATAGGCCTCGCGGTCGAGCGTCGAGCCGGGGCGAACATAGGCCGCGACGTCGGCGATGGCGACATAGACGAGGTGCCCGCCGGCGTTCTTAGGGTCGGTATCGGGCTCGGCATAGACCGCGTCGTCGTGGTCCTTGGCGTCGGCCGGGTCGATGGTGATGAGCGGGACGTGCCGCCAGTCCTCGCGCCCCTTGAGGGTGGCCTCCTTTGCCGCCTCCGCTTCCTGCAGCACGGCCAGCGGGAAACGGTAGGGGATCTCGAGGTTGTGGATCGCGATCATCGAGACCGCGCCCTCGGATTTCGGGTTGCCGATGACTTTGGTGACCCGCGCCCTGGGGATCATCAGCCGGCCGGCGAACTTCACCTCGACTTCGACGAGGTCGCCATCGCGGGCCTCCTTCAGGTCGCCACCGTCGATCCGCATCTCCTTGGACTTGCGGTCGATGGGCATGAGGCGGGCCCCGTCCTCGTCCATGCGGACGATGCCGAGCTGGCCGCGGCGCGGCTTCTCGAGGACCTTCATCGGCCGCGCCGTGTAGTGCGGCAGCTCCTCGTCGCCGGCATCGATGCGGGCCAGGATGCGGTCACCGGGGGCGGGCGCGACGCGGGAGCTGGCCTTCACCGCAACGCGCGGCGGCAGGCCCTCGGCGTCGTTCCACTGCGCCGGGAAGGCATGGAGGTTGTCGGGGTCGGCGTCGGCCGGGATGTCGAGGACGGTAACGGCGGGCAGGGCGGCCGTGCGGCGGATCTGCTTGCGGCTGCGAGCGAGGTGACCCTCGCCCTCCATGTCCTTGAGCAGCACCTTGAAGGGGGTGCGCATGTCGCCCTTGATGCCGAAGTAGCGCGCAAGTTCGCGCTTGCCGTCGAGATCAGGGTGCTGGGCCATCGCTTCGAGGATGGCTTCCCGCGAGGGCAGGGCGCCCACCTCAAACGAGCGTGGGGCCCTGGTCTTTGTATTTGGCGCTTTGGCCATTCAGTTCTTTCTTCAGGCGGGATTCTCCGCCTTGGTCTTGCTGGCGGCCTTCGGCTTGGCTGTCGCCTTGGCCTAGGTCGCGGTTTTCTTGGTGGCCGCCTTCTTCGCTGCCGGCTTCTTGGCGGCAGTGGAGCGCGACGCTGTCTTCTTCCTGGGCGTGGCACCGCCCTTGGCGACGATCAGTTCGAGCGCCTGCTCGAGCGTCACGTCCTCAGGCTGCAACGTCTTGGGCAGGGTGGCGTTCACCTTGCCCTGATTCACATAGGGTCCGTAGCGGCCGGCGCGCACCGAGATCGGGCCCGCCTCGTGCTCGAACGTCTTGATCGCGGCAGGTGCCGCGCGGTTGCCGCGGCCGAAGCGCCCACCACCGGCGGCCTTCTCGGCGAGCAGGTCGACGGCGCGGTTCAACCCGACGGTGAACACTTCCTCGACGTCGGGCAGGTTGGCGTAGGTGCCATCGTGCAGGACGAAGGGGCCGTAGCGACCGAGGCCGGCAGCGATCGGCTTGCCCGTTTCCGGGTGGAGGCCGATTTCGCGCGGCAGTTTCAGGAGTTGCAGGGCGCGCTCGAGCGTCAGGCTGTCCGGCGTCCAGCCCTTGGGCAGGGACGAGCGCTTCGGCTCGTCGCCGTCGCCGAGCTGCACATATGGCCCGAAGCGGCCGGACTTCAAGAGCACGTCGAGGCCGCTCTCGGGGTCGGTGCCGATGACGCCATCGCCCGCGCCGGCTTCCGACGCGCCACCGGCGGCGGCGTCCGAAAGCTGCAGCGTGTAGCGGCACTCGGGGTAGTTCGAGCAGCCGATGAAGGCGCCGAACTTGCCCAGCTTCAGCGACAGCTGGCCGGTGCCGCAGTTCGGGCAGCGCCGCGGGTCCGAGCCGTCGGCGCGGGCCGGGAAGATGTGGTCGGCGAGCAGGTCGTTCAGCGCGTCGAGGACTTCGGAGACGCGGAGGTCCTTGATCTCTTCGACATGCGCCTGGAAATCGGTCCAGAAGTCGCGCAGCACGTCCTTCCAGGCGAGCTTGCCATCGGAGATGAGGTCGAGCTGCTCTTCGAGGTTGGCGGTGAAGTCGTAGCCGACATAGCGCTTGAAGAAGCTCTCGAGGAACGCCGTGACGATGCGGCCGCGATCCTCGGGGATCAGCGCGCGCTTCTCGACGCGGACGTAGTTGCGATCCTGCAAGACCGAGACGGTGGCCGAGTAGGTGGACGGGCGGCCGATGCCGACCTCTTCCATCTTCTTGATCAGGCTGGCTTCGGTGTAGCGGGGCGGCGGCTGGGTGAAGTGCTGTTCGATCAGCGCCTGTTCGAGCTTCGGCCGGTCGCCGACGGCGAGCGGCGGCAACTCGCGGCTGTCCTCGTCGTCCTCGGCCTCGTCGGTGTCGCGGGTTTCCTTCGCCTGCACGCCGTAGAGCGCGAGGAAGCCGGGGAAGGTGACGACCGAGCCGACGGCGCGCAGCGCGATGTCGCGGCTGGTGGCGAAGACGGCGATGTCGGCCGTGGTGCGCTCGATCTCGGCGGAGCGCATCTGGCTCGCCAGCGTGCGCTTCCAGATCAGTTCGTAGAGCTTGAACTGCTCGTCGTTGCCGCGCAGCGTGTTGGGGTGGCGAAACATGTCGGTGGGGCGGATGGCCTCGTGGGCCTCCTGCGCGTTCTTCGCCTTGGTCTGGTAGATGCGGGCCTTTTCCGGCAGGTAGTCGGCGCCGAATTCCTTGACGATGGCGCGGCGCGCCTGGTCGATGCCCTCCGGCGCCATCTGCACGGCGTCGGTACGCATGTAGGTGATGACGCCGTCCTCGTAGAGGCGCTGCGCGATCTGCATGGTGCGGCTGGGCGAGAAGCCGAGGCGCGAACTCGCATCCTGCTGCAGCGACGAGGTGGTGAAGGGCGGATAGGGGTTGCGCCGGGTCGGCTTCTTGTCCACCGCCGTGACCGAGAAGGTGCCGGCCTCGATGGCGGCCTTCAGCGCCTCCGCGTCGGCGCCGTTGCCGATATCCAGCTTGTCGGTCTTCTTGCCGTCGACGGAGTAGAGGCGGGCCTCGAAGCTCTTGCCCTTCTCGTTGAGTCGGGCGCCGATCGACCAGTATTCCTGCGCCCTGAACCGTTCGATCTCGCTCTCGCGGTCGCAGACGAGGCGCAGCGCCACCGACTGCACGCGGCCAGCCGAGCGCGAGCCGGGCAGCTTGCGCCACAGCACCGGCGACAGGGTGAAGCCGACGAGGTAGTCGAGGGCGCGGCGCGCCAGGTAGGCATCGACCAGCGGCACGTCGATGGCACGCGGGTGCTGCATCGCCTCGGTGATCGCGGCCTTGGTGATGGCGTTGAAGACGACGCGGCTGACCGGCTTGTCCTTGATCAGCTTCTTCTGCTTGAGCACGTCGAGCACGTGCCAGGAGATTGCCTCGCCCTCGCGATCGGGGTCGGTGGCGAGGATCAGCTCGTCGGCATTCTTCAGTGCGTTGCCGATATCGGTCAGGCGCTTGCGGGAGGCCGCATCGACCTCCCAGCTCATGGCGAAATCCTCGTCGGGCAGCACCGAGCCGTCCTTGGCCGGCAGATCGCGGACGTGGCCGAAGCTCGCCAGGACTTCGTAGTCCTGGCCAAGATAGTTGTTGATCGTCTTGGCCTTAGCCGGACTTTCAACGATGACGAGCTTCATGAGGATAGTGCTTTCGAGGAGGCTTCCGAACCGGCCGCAACATGGTGAAGCGGGTAGGGGCTGTCAACGGCCCCCGGCCGGACCCCCGGCATTCCCCCTATGGGGGAAGATTGTGTGGGAATTCCTGCTAGGGACGGAGGGCGACCAACTGGCCGCTCGACCACTCGAGGCGGCCCTCGAGGTCGAGCTCGAGCAGCAGGGTCTGCACCCGGCCGGTGGCGATGCCGGTGGACTTGATCACGTCGTCGATGGGGATCGGCGTGACGCTGAGGGACTCGAGGAGGATGGCGCGCTCGTTGTCGGAAGGCGGTGAGAGCTCGAAGAAGTCGACTTCGGGCAGCCAGTCCGGTTCGAGCAGGCTGGAGCGCGCCGGGTCGGCCTCGCGCAGCACGTCGATGATGTCCTGCGCCCCGGTGATCAGGTGGGCACCCTGCTGGATCAGCGCGTTGCCGCCTTCGGCCCGCGGGTCGAGCGGCGAGCCGGGCACGGCGAAGACCTCGCGATTCTGCTCCAGCGCCAGCCGCGCCGTGATGAGCGAGCCGGATCGCCGGGCGGCCTCGACGACGACGGTGCCCAGCGTCATGCCGGAGACGAGGCGGTTGCGGCGGGGGAAGTCACGGGCCCGCGGCTCCCAGCCGAGCGGCATCTCGGTGACCAGCGCGCCGCCGTTCTCGATGATCTCGCGAGCGAGCGGCAGGTTCTCGGCGGGGTAGATCTGGTCCATGCCGCCCGCCAGCACGGCTACAGTGCCGGTCTGCAGCGAGGCGGCATGGGCCGCTGCGTCGATGCCACGGGCGAGGCCGGAGATGATCGTGTACTGCGCGTAGCCGAGATCACCCGCCAGCATGCGGGCGAACTTCTGCCCGGCGGCGGAGGCGTTGCGGGCGCCCACGATGGCGACGTTGCGGCGCCAGTCGACGCGCTGCCCGCCGGCGATGGCGACGAGCGGCGGGGCACCGGCGATGTACTTGAGCAGCGCCGGGTAGTCATACTCGCCCGAGGCGACGAGGCGGGCGCCGTAGCGCTCGAGGCCGGCGATCTCGTCCTCGGCCTCGGTGATCGACGGGATGCGCACGCGGGTGCCGGAGCGCTGCACCAGGTCGGGCAGGGCGGCGAGCGCCGCCTCGGCCGAGCCCTCGCGGTTCAGCAGCTGGCGGAAGGTCTGCGGCCCGACATTGTCGGTGCGGATCAGCCTCAGCCAGGCGACACGTTGGGACGGCGAGAGCAGGATCGCGCCGTCGGCCATGGGTCAGCCGGCTTTCTTCTCGGAGCCGATCTTCGGCTCGGTGCCGTCCATCAGCCGGCGGATGTTGCCCCAGTGCTTGAAGTAGAGGATGAAGCTGAGCAGCGCGCAGGCGGCGGCGAGGCTGTAACCCCGCAGGTCGGTGGGGCTCAGCGCATAGCCGAAGATCGGCGCGGTGGCGGCGGCGGTGAGCGCGGCGAGGGAGGAATAGCGGCGGGCCAGCGCGATCAGCAGCCAGACGCCGCAGAAGATGAGCCCGACGCCCCAATTCCAGCCGAGCAGCACGCCGATATAGGTGGCGACGCCCTTGCCGCCCCTGAAGCCGAGCCAGACCGGGAAGACGTGGCCGAAGAAGGCGCCGACGCCGGCGAGGTAAAGGATGACATCGGCGGCAAGCGGCGAGTCGGCTCCGGCGGTGAGGAAGTAGCGGGCGATGAGCACGGCGACGACGCCCTTGCCGGCATCGAGCAGCAGGGTCGCGGCGGCGAGCCAGCGGTTGCCGGTGCGCAGCACGTTGGTGGCGCCGATATTGCCCGAGCCGATCGAGCGGATGTCGACGCCGATCATGCGGGTCAGCAGCAGTCCGAAGGGAATGGAGCCGAGGAGATACCCCAGCACCGTGGCGATCAGGAAATTCATGCGTTGGCGCCCTCCGAAGCGGCAGCATGGCTGAAGACGCGGCGGCCCGCAACGAAGGTGTGCATGACGGCGCCCTGCATGCGGGCGCCCTCGAAGGCGGTGTTGCGCGAGCGCGAGCGCAGCGCGCCTTCCTTCACCACCCAGGGAAACTCGGGGTCGAAGAGCACGAGGTCGGCGGGTGAGCCCATGGCGAGGCGGCCCGAGTCGAGCCCGAGGATTTCGGCCGGCCGGCTGGTCATGGCGCGGAGGATGGTCATGAGCGGCACGTCGCCGGAGTGGACGAGGCGCAGCGCGGCGGCGAGCAGCGTCTCGAGGCCGACGGCGCCGTCCGAAGCCTCGGCGAAGGGCTGGCGCTTCACTTCGGAGTCCTGCGGGTCGTGCGCGGAGTGGATGGTGTCGATGGCGCCCGAGTTGAGGCCGTCGATGACGGCGCGCCGGTCGTCCTCGGAGCGGAGCGGCGGCGCCAGCTTGAAGAAGGTGCGGTAGGGCGCGACGTCGTTCTCGTTGAGCGAGAGGTTGTTGATCGAGATGCCGGCGGAGACCCGCCCGGAACGACGCTTCGCGGCGGCCAGCAGCTCCACGGCGGCGGCGGTCGAGATCTGCGCCGCGTGGTAGCGGACGTCGGTGAGGGCGGCGAGCTGCAGGTCGCGGGCGAGGGGGATGGTCTCGGCCTCGACCGGGATGCCCTTGAGGCCGGAGACGCTGGCCAGCAGCCCCTCGTTCATCACGCCGTCGCCGATCAGCGAGCGCTCGGCCGGCTGGTGGATCACCGGCAGCTCGAAGTTGCGGGCGTAGGAGAAGGCGGCGCGCAGCAGGCCGGCCGACTGGATCGACTGCCGGCCGTCGGTGAGCGCCACGGCGCCCGCCTCCTTCAGCAGCCCGTACTCGGTGATCTCCTCGCCCTTGAGGCCGCGGGTGAGCGCGGCGGCCGGGAGGATGTTGACCGAGGCGGTGGCCTGGGCGCGGCGCAGGATGAAATCGACCAGCGCGCCATCGTCGATCACCGGGGTGGTATCGGGCATCAGCACGAAGCTGGTGACCCCTCCGGCGGCGGCGGCTTCCGCGGCCGAGGCCAGGGTCTCGCGGTATTCGTGCCCGGGCTCGCCGGTGAAGACGCGCATGTCGATGAGGCCGGGGGCGACGACCATGCCGCGCGCGTCGATGTGCTCGGCGCCCTCGGGCACGCCCTGCGGCGCGCCGTCGGCGATGCCGGCGATCCTGCCCTCCTGCACCAGCACGGCCCCGGGGGCGTCGCGATTGGTCGCCGGATCGACGACCCGGGCGTTGGCGATGACGATGGGCCGGGTCATGCCGACACCTCGCGCTCGGCGAGCAGGGTATCGAGCACCGCCATGCGGACGGCGACGCCCATCTCGACCTGCTCGGTGATGACCGAGCGGGGACCGTCGGCGATCGCCGGGTCGATCTCGACGCCGCGGTTCATCGGGCCGGGATGCATGACGATGGCGTCGGGCCTGGCATGGGCGAGCTTCTCCTCGTCGAGGCCGTAGAAGCGGTAGTACTCGCGGACGGAGGGAATCATCTTGCCGCTGGCGCGCTCGTGCTGGAGGCGCAGCATCATCACCACGTCGGCGTCCCTGAGCCCCTCGCGCATGTCGGTGAACACCTCGGTCGCCAGTGCCTCGATGCCGCGCGGCAGCAGGGTGCGGGGGGCGACGACGCGGGTGCGGGCCTGCATGGCGCCGAGCAGCAAGAGGTTGGAGCGGGCGACGCGGGAGTTCGCGATGTCGCCGCAGATGGCGACGGTGAGGCCGGCGAGATCGCCCTTGTGCTGCCGGATGGTGAGGGCATCGAGCAGCGCCTGGGTGGGGTGCTCGTGCGCGCCGTCGCCGGCATTGATCACCGCGCAGCCGACCTTCTGGCTCAGCAGCTCGACCGCGCCGGAGGCGCCGTGCCGCACCACGATGACATCGGGCTGCATGGCATTGAGGGTGGTGGCGGTATCGACCAGCGTCTCGCCCTTGCTGACCGACGAGGTGCGGACCGACATGTTGGTCACCTGCGCGCCGAGGCGCTTGCCGGCGATCTCGAAGCTCGACTGCGTGCGGGTGGAGGGCTCGAAGAACAGGTTGATCTGCGTCTTGCCCGACAGCGTCGGCAGGGTCTTCCGCGGCTGCCGCGAGACCGGGATCATCGCCGCCGCGCGATCGAGCAGCTCGACGATCTCGTACTGGTTGAGCTGGCTGATGCCGAGCAGGTGCTTGTGACGGAAAGGCGGGTAGGCGGCCGCCGGGCCGCCGGGGGACGATGCGGGCGAACTCAGTGCCATGCTCCAGTCCTTCAGGTTCGGCGGGGTCTAGCGCAGGGCAGGCGCGGATGTACAGCCGAACTATGTATTTTCCACGAGGGCCTGGCCTCGCCGGAGCCGTTCAGGAGCGGCGGAGGCGTTCCAGCGCGCCCTGGAGGATGTAGCTCGCCGCCAGCTTGTCGACGACCTCGGCCCGCTTGTCGCGGCGGACATCCGCTTCGATCAGGGTGCGGGTGACGGCTGCGGTGGACAGCCGCTCGTCCCAGAAGGCGATGGGGAGGTCGGTCTTGTTGGCGAGGTTGCGGGCGAAGGCGCGGGTGGACTGCACGCGGGGCCCTTCGGAGCCGTCCATGTTCAGCGGCAGGCCGAGCACCAGGCCGACGACATTGTTCTGGGCGATGAGCGCCAGCAGGCGGTTCGCGTCCTCGGTGAACTTGGTGCGCCTGATGGTTTCGAGCGGCGTGGCCGAATAGCGCATGCCGTCGGAGATGGCGACGCCGATGGTCCTGGTCCCGAGGTCGAGCCCGAGCAGCTTGCCGGTGGGTGGGAGGTGGTCGAGCGTGTCTGACATTGGATTAATCGTCGGCAATCACTATGATTAGGTTTGATTGGAGACGATTGCCATGAGCACCCGAGTCCTGACTGCCCATATCCCCGAAGAGCTCGCCGAGAAAGTGGACCGCTACGCCAAGAGCATGGAGCGCTCCCGCGCCTGGATCGTCAAGCGCGCCCTCACCGATTGGGTCGATTGGGAAGAGGACAAGGACCGGCGGACGAGGGAAGCGCTCGAGAGCGCGGATCGAGTCGGCACCATCCCCCATGAGGAGGTGGCCGCGTGGGCGAAGAGTCTATCGACCGACAATCCCCTTCCGCGGCCTAAGCCGCGTAAAGCCTGATGCACCTGAGTTGGACTGACGAGGCACGGGAAGACCTGCGCAGGGTTCACTACTTTCTGGCCTTGAAGAGCCCTGGGGCCGCTTCGAGAGCGGTAGACACACTGATCGTGGCACCCCTTCGATTGCTCGACCAGCCGCGGGCGGGAGCAATCGTTGAGTCGATGCTGCCCCAGGAAGTACGTCGCATTCTCGTCGGCCACTACGAACTCCGCTACGACATCGTCGGGGACGTGATCCGAGTCCTGCGCATTTTCCACATGCGTGAGGAACGATGAAGCTCACCTGGTTCGCCGGCTCGACGATCCGCATCCATATCGGCGGCAGGATCCTGGTGGCCGATCCTGCGGCCATAGGCGGCGTGGATGCGGAGGAGCTGGTGTCGGGCGCCGACGCCACCTTCTTCATCGACGATGCGGGCGAGGCGGTGGATCCGGCACTGTGGCAGCCGCGGCGGGCTTCGGCGATGATCGAGGACGCCGACCTGCCGGAAGTGCTGGTGCACGGCATCGCCGGCGGGGCGCTGGTGGCGGCGGCCGGCGAGCCGCCGCTGCTGCTGCTGAAAGGGCCGATGGGCCGGGCCGGACGCTGGGTCCGGGATGCAGTGGTCGTCGCCTTCGACGACGAGGCGGACGCCGTGGCGCTGCGGATGCTCGAGGACAACGGGCCGCGCCTGATCGCCATCGGGGCGTCGGACGCGGTGATCGAGCGGGCGGTCGGCGCGCTGCGCGACAGGCTCGGCGACACGCTGCTGGTCGCACTCGAGCCCGGAATGGCGCTGGAAGTCTGAGGGCCGCGTTGCTAGAACGCGCGAAACAATTGCCTCTGTTGGAGTGATCCATGTCCGTCGACGCCGCCACCGTGAAGCGTATCGGTCGCCTTGCGCGCATCCGCATCGAGGAGAGCGAGGTGGCCCAGTACCAGGATGAGCTCAATGTCATCCTGGGCTTCGTCGAGCAGCTGAACGAGGTCGACGTGTCGGGCGTCGAGCCGATGACCTCGGTGATGCCGATGCAGCTGCGCCGGCGCGAGGACAAGGTGACGGACGGCGGCTATGCCGAGAAGATCGTCGCCAATGCGCCGCTCACCGAAGACAACTTCTTCATGGTGCCCAAGGTCGTGGAGTAGGCGATGGCCGTCAGCATCGCCGTCGAGACGCCGCTGCAGGACGATGTCCGGCAGCTGGTGCAGGAGCTGAACGCCTACCTCAACCCGCTGTCGCCGCCCGAATTCCAGTTCCAGATGACGGTCGAGCAGATGGCCGACACGGCGACCACGCTGTTCGTGGCGCGGGACGAGAACGGTCGGGCCGTCGGCATGGGGGCGCTCAAGCTCGAGTCGCCGGAAATGGCCGAGGTGAAGCGCATGTACACGCGGCCCGAGGTGCGGGGGCAGCGCGTCGGGGCGGCGCTGCTCGATGCCATCCAGCAGCTGGCGCGCGACACGGGGATCGCCCACCTGATGCTGGAAACCGGCGCTGTCGAGGGTTTCGAGCCGGCGCGCCGGCTGTACACGAAGGCGGGTTTCACCCCCTGTGGCGCTTTCCTCGACTATCCCGAAAGCAGATACTCCGCTTTCTTCGAGAAGTGGCTCAGCCAGCCGGCTGTGGCCTGAGGTTGCGGCGATCGCAACTGCCCTATAGGAACGGCGGGAAATTCCCCGCGTCTCATCCCGCGAGCTTGCCTTGACCGATCTCACCCGCCTTACTCTTGCTGCCGCCCGCCACGGGCTGAAGCGCAAGGAGTTCTCCTCCACCGAGCTGACCAGGTCGTATCTCGACGCGATCGAGGGCGCCAACCCCAAGCTCAACGCCTTCGTGGCGGTGACCGGCGAGCGCGCCCTCGAGATGGCCAAGGCCAGCGACGAGAAGCTCGCGGCCGAGGAGGGCGGGGCGCTCGAGGGCGTGCCGCTCGGCATCAAGGACCTGTTCGCCACCAAGGGCGTGCACACGCAGGCGGCAAGCCACATCCTCGATGCGTTCAAGCCCGAGTACGAGTCGACGGTGACGTCGAACCTGTGGCGCGACGGCGCCGTGATGCTCGGCAAGTTGAACATGGACGAGTTCGCCATGGGCTCGTCGAACGAGACCTCGTATTACGGGCCGGTGATCAACCCGTGGCGCGCCGCCGACTCGAATGCCCAGCTGGTGCCGGGCGGTTCGTCCGGCGGCTCGGCGGCGGCGGTGTCGGCGTGGCTCTGCGCTGCGGCGACCGCGACCGATACGGGCGGCTCGATCCGCCAGCCGGCGGCGCTGACCGGTACCGTCGGCATCAAGCCGACCTACGGGCGCTGCTCGCGCTGGGGCGTGGTGGCCTTCGCCTCGTCGCTCGACCAGGCCGGGCCGATCGCGCGGACGGTGGAAGATGCGGCGATCATGCTCGGCTCGATGGCCGGGTTCGACCCCAAGGATTCCACCTCGGTGGAACTGGCCGTGCCGGACTTCGCCGCGGCGGTGGAGCGGGGCGTCAAGGGCCTGACCATCGGCATCCCGCGCGAGTATCGCATGGACGGCATGCCGGAAGAGATCGAGGCGCTGTGGCAGCGCGGCATCCACTGGCTGAAGTCGGAGGGCGCGGAGATCCGCGACATCTCGCTGCCGAACACCAGGTACGCGCTGCCGGCCTATTACATCGTGGCGCCGGCCGAGGCCTCGTCCAACCTGGCGCGCTATGACGGCGTGAAGTACGGGCTGCGCGACACCGGCAAGGACATCACCGACCTGTACGAGCTGAGCCGGGCGAAGGGCTTCGGGCGCGAGGTGAAGCGCCGCGTGATGATCGGCACCTACGTGCTGTCGGCCGGCTACTACGACGCCTACTACGTCCGGGC
>JBQCFF010000103.1:0-10809 GCA_051959485.1 Devosia sp. | reverse complement strand
GGGCCCATAGGGTGCGTCCGAGGGGCCTGGGGAGGCCCGCCCGGGGTCCGTGATTCGTGCGCCGCCGCAGCGTTGCACTCATTGCCGGTTTCGCCTGGTTCGCCGCGGTGCTGCTCGCGGCGGGCGCCGTCATGCTGCTCGGCGTCGGGCTGCCGGCCCTGGCGGTCGCGGGCCTTGGCTGCGTCGCGGCGTTCGCGGCTACCACCATCCTCGGCATTGTTGCGGATCGCCGGTTCGGCGCCCGGCTGCGGACGCTGGGCGCCGCACTCGGGCTCGAGCCGCAGGAGGCGACGAGTGTCGAGGCCATCGTCGCGAGCCTGTGCCAGCGGCTGGATCGGGCGCAGCAGTTCAAGGCGGCGTTCCGAGAGCTCCGGCACCCCGCCGTGCTGGTAGACAGCGAGGGACAGCTCACCGGAGTGACCGCCGGGGCAGAAGCGCTCGACCCCCGGCTGATCGAGGGCGCCGAGGCGGCTGACCTGCTGCGCGATGCGCAAGAGGCCGGGGATGGCATCGTCTCGCTGGGGCAGGGTCGCTTCGTCCCCTCGTGGCAGGGCCTCGTGGGCGGGCGCGAACTGGTGGAACTGGTGCCGGCCGGCGTCCACATCGCCGACGACGATTTCGACGCGTTCGTCACCGCGCTCGCCAACGGCCGCACCGGTTTCCGCTTCGACTCGTGGAGCATGCAGCACTCGCCGGCGCTGAAGGCCCTCGGCGAAGCGCTCGAGGGCTTCGACCGCCCGATCCGCGGGCTGCAGCAGCTGCTGGGCGGCGAAGATGTCGATCCGGCGCTGCTCGCCGGCTCCACCGGCCTCGCGCCGCAGCTGCGGGCGTTCCGGCACGCCATCGACGAAATCCTCGCCGAGCGCGACGAGGCGGCGGTGGCGCGCGACCTGCTCGAAGCCAAGATGGAGGCGATCCTGCGCGCCATCGACCGCTATCGGGCCAGCGTGACCTCGCTGGCCGAACTGGCCGACCAGAGTCGCGCCGGGCTTGCCGTCGCCACCGACGCCCTCGGCAAGAGCCGCGACCACACCAAGGTGGTGCGAGCGCTCGAGCGGCAGGCGGTGCAGCTCGCGACCGACGCAGCGCTCGCCGCACGGCGCACCGGCGCCGCGGTCGACGGCGTGGGCACCACCAATGCCGAGATCGACCGGATGGTCGGCGCCATCGAGGACGTCAGCTTCCGCACCAACCTGCTCGCCCTCAACGCGGCGGTGGAGGCGGCGCGCGCCGGCGAGAAGGGGGCGGGCTTCGCCGTGGTCGCCGCCGAAGTGCGGACGCTGGCCCAGGCGACGCAGAAGGCAGCCAAGGAAATCCGCGTCATGGTGGGCAGCAGCCGCGCCCGTTCCGACCAGTCGGCGGCCGAGGCCGAAACCCTGACGAAAATCCTCTCCGGTCTCGGGGCGCATTTAGAGAATCTAAGCAATGAGACGGACATGATCGCCGGCGCGCTGGACGAGGGTAGCGGCGCGATCGCCCGGCTCGACAGCAACGTCACCGCCGTCGGGACGGTCGCGGCCAAGGCGTTGCAGCTCCCGGCGCGCAAGCAATCGGCCAGTTGAGCCGAACGGGGGGCATCAATGGAGCAGGGCGAATTTGCCCTCAGTGACCGGGAGTTCAACCGGGTCAAGGCGCGTGTGCATGCCGAGGCGGGCATTTCGCTGTCGGATGCGAAGCGCACCCTGGTGATCTCGCGGCTCGGCAAGCTGCTGCGGACGCTGCGGCTCAAGTCCTTCGATGCCTATCTCGACTACCTGGAGCAGGCCGGCACGCCGGCCGATGCGCAGGATTTCGTCAACGCGCTCACCACCAACCTGACGCGCTTCTGGCGCGAAGACCATCATTTCGTGCACCTGCGCACCTATGTCGCGCAGCTGATGCAGCAGCGGCCGCGCCGGAGCCTCGACGGGCGGCCGAAACTGCGGATCTGGTCGGCGGGCTGCTCGACCGGGCAGGAGCCGTACACCATCGCGCTCGACCTGCTCGCGGCGTTCCCGGAGCTGAAGCGCTGGGACTTCCGCATCCTCGCCACCGATATCGACACCAATGTCGTCGCCAGGGCAGCGGCCGGGCTCTATCCGGTCGGTGAGCTCAACGGCCTGTCGCCCGAGCGTGCGGCGCTGTTCGAGCCCGCGGGGCCGGGTCAGGTGCGCATTCCCGAGGCGGCGCGCGAGCTGGTCGCCTTCAAGCCGCTCAACCTCATTCACAACCCATGGCCGATGCGCGGCCAGTTCGACGCCGTGTTCTGCCGCAACGTCGCTATCTACTTCGACAAGCAGACGCAGGGGCAGCTCTTCGCCCGGCTGGGCGCGATCCTCGTGCCGGATGGCTTCCTCTATATCGGCCACTCCGAGAACCTCGGCGCCGGCAGCCACGACTTCCGCCTCGTCGGCAAGACCATCTACCGGGCGCGTGCACAGCTCAAGGCGAGGGACGCAGCATGAGCATCAAGGTGCTGGTCGTCGACGACTCCGCGCTCATCCGCGAGGTACTGTCGCGCACCCTCGGCAAGGACGGTGACATCGTCGTGGTCGGGACCGCCGCCGATCCGCTCGAGGCGCGCGAGAAGGTGAAGCGGCTCAGCCCCGACGTCGTCACGCTCGACATCGAGATGCCGAACATGAACGGGCTGCAGTTCCTCGACAAGCTGATGCGCCTGCACCCGCTGCCGGTGGTGATGGTCTCCACCCTCACCACCAAGGGCGCCAGCGAAACGCTGCTGGCGATGGAGCTGGGCGCCGTCGATTTCGTCGGCAAGCCGAATGCCTCGCTCTCCGGCGGGCTCGAGGCGTTCGGCGAGAACCTGCGCCTCAAGGTGCGCGCCGCCGCCAATTCCGACGTGAAGGGCCGCGCCCTGCGCGCCCCGCCGGCCAACGTGCCGGTGCGCACCGCCGCCGCGCCCGCCGGTACGCTGATCGCCATCGGCGCGTCGACCGGTGGCGTCGAGGCGATTCGCGTCGTGCTGAGCGGCATGCCGCCCGACTGTCCGCCGATCGTCATCGCCCAGCACATGCCCCCGGGTTTCACGGCCCGCTTCGCCGGCCGGCTCGACGAGATCACCGACCTCAAGGTGCTCGAGGCCGAGGACCGCATGCCGCTGCTGCCCGGCCACGCGTATGTCGCCCGCGGCGACTACCACCTGCGGGTCGAGCGCAGCTCGGGCCAGCTCAAGTGCCGGTTGGCGCAGGACGAGCTCGCCTCCGGCCATCGTCCCAGCGTCGACGTGCTGTTCGAATCGGTGGCGAAGACCGTCGGCGCCATGGCGGTCGGCGCCATCCTCACCGGCATGGGGCGCGACGGAGCGAAAGGCCTGAAGCTGATGCGCGATGCCGGTGCCTACACCATCGGGCAGAGTCAGGCGTCGGCACTGGTCTACGGCATGCCGCGCGTCGCCTTCGAGGAGGGCGCGGTGGTCGAACAGGTCCCCATCGAAGCGGTGGCCGCGCGGCTTGCAGCGGCGGTCACCCGCATCAGATCGGCGGCATAAGCCCGGTCGGATTGAGGCTTTGGTAACGGAATTTCCCTACGGTCCGAAGCGCGCGACCCGTGGGTTTTCGGGCGGCTAGAAGGCGTAGCGTAACCATGCCGAAGGCAAGTGCAGTCAGCGTGATGATTGTCGATGACCAGCAGTCGATGCGGGGCATCTGCAAGTACATCCTCACGCAGCTGGGTTTCACCAACATCATCGAGGCCAAGTCCGGCCGCGACGCCCTGGGCAAGCTCGAAAAGGGCAGTGTCGACCTGATCATTTCCGACTGGAACATGGAAGACATCGACGGGCTGACGCTGCTGCGCGTCATCCGCAAGCATCCCAAGACGCAGGCCATGCCCTTCATCATGGCGACCGGTCGTTCCGACAAGGAGCAGGTGAAGGAGGCGATCTCGTCCGGGGTCAACAACTACATCATCAAGCCGTTCGACGCCTCGACCATGAAGAAGCGCATCGAGGCGGTGATCGGCGTCCTCTCCTAGTCGTTGAACTGCAATGGAAATTCAGTTGCAGGCCGCCCGATGGGCGGCCGCTGCTTTTCCGGCATCTGTCGTGTAATCGACTACATGGCCGGATTACTTGGCGTGCCCGGTCGCACGTAATCAGAAATTAATCTCGGCTGCCCTAGGCTCCGGCCATTGTCCTGGCTTCGGGGTAGGCCGGCGGAATCCTCATGCTTTCCGTTCGGAGCGGCCCCGCGCAGCCCAAAAACGGTAGTGCGCTGATGGTCCGGTTGCCGAAACTGAAGATTGCCCAGAAGCTCCCCCTCGCCATGGTGATTTCGGCGCTGCTGGTGAGTGCCGGCGTCAGCACCGCCAGCTACCTCATCGGCTCGAACACGGTCGACCAGCTGAGCGCCCGGCAGATGCAGACCGTTGCCGACGAGCGCGCCAAGGAGTTCCAGGGCTTCCTGAGCGCCATCCAGACCGATGTAGTGAGCACGGCGGCGGCGGAGCTCACCTTCGCGGCGGTGCGTGACCTTGCCGTCGGCTGGGGCCAGCTGAGCACGGCCAAGCCGCCGCTCGATCCCGTTGCCACGCTGCGGCACAGCTACATCGACAGCAACCCCAACCCGGTGGGCGAACGCCAGGCGCTCGACGCACCGGCGGGCGAGGGCGTCAAGAAGACCAGCTACGACTTCCAGCACGTCAAGGCACATCCGATCTTCCGCCGGCAGATGGAACAGCGCGGCTATGCCGACCTGTTCCTCTTCGATCTCAAGGGCAACCTCATCTACTCGGTGATGAAGAACGACGACTACGCCCGCAATTTCGGCGAAGGCGGCGAAATGGCGGATACCGGCCTCGGTCGCGCCTACCGCGCCGCGTTGGCCCTCACCGAGCCGGGGCAGGTGGCGTTCGAGGATGTGTCGATCTACGCTCCCGCGGGTGGCCCGGCGAGCTTCCTCGCCAGCCCGGTCTTCGATCAGCGCAACAAGCTGATGGGCGTGCTGGCGGTCGAGATGCCGGTCGCCACCATCAACGCGATGATGCAGAACAAGGACAATCTCGGCCACACCGGCGAGAGCTTCTTCGTCGGCGCCGACTACCTGATGCGCTCGGACTCGAGCTTCTCGGACGGCGACGACATCCTGGCCTCGCGCTACGAGAACCCGATCGTCGCCACCGCCCTCGATGGGGCGAAGGGGGGCGGCACGACGTCCGACTATCGCGGCATGCGGATGATCGCGACCGCCACGCCGGTGGAGTTCAACGGCGCCAGGTGGGCGATGGTGACCACCATCTCCGAGGCCGAGGCGTTCGCGCCGGTCACCGACATGCGCAACATGATGCTGCTGGTCGGCGCGGGCCTGCTGGTGCTGGCCGCCGCCGGCGGCTACCTCTACTCCCGCGCCTTCACCCGGCCGCTCAGCCGGCTGACCGGCACCATGGACGCGCTCGCCGCGGGCAACCTCGACGTCGAGGTTACGGGCGCCGACCGCTCCGACGAGATCGGCGCCATGGCCAAGGCCGTGCAGGTGTTCAGGGAGAATGCCGCCAAGGTCACCGAGATGACGGAGGGCGAGCGCGCCGCCTCGCAGCAGCGCCGGGTCGACCGCGCCGCCATGATGCAGCAGCTGCAGCGCGCCTTCGGCGAAGTGGTGGATGCCGCCATCGCCGGCGATTTCAGCCGGCGGGTCGCGGCGGATTTTCCCGACCAGGAGCTGAACGTGCTGGCGGGCTCGGTCAACGAGCTGGTGGCGACGGTCGAGCGGGGCCTCGGCGAAACCGGCGAGGTGCTGGCGGCCCTCGCGCAGACCGACCTGACCCGGCGCGTCAACGGCGAGTACGAGGGCGCCTTCCTGCGCCTCAAGTCCGATACCAACGCGGTCGCCGAGAAGCTCGGCGAGATCGTCCTCGACCTGAAGGACACCTCGCGCTCGCTGAAGACGGCGACGGGCGAGATCCTGTCGGGCGCCAACGACCTCAGCGAACGCACCACCAAGCAGGCCGCCACCATCGAGGAAACCTCGGCGGCGATGGAGCAGCTCGCCTCCACCGTGCTCGCCAACGCGCAGCGGGCGAACGACGCATCGAAGGGGGCGGCGGGGGTAACCCGCACGGCCGAGGAAGGCGGGCAGGTCATGCACCGCGCCACCGAGGCGATGGAGCGCATCACCCAGTCGTCCGGCAAGATCAGCAACATCATCGGCCTGATCGACGACATCGCCTTCCAGACCAACCTGTTGGCCCTCAACGCCTCGGTGGAGGCGGCCCGGGCCGGCGATGCCGGCAAGGGCTTCGCCGTGGTGGCCGTGGAGGTGCGCCGGCTCGCCCAGTCCGCCGCCAGCGCCTCGAGCGACGTGAAGGCGCTGATCGAGCAGTCGGGCACCGAGGTCAGCAGCGGCTCGCGGCTGGTGCTCGAGGCGGCGAGCAAGCTCGAAGCCATGCTGGCCGCGGCCCGCTCGTCGAACGACGCCATGGACGCCATCGCCCATGCCAGCCGCGAACAGGCCTCGGCGATCGAGGAAGTCAGCGCCGCGGTGCGCCAGATGGACGAGATGACCCAGCACAACGCCGCCTTGGTGGAAGAGACCAACGCGGCGATCGAGCAGACCGAGGCGCAGGCCGTCGAGCTCGACCGCATCGTCGAGATCTTCCGGGTGGAGGCGAACGAGTCCGCTCCCGAGGCCGCTCCCGCTCCCGCCCCCGAGCCGGCAAAGGGAGGGATCAAGGCCCTGCAGGACAAGGTTCGCATGGCGGCCCGGTCCTACCTGAACCAGGGCAACGCGGCCCTCGACAAGGATTGGGCCGAGTTCTAGCCCGCCCACCGCAAACAGCGTCGCCGGGCGAACGTCCCCGGCTCGTCAAGCCCAAGTCCAGGAAGGACCACATGCCGATCTATCGCCGGCTCGCCATTGCCGTCGCCATCGCCCTGCCGGTGGCGATCGGCGCTTTCACCGTGGTCCAGGACCTCGCGACTATCGAGCGGGCCAGGCTGGAGGCCGACGGCCTCGGCTATGCCGGGCTGGTGCTGCCCGAACTCAGCAGCCTGGCCAGCGACAGGGCGCTGCCCGTCGGGCCGAACCCGGCGCTGGCTGACGCCGCGAAGACGAATGACGAAAAGCTTGGCACCACCGCGCTCTCCAGGGCTTATACCGAGCTCAGGGGCGAACTCGCCGGCGGCGCCTTCCCCGCCGCCGCGCGGCAGGCTGCGGCGACGCTGATCGCCCGCATCCACGAGGCCGCCGGCGTGACCCTCGACGCCGACGGCAATGCCGGCCTCGCGGTCGCGGTGCCGCAAGCCGCCAACGCGGCGCCGCTGTCGCCCGCGCTGCTCGAGGCCTCGCGCTACGCGCCCACCGTACTGCCCGCTGCCGTCGAGCGCCTTGCCGCCGTGCTGGCCGAATTCCGCGCCGCCACCGCCACCGCCGGCGACGGCAAGCCGCAGAGCGCGTCCCTCCAGGCCTACACCGCCGCAGCCGCCGCGTTCGCCGACAAGGTGGAGGCGGGCATCGCCGCCCTCGGCAAGCCCGAGCTGCGCGCCGGGTATGACTGGGCCGGGCTCGACAGCGCCCATCGCGCCTACCAGGATGCGGCCCTGGCACTTGGCCAGAGTTCCGCTGCCAGCCTCGCCACGGAACTACAGTCCCGCATCGACGCTGCGAGCTTCCGTATCTGGCTGGTCGTGGCGATCGGGGCCATCGTTGCCTCGGGCCTTGGCGCCGGCTGCCTCGTCTGGGCCCTGCTTGGCCGCCGGCTCGCACGCCTCAGCGGCGCGATGCAGCAGCTGGCGCGCGGCGAACTCACCGCCGAGATCCCGTATACCGGCCTGCGCAACGAGCTTGGCACCATGGCGCGCAGCCTGGAGCTGTTCCGCGCCACCGCCCTGAAGGTCGCGGAGGGCACCGAGAAGGAGCGCCAGCTCCTCGCCGCGCAGGGCGACCGGGCCCGCATGCTGCTGGACCTGCAAGATCGCGTCGGCCACGTGGTCGATGCGGCGCTCGAAGGCGATTTCAGCCGCCGGATCGACGCCCGCTTCGCCGACCCGGAACTGGGCCGCCTCGCCGCCGGCGTCAACGCGCTGGTGGACCGGCTCGACGAGATCGTCGGCGACACCGCCGCCGCCTTCGCGGCCCTCGCCGAAGCCGATCTCACCCATCGCATGAAGACGAGCCATGGCGGGGCGGTCGGCCAGCTCGGACGCGACGCGAACCAGGTTGCGGAGCGCCTGGGCGAGGTGGTCACGGCCTTGCATCACAGCGCGGACGAAATGGAATCGACTACCGGTGAGGTTCTCTCGGCCGCCAACGGTCTCGGCGAGGGCACGCGGCGCCAGGCCGCCACCATCGAAGCGACCGCTGCCGCCGCCACCCAGTTGGCCGGCACCGTTCGCGCCAGTGCCGGCAAGGCCGAGGAGGCGCGCCACGTCGCCGCCGAAGTCAGCCGCACGGCGGAGGAGGGCGGCGCCGTGATGGCGGAGGCGAACGCCGCGATGGAGCGGATCACCCAGTCGTCGGGCAAGATCAGCAACATCATCGGGCTCATCGACGATATCGCCTTCCAGACCAACCTCCTGGCCCTAAACGCCTCGGTCGAAGCGGCGCGGGCCGGCGAAGCGGGCAAGGGGTTCGCCGTCGTGGCGGTGGAAGTGCGCCGCCTCGCCCAGTCCGCGGCGCAGGCCTCCAGCGAGGTGAAGGCCCTGATCGAGGCGAGCAGCGGGGAAGTTCGGGGTGGCACGCGGCTCGTCGCCGAAGCCTCGGGCAAGCTGGTCAGCATGCTGGAGGCGGCGCAGCGTTCCAGTACGCTGATGTCGGAGATCGCCTCGGACAGCCGCCACCAGGCCGCCTCGATCGACGAGGTCAACGCCGCGGTGCGGCAGCTCGGCCAGATGGCCCAGCACAGCGCGGCCCTCGTCGAGCAGATCAACGCGGCGATCGCGCAGACCGAGACGCAGGCGGGCCGGGTCGGTGGCATCGCGGCGATGTTCACGGTCGACGCGGCCGTACCGGTGGAGCCGCGGCGGCGTTCAGCCGCTTGAGACCTCCTTAACGGCAATGTGCTTTCCTGTAGGGCGGCGGCAGCAACCGCCATTCAACCCAGGAGGTTGACGTGCGGCTCTCCCTGAAGCTTCCGGCAATGGTGGTGGCCATTGCCCTCGTGGCCGGCGTCAGCGTCGGCGCCGCCGCCTGGGTGGTCGGCGACCGGATCGTCAACGAGCAGGCCCAGAGCCGGCTGGCGAGCGCCGCGGCCAATGCGCGTTCGGCCCTGACCGAGTATCTCGACGGCGTCGCCGAGGACCTCACCGTGTTCGCCGGGCGCAGCGAGGTCTCGGCCTCCATCGACCTGTTCTCGGGCGCCATGGCGTCGCTCAAGGGGCAGGGCGACCCGACGGCCCTGTTGCAGAAGGCCTATGTCGAGCACGCGCCCGAAGCGCTCGAGGCGCGTGTCCTGCGCGACACCTCGGACGAGCTGCCGGTCTACGACCTGCACCACCGCAACCTCAACCCCGACTATCGCGCGCTGATGCAGGCGCGGGGCTACTACGACGTGCTGCTCTTCGACGCGATGGGCAACCTCGTCTACTCCGTCGCCAAGGAGCGCGACTTCGCCACCAACTTCAACGCGGGCGCCGGGCCGTGGGCCGACAGCGCGCTCGGCGAGGTCTACCGCACCGCGATGACGCTCGAGGCGGGCGAGACGGCGCTGGCCGACTTCGCCCCGTACGAGCCGAGCGGCGGTGCGGCCGCGGGTTTCATCGGCGCGCCGGTGATCGACCGCGCCGGCTTCCGCATCGGTGTGCTCGCCTTCCAGCTGCCGGTGGCGCGGATCAGCGCGCTACTCGCGCGCGGCTCGGCCGGGGGGCGGCAGGTGATCCTGCTCAACGGCGAGGGCAGGGCACTCAACGACCTGCCGGGCACCCCGGCGAACGACATCCTCGCCGTCACCGTCACCGGCGCGCCGGTCGACGACGCGCAGATCGGCAACGAAGGCTTCGGCCCGCTCGAGGGCGTGGGCGAGCACCTGCTGGCGGCCAGCCAGCCAGTCGATTTCGGCGGCGCGCACTGGGTGCTGGTGGCGGCGGAGCCGGCGGCGCTCGTCGCCGCGCCGTCGGACAGCCTGCGGAACACGGTGCTGCTGATCGGCCTGCTCGTCCTGACCAGCGCCGCGGTGGCGGCCTTCTTCATCGCCCGCAGCGTCACGCGCCCGGTCGGCAGGCTCACGCAGGCCATGACCGCGCTGGCCGAGGGCAACCTCGAGCTCGAGGTGCCCGGCCGCAACCGCCGCGACGAGCTCGCCGACATGGCTGCCGCCGTCGAGGTGTTCCGCGCCAATGCCGCGACGATGCGCGAGCTGGCCGCCGTCGAGGCGGGCAGCCAGGCCGAGCAGGCGGAGCATGCGCGCCGCATGGCGCATCTGCAGGCCGACATCGCCGGGGCGGTGGAGGCCGCCCTGCGCGGCGACTTCTCGCAGCGGCTGGTGGCCGAGTTCGGCGAGCCCGAGTTCGATGCGCTGGCGCTCAGCGTCAACCAGTTGATGGCCTCCGTCGATGCGGGGCTGGGCGAGACCGGCGAGGTCCTCGCGGCGCTGGCCGACACCGACCTGTCGCAGCGCATGCAGGGCGACTACCAGGGCGCCTTCGCGCGGCTGAAGGCCGACACCAATGCCGTCGCCGAAAAGCTCGGCGCGATCGTGGGCGAACTCAAGGAAACCTCGCAGGGCCTAAAGCTGGCGACGGGCGAGATCCTGTCGGGCGCCAACGACCTGTCCGAGCGCACCACCAAGCAGGCGGCGACCATCGAGGAAACCTCGGCCGCCATGGAGCAGCTCGCCTCCACGGTGCTCGCCAACGCCGAACGGGCGAAGGAGGCCTCGAGC